>JBEQSW010000411.1:0-4664 GCA_040348565.1 Myxococcales bacterium | reverse complement strand
ACTCTCTCCTACTATTTCCTCTTTTTCTCTCCCTTTTTTTCCGCCGGCGTCCGGCAGCTCCTTCAACTTGCCGAACAGGTAGGCCAGCTGCTGCATCTCCCAGGCGCCAATCTTCGCCAGCTGCGCGATATTGGTGGCGTCGTTCATGTGGTGGGAGATGTCGTGGTGGCCGCCGGTGATGTCGAGAAACGGGTGAGTGTGCTGGCTCAGCGCGTTGGTGAACATGAAGCTGATGATGCGGGTCGCGTCGCAGGCGAACGCCAGCGCCATCAGATCCATCATGGCCTTCAGTTTGCCGGGGTAGTCGAGCATGGCGCCCTTGGTGGGCGGCGTTCCGGGCGTACAGCTGGCGCCAGGACCCGAGCCGACGACCCGCTTCTCTAGCTCGCGCACGCCGGTCAGATACTGGTCGAGCTTGATCTTGTCGCTGGCGCCGAGCTTGGGCGAAAGCCCGTCGACGTCGGCGAGCACGAAGTCGATCACGCTCTTTTCGTGGGCTTGGCGCTTGGCGGTCTCGGCGGCGGAGGCGTTCGGGTCGTAGCCCTCGAACAGTTGGTTGAAAGCTTGCGCGGGATCGACGATTTTGGGGAGCGGCGTGACGGCGTCGGACCACGAGATGTTGCGCGCGTAGGCGCAGCTGTAGCCGCTGTCGCAGTTGCCAGTGCCGCCCCCGCCGTCGGTGCCCAGCTGCAACGACGGCAAGCGCGTGGCCATGCCGATTCTTTGCGCCGCGACTTGGTCGGCGGAGATGCCGAGCTTGATGTCCGTCTCGGACTTGTTGGCGTGCGCGCAGGTGATGAACCCGGAGGTACCGGCAGCGTGGTCGCCGGCCATGTCGGGCTTGGCGTTGACGTTCTCGAGGCCGGTGACGATCGAGAAGTCACCTTTGAGCGCGTCGAGGCCCGTGAACATGGGCGGCAACGCGTAGTCGGCGCCGACGGTGGCGGGCCGAAAGGTGGCCATGTCGAGGCCGTTCGGTAAGAAGATGTAAACGAGCCGCACCGGTGCCGCCTGGGCCTGAGCGCGCGCGGCGCGTGGTAGGGCCGACTCCAAGAACGGCAAGCCGAACAAGCTGGCGGCGCCGCCCAGCACCAAACGACGTGACACGTGCGGAGCGCGCTTCATTGCATGCCTCCCGTCGGCTCACCGCGCCGACTGGTGAAGGTGGGGCTGGTGACGATGAGGCTGGCGAGCTCGGCGAAGGAATTGTTCGTCGCCAGGGTTTGGGCCAATGCGTCGACGGTGGGCCCGTCCAGGTGCCCTGGCGTTTCGACCGGCGGGCGTCCGAGCGCGTAGCTGTACAGTTTTTTGGCCACGCAGCGGGCGAATTCGGGCTTGGCCGCGACCCGCGCCGCCAGCTCCTTGGCGCCCACGAACGTCTCGCCCGTCGGCAGCTGGCCGTTGGCGTCGATGGGCTTGCCCGCGTCCATGTCGCGGAACGCGCCGATGGCGTCGTAGTTTTCGAGCCCGAGCCCGATGGGATCCATGAGCTGATGGCACGAGTTGCAAGTCGGATCTTGCCGGTGTTGCTCGAGCGCTTGCCGTTGGGTGAGTCCCTGCTCCTTGGCCATGGAAACAGCGGCAAGGTTCACGTTCGGCGGCGGCGGCGGAACCGTCGAGCACAAAAGCTCGTCCATTACCCACTTGCCGCGCACGACTGGAGACGTGCGATTCACGTGCGACGACAACGTCAAAAATCCAGCTTGGGTGAGCAGGCCGCCGCGCTGCGCGTTGCCGCTGAGGTCGACGCGCTTGAGCTCGCTGCTGCCCACGGCGGGCAGGCCGTAGTGCGTCGCCAAGCGATCATTCAGATAGGTGTAGTTGGCGGTCAGTAGCTGCACGAGCGGCGTGCCCTGGAACGCGATGTCCTTGAACAACAGCTCGGTCTCCGATTTCATGGCGCTGAGCAGGGTCGCATCCACGCTGGGGAACAGGGTGTGATCCGGCTCCAGCGTGTCGATGGCGCGCAGATGCAGCCATTGGCCGGCAAAGTTATCGACCAGCGAGCGCGCCCGAGCGTCGGCTAGCAGGCGCGTGGCTTGTTCCTTCAACGTGGCAGGGCTCGTCAACGCGCCGCTTTCGGCGCTGGCCAACAACGCGCTGTCGGGCGTGCTGCTCCACAAAAAATACGACAGGCGCGACGCAAGCTCGAAGCCGCTCAGCGGGTGCGGCGTGAGCGACGTGGGGTCCGCGTCGAGCTCGACCCGAAAGATGAAATGAGGTGAGAGCAGGATGGCGCGCAGCGCGAGCCCAAGCCCGACCTCGGCGCTGTCGCCGTTCGTCTTGGCCACGTTCACCACCGCCATCAGCCGTTCCAGCTCGGCATCCGCGATGGGGCGGCGCCAGGCCCGATAGGCAAAGCCCTTCAAGACTTGCCGAGCACAGGTGTCGCCCTGCGCGACCAAATCACACGTCAGCAGCGCGGCCCGCTCGCTCGCGTTACTCAGGGCTTCCGCGGCCAACGCCTGGGCGGCGCTGTGATACACGCTGAGGTGCAGGGGAGACAGCGTGAGCACGTCGGCCATGTTGTCGAAGCCGTTGCCGCGATCATCGATCGGAAAATCGTCGGCGGGCGTCGCGCTCGTGCCGAGTAAATCGTGGACGGTGTTGTTGTATTCGGCGCGGTTCAGCCGGTGCAGGGTCACGCGGCCAGGATCGGTGGCGGTCGTGGTCGTCGATGTGCCGCCGCTGCCGGCGCCGGCGCCGCTGGCGTTGCCAGCCGTGCCTTGGAGGGGAGGGCCGCCTTTACCGGCGTTACCGTCGAGGTTGCCGGTGCAGGCGGCGAGCGCCGAGAATCCGACCAGGGCTGCCGCGATGATTGAGGTTCGCACCGTCCTTGGTGAGTGCCTCCCTGCCCCAGGCTCTGGGTCGTCTTTCTCACCTTTTTGTCCGATTAATTTCGGCGATTGAGGCCTCGCCGAAAGATTGCAGCCAGCACACCGGTTCTGCGCCTGGCCTGCGACCTCTGCCCACAGGTGAGCACGCTTCGTCGTCCGCTCGCCGCGGCCGTTTCGGGCAAAACGTTTGCGGTGGACAATCACACTCCAGGCGAATTTCAGCTACGCCGCTCACGACAATCGTGGCGGCGGTTTTGGACATTTGCCGCTAGCTCCCTGCGTCGGCAAAATCGTCACCACCGCCGACAACCTTCGTCATTCACGCGAGACGGCGCCGACCACGGTGACGCGCATGCCGTGAGCGAAACGCACAATCTATTGTGGCGCTGTGCAAGCCTCACTAACGTCTCGCGCATGCGCACCCGAATTGCCGCGTGGTTGCCACTCATTTCATTGGCCTGGGGCTGTGGCGCGCCAGCCGCGCCCGCGGCCAGCCCGGAGACGCCCGCCGAGGCACCCGCCGCCGCGAAGGGGGAGGCGAGCGACGCCGATGGAGCGGCGGCGAAGGGCGACGCGCCCGCGGACAAGCCTGCCGCCAGCGCGCCCGCTTCTGACGAGGACGTCACGGCCATCTTGCAGCTCGTGGTGAACGATCCCGAGCTCGACAACTATTTGCACTTGGGCGAGCCCGGGCGCTTTCCGTTGCAGATGGCGGGCGAGCGCTTGCCCGCGGGTCTGAAGCTGATCAAGTCGACCGAGCCGGTGAAGATCGTCGACGGTCCCAAGTCGAAGAAAGACGCCGTGCTGGTGGTGACCGAAATCGACGTGCAGGGCGACCGCGCGACCGTTCGCTACCGCTACGACATCGAAAGCATCCGCGGCAACGTCACGCTGTCCAAGTCCGCCCACGGTTGGGAGCTGAAAAACAGCCGTTTGGTCGAGCACTGAGCGCTCCGGAGGCGCGCGTCCGCGTGCCTGCTAGGGTCGGGGCATGCAGCCATTGTCAGTGCCGCCGACCGACGCCGATCGGGTGCTTGGCCGGTTGGATGCGCCGATAGTGATCGTGGAGTACGGCGACTACGATTGCCCGCACACGCGCCGTGCCCACGGTTACTTGCAGCAACTGTTGTCGGAGAGCGCGGGCGGCCTTGCGCTGGTGTTTCGGGTCTTTCCACTGCGCCACCTGCACCCGAACGCGCAAGCCCTGGCCGAGCTGATGCAGGCGATTACCGACCCGGCCGCGTTCTGGGCCGCCCACGAGCGCATGATGGCCGAGCGGCGAATGTCGCTGGAAGTGGCGGGACGCGTGCTCGCCGAGTCGGGGCTCGACGTTACAGAGCTGGCTCGAGCGAGCGCGCAGGCAGCGCTCGGCGTTCAGACGCTCGTCGATTGGGGATTGCAGGATGGGGTGCACTCGACGCCCTCGTTCTTCTTCAACGGCGCGCCCCACGACGGCCACTACGACATCGACACGCTGCGCGAACAGTTGGCGCGTGCGCCGCAGCGCTTGGGCTAGCCGGTCATGGGCGCCAAGATCGCGTTGCACGACCCGACCTTGGGTCCGTTGACGGACGACTTGCTGTCGCGCGACGTGCGCGTGTACCAGCGCGCCAAAGGTCATCGCTTTTCTTCCGACGACGTGGCCACCGCCTACGTCGCTTTCGCGACGCGTCCCCGAGCGGGCCGGGTGCTCGACTTGGGCTGTGGGCTCGGGTCGGTGCTGCTTTTGTTGGCTTGGAAGCTGCCGAGCGCGCGCCTGGCCGGCGTGGAAGCGCAGGCCGTGTCGTTCGAGCTGTTGCGCCGCAACGTCGAACGCTCCGGCTTCCA
>JBEQSW010000405.1:0-34830 GCA_040348565.1 Myxococcales bacterium | reverse complement strand
CCGGACTACCTGTTCGTGGTCTCGAGCGACTTCGACCTCCAGTACAACGGCGGCGCGGTTCAGTCGTACGACTTGACCAAGCTGACGGAGCAGCTGCCTCGACGTTGCGTGGTCGACGCCGATTGCGCGATCGCGGAAGACGACCAGGGACCGACGCAGGTGCCTCGCCCCTTCTGCCAGCCCGGCGGCATGTGCGCGGCCAGCAGGGCAGACAGCGACTCGCCTTGTCCTCAGGGTGACCGTGCCGACGCGGACCGGCTGCTGTTCCCCGGACGCTGCAATCCCATCGAGCCTAGGAAGCTCCAGATCTCGGCCGTCAAGATTGGCGCCTTCGCCACCGACGTGCTGCTGCGCGAACGGCCCGAGAGCACGACCGATCTGCCCGTCCCAGCGGGCGACCCGGAACGGCTGTTCGTGCCCGTGCGCGGAGATTCGACGTTGCACTGGCTCGACGTCGACTCCGCGGGCAACTTGAAATGTGGCCAGCAAGGTGCGTCCGATCACGCTTGCAACGACCAGCACCGTGCGGGCGACAAACCCGACGAGAACGTGCGCGGGATAACGCTCAACCCCGAGCCTTTCGCGCTCGACGCGGACGCCCGCGGCGACAAAATCGTCGTCACCAACCAGACCACGGGCACGGTCGCGCTGTTCCTGAACCAAGCATGGAACGACAACGGGCCGAAGCTGACCTTCGAGCTGGCTTCATCGGCCATCCCGTCGCGAGTCGTGGGCGTTGCCGCCGTGCCGCAGCCTTTGGCTCCGGGTGAGCCCGCAAGCCCCTACGACACGTTCATGATGACGTTTCGGAACTCGGCCCAGGTGCGGCTGTTCCGCTTCGCTCCCGACGAGGCCGTCGACGCCCAAAACGGCTCTCGACCCTACCTAGTCGACGGCGGCGGGGTCGGCATCCAAGCCAACTCGGTCGGCACCGATTCGCGCGGCATCGCCATCGATGACTCGGCGCGCAAGGCGGCCAAGAAGCGGTGCGCTTCCGGCGACGACGCCTGCGCCAACGCAGCGGGGTTGGTTCCGCTCGACGTCTACGTCGCGAACCGCGCCCCGTCTTCTCTGTTGATCGGCCGCACCCAGCCGCCCCAAGAATATCCGTCCTTCTTCCAGACCGTCCCGCTGACCACCGGGCCTTCACGCGTGGTGGTTGGGCAAGTGTACGCGCCGAACGGGCAGGACAAAGAGACGCGCGTCTTCGTAGCCTGCTTCGAATCACGCCGAATTTTCGTGTACGACCCCCAGCGCTCGCGCGTCGAAACCGAAATTCTCACCGGGCGCGGGCCGCACGCCATGGCCGTCGATACCGAGCGCAAGCTGCTGTACGTCGGGCATTTCACGGATTCTTACGTCGGAGTTTACAGCTTGGATCTCGCGTCTCCCGCAACCTACGGCACCATGCTCGGCACGCTGGGCCAGCCCAAGCAACCGAGGGCGTCCAAGTGAAGGCGGTTGGACTGCTGGGTCGCGTCGCGGCGCTGTTCGGTCTGCTGTTGCTTTGTGACTGCTCCGAGCAGCAGGTGGTGGCGGAGCTTCGCTCGCTCTCGGGCAGTGAAGACGCCGTATTTCTCTGTCGCGACGAGGCCGGCGTCGGGCATCCATTCGCCGACTGCCCCGACCGCGACACGGCCGACGACGCCAACGACGCCAAAAAGCTGTCGGTGTTCGCGCTGGTTTCGCAAACCGTCACCGACGAAGTGGCGGTCGTGAACGTGACGCACGGCAAGGTCGTCGACGTCGATCCCGCCCGCCCTGGTTTCGGCTTTCTGCGAGTCGGTGGTCGGCCGGTCTCGATGGCGGCGACGCCGGGCGGCCGCGCCACCTTCGTCGCCACCGCCGATGTCGGACGCAACGGCATCTTCGCGCTGCCGACCAACTGCTTGAGTGCCCCCAAAGTGGGCGAAACCGAGCGGGATTTGACGACTTGGCCCGCGTGCCGTCTCGACGAGACCCCCGGCGAGGTGAGCGTGCTCGTGGAGCCATTCGCCGAAACCGCGCCCGCGGCGTCATCGGCGGCCACCTTGGCGGCCGAAGGCTGCCGAGTCGACAGCTACGCGGATGACAGCGCCGCTGATAGCGACCGGGGCCCCGACGCGCCGTACGCCGGCAACGTCTGCCAGGGAGATCTGCGCGACGAAGGCGGAGGCGAGGGCCGGCGCAAGCTGGTCGTGGCATTGCCCGACTCGGGCGAGCTGGGCGTCATCGACGCGCAAGAGCTGCTGAACACCCCCGCTGGGACGTTCCCGCCGTGTCGTTTCGAGCAGCGGGTGAAGCTTCAGGTCGACGTGCCGGCCGGCGTTGCCCAAACCCTGCCCGCCGATTTGACCGGCAACCTGCTGGATCCGAGCGCCGCCACTTGCAGCGAGGTTGCGGTTCCGACGGCTCCTTCGCCCGGCAAGCGTTCGCCGATGCCGGCCGGCTTCGCGCTTTCCGACAACCGTCTGTACGTGGCCGATCAAGCGGCGCCGGTGGTGCACGTGATGGACACCAGCAGCGTGTGCGGCATGGCCGAGCTGTCGTCGCTGCTGCCCATGTCGCTGCGCGAGCCCAGCCGCGTCGTCACGACGCGGCGCGTGGCCGTGAGCCCGCTCACTCCCGCCGGGCGGCGCTTTGCCTACGCCATCGACGCCGAGGACCAGCCGGCCAGCGTGATGGTGTTCGACGTCAGCCCTGGCGCGACCGATCGTACGCCGTTGGTGCGCAGCGGCTCGCCCGAGCTGCCCGGCGAACAGCCCGATCGTTTGAAGCTCGGCTCCGCCGCCAAGGACATCACCTTCGCCTACCGCGACATTCCGTACGTCGACCCGGTCACCGGGGTCGCCGAGTTCGGCACGCGTTGCGATCCCGATCCTGCGGTGGATCCGGCGACCCCGGCGGGGTTGGCTCGCCCCAGCAGCGACTTTACGACGGGGGCGCGGCCGGGCCTGTTGCGCGGTTTGTTCGGCTTCATCTTGCTCAGCGACGGCTCGATTGCGGTCGTGGACGAGGACGACTTCGACGCCGATTGCCGCCGGCCGAGCAGCGTCAACATGTCGGCGATTCCCGATTTTCGGGGCTGCGCGAACGATCCCTTCTCAAGCGATTTGCTGACGCCGACCGGTGGCAAGCCGCTCGTGACGGGCGAGGTCAGCTGCCGCGTGGTCGAGCCGCATCGCTTCCGCAGCTCGCGCTTGGTCATCAACGACACGACGGTCGGGGTGCGCGCGCCGTCATTGAGTGAATTGCCGCAGCTCAGCGTGCCGGCCGTGGCGTCCAATACCGCGTTCAGCGATCGCCCCAGGCTGCTGGCAGTGCCGTTCGCGACGCCGGACGGCGGCGTGCTGGCCACCGACGTGTACGTCGGCTCCAGTCGCTTCAGCACCAGCACGACGGCGGGCGTCGACTGGGTCGCCACCGATCCCAACGACAAATCTTCGGAAACCCTCCAGACCCAGCACTCGGTCGTGCTGCCGCCGCTCGAGCCGCGCTCGTATGCAGCGAACGACACGGTGACGGTTACCTACGAGGGTTCGTACTCGGGCGACCACACCTCGGGCTTCTTCCGCGCAAAGAAGGAGTGGACGTTCATTGACCCGTCGGCCTCGTTCTGCGGTCTGGGCGTGTACGACGTTCCGACCATGAAGGGCTACGCGCAGAACGAGCTGGGGATCGCCAGCGACGCGGACGCGGACGCCTTCGCCGTGGCCCACGCTGACTACGTGCAGCTCACGACGCCGTTTCTTCCCGACACCGACTCCTACTGGAAGACCGCGGGCGTCAAACGCTCCGAGTGCGTCGCGCTCTTCGGAGCTCCGGACGCCGACCCTCTCTCGCCCACGCGCGACTTTCGTATCGTGTCCGCCAAAGCCGGCGAGCTAGTCTTGGAACCGCGCCCCCTCCCTGCCGAGACTCTGAGCGGGGACGACCGCGACGGTGCCCGGCAATCGCTGGCCAACTGCTTCCCGGAGGCGCAGACCTATCGCTTGCGCGTCGGCAGCCAGTGGGCGCTCAAGCACGGCGCCGTCTTTCGGCACGACGTGGTGGCTAGCGGCGCGGACAGCCAGTGCGTGCGCAGCTGCGATCCGCTGCGCAAGTGGGACAAAGGTCGCGTGTTCGAGATCTCGAGCACCAACACGCCCGAGCAATGCCGTGCCGCCGCCGACCCCGGCGAACCGCTCGACTTGCGCGTGGGCTGCGCCACGGACGCCGACGTGGCTTGTGTCTACGATCAGCTCGACGCCGCCGGTAAATCGCGGGGCGTGCAACCCAGCGATGCGGCCGCGGCGTGCGTCTTCAACGGCTTGAACGACCGCTTCGCGATCTACCGTGGTCGGGTGCCGTCCGTGCGTGACATGACCTTTACCTGGCGCACGGCGGGGGGCTTTACGCCGCTGGTGATGACGCTCTTGTCGACGGTGGTCGCGCCGCAGTCGATCCAATTTCTGCAGCAGCCGGAGCAGATGGCGGTTGTCGACGGCGCCAGTCAGGGGCTCTCGCTGCTCAGCTTGGACACCTTCGGCGTCGTCAAGCCTTCGCCGTTCTACTGAGGTCGGCATGGCGGGCTCTCCGACGCCGGTCATGCAACAACACGCGGCGGCCAAGCGCGCCTATCCGAACGCGCTCGTGTTCTTCCGCATGGGCGACTTCTACGAGATGTTCGGGGACGACGCCGTGCTGGGCTCGAAGCTCTTGGAGCTGACGTTGACCGCGCGCAATCGCGGCAAACCGGACGAGATCCCGATGGCGGGTGTGCCCCACCACGCCGCCCACGGCTACATCTCACGCCTGCTCGAGCTCGGTCAGCAAGTGGCCATCTGCGAGCAAATGGCCGACCCTTCCAAGGTCAAAGGGCTCGTGCCGCGCGAGGTCGTGCGCGTCATCAGTCCGGGGCTGGTGACCGATAGCGACCAGCTCCAAGCCAGCGCCAACAACTTTTTGTGCGCAGTCGAGGTTACGCCCGGTGAAGTAGGGGTGGCCCTCTACGATCTGTCGACCGGTGAGCTCCAAGCCGGCAGCTTGCCCAACGTGACGCGCGTGCTCGGCGAGCTCAGTCGTGCCGCCCCGCGCGAGGTGCTGATCGGCGCCGACGAGGGCGCGGACGATGCCCGCGCCTCGGCGCTAGCGGCGGCCAGCAGCTTGCCGCGCGTGGTGGTGCGAGAGGATGGCGTGCTTTCGCCGGCCGAGGAGCAGCGCGCTCTGGGCGAGGTCGCGGCCGACGCCGGCCAGCTCTCGCCCGAGGTGCGGCGCGCGGTCGCCCGCGCCCTGCGTTTTGCCCAGACTTGCCTGCCGCGGGGGCGGTTGCCGGTGCGGCGCATCGCGCGCTTCGAGCCGTCGAGCACGCTGCTGATCGAGCGGGTGGCTCAGCTTCACCTCGAGCTGACCGAGTCGGTGTCGGGCAACAAGCAAGCAACGTTGCTGGGCGCCGTCGACGCCACTTGCTCGCCCGCGGGCGCTCGATTGCTGCGGCGCCGCCTGCTCGCTCCTTTGACCGATGTTGCGCGCATTCGGCGCCGACACGACCAAGTGGAGCTATTCGTGGTGCACGCTCGGCTCCGCGAAGCTCTGCGCGAAGCGCTCGGCGACCTCGGTGACCTGGAGCGGCTCAGCGTGCGCGCGTCGCTGGGCGAAGCCAGTCCGCGTGACTTGGGTGGTTTGCGCGATGGCCTCGCGGCGGCGGCGCGCGCGGCGAGCGTGCTCGAGGGGCTCAACGACCCCGAGCTGCGAGAAGTCTTGGGCCTCGACGGGGCCGCCATCGACACGCTGCCGGAGCTGGCCGCGCAGTTGGCGCAGGCGTTGGTGGAACGGCCGTCCCCGCTCGGCAAGCAAGGCGAGATCTTTCGCCCGGAGTTCGACGCCGAGCTGGCGGAGCTGGACGGCCTGCGTCGCACTGGCACCGAGCGCATGGTGGAGCTCGAAGGGCGACTGCGCGAGACCACCGGCATCACCACCCTGCGTATCCGTTTTACCCGCGTTTTCGGCTGGTACATCGAGGTCAGCCGCGGAAAATCCGGCAGCGTGCCCGCCGAATTCAGGCGCAAGCAGACGGTCGCGACCGGGGAACGCTACTCGTTGCCCGAGGTCGACGAGCTGGCGGACAAGATCAGTCACGCCGAGGAGCGCCACCGCGAGCGCGAGCTGTTGCTGCTGCGCGAGCTGATCGAGCAGGCAGGCAAGGCGGCACCCCGCATCGCCCAGCTGTCCGAGCGGCTTTCGGCGTGGGACGTGGCCGCCGCATTGGCCGACGTGGCCCACCGCTACGACTACGTGCGACCCAAGGTCGACGACTCGGATGTGCTCTCGCTGCGGGACGCGCGGCATCCCGTGGTCGAGCGCATCTCGGCGCGAGGCAAGTTCGTGCCCAACGACGTCGAGCTGGACCTGTCCGGCGAGCGACTGTGGCTGGTGACCGGTCCCAACATGGCCGGCAAGAGCACGTTGCTGCGGCAGGTGGCGCTGTGCACCATCCTGGCTCAAATGGGCAGCTTCGTGCCCGCGCGCGCGGCGCGCATCGGCGTCGTCGATCGCGTGCTGTCACGCGTGGGCGCCAGCGACAACCTGTCGGCGGGCGAGAGCACTTTCATGGTGGAAATGCGCGAAACCGCGGAAATCTTGCGCTCCGCCACGCGCCGCTCGCTGGTGATTTTGGACGAAATTGGCCGGGGCACGAGCACGTTCGACGGCTTGTCTATCGCTTGGGCGGTGGCCGAATACCTGGACGAGGTCGTCGGCTGTCGCGCCTTGTTCGCCACGCACTACCACGAGCTCGTCAGCCTGGCTGAGCAGAGCGACCACGTCGGCAGCTACAGCGTCAGCGCGCGCGAGCAAAACGACGACGTCGTCTTTCTGCATCGCTTGGTGCCGGGCGCCGCCAACCGCAGCTACGGCGTGGCCGTCGCCAAGCTGGCGGGCTTGCCCGAGCCGGTGCTGGCCCGTGCCCGCGCGCTGTTGGTCGTACTGGAGCGCAAAGACGAAGGCGGCAGCGAGCGTCGCGCCAAGGCCGGCAAAACCCCGCAGTTGTCGCTGTTCGGTGAGCGCTCGGCCGAGTCGCGGAGCCAGATCGAGCTCGTGGAAACCTTGCGTGGGCTCGACCTGGATCGCTTGACGGGCCTCGAGGCTCTCAGCTTGCTTCAACGTTTGAAGTCGAAGCTGTGAGGCTTCGTCGGTTCAGCGCGTAGCCAGCCACAAGCGGCCGCCGGTCTTGGTGGTGCTGCCGATACGGCCTGCGTTCTGCGGCAGCCAGGCCAATTCGGAGGAGGCGAGCTTCTCCAGCGGTCGCACGCGCACGCGCACGTCCGGGTTGGCCCGATTCACGAAGCCGCCCAGATTGTTGATGACCTCGTTCATGGCGTCCAACATGTCCGGGCTGGGGTCGCTCTTGCTCTGCTCCTCGATGGCGGCGGCGGGAAAACCGAGCAGCCGCCCGCCGAGCTCCACGCCTCCGCGCGCATCGAGCAAGATGGCGCCGAGCTCTTGGTCCGCCGCGTCGACGATGCGCGACACGTAAAAAGCATCGAGATCTGCGGGCACGTTGCCGCGCTCCGACCGCAGCTCGGCGTCGGTGCCGAGCAATTGCTTCAAGCACGTGGCCAAGTCGGCTTGGGATGGCATCGCTAGCATCGGCTTGGTCGGAGCGGGCGATGGCGCCGGGGCGACCGGCGGCGCGACGGCGGCCTGGGTGCGGTCTTCAGCCAATGTCGGGCCGAAGCCGCGAGCGATCGAGGCGGCGGGGGCGGTGAGGGGGGGCGGGGTCAGACTCCGCGCTCGCGCCGAAGGGCGCAGCGAGCCTGCCGAATGATCCCGTCGCGTTGCGCCCCGCAGCGCCCCGCGCCCGGGCTCGGGCGAGGGCATCGAAAGCGCGCGGCGCTCGAGCACGGCGACGCGGCCACGCATCGCTTCGTGGAGCGCGCGCATGGTCGTGAGCTCCGCGCGCAGCTCGCCGATCATCGCCAGGAGTTGGCCAGGGTTTGCGCCGTTCGCTTCGGACCCAAGCTCATCCTGCAACTGGATCCAGTGCTCGCCTTCGAGCTCGAAGGCGCGATCGGTGCCGTCGTCGTCCCCGATCAGCAGGTCCAGCGCTTCCCGCACCAATGACGGCGCGCAGCGCTCTTTCAAGTGTCGCACTACGCTGTCGGTGCCGTTGACGCGCCGTCGTTCGGGCCGCAAGACGTGCTGGTCGATCGCCACCAGCTTCGTGACCTCGAGCGTCCAGCTTCCTCGTTTTCGTAGCAGACGCAGCGGCTCGTTGAGTTCGTTCATCGCGGTGGTGCGCTCCTGACGAATGCCTCAACGGCAAGCGGGAGCGAAGCCTTTAAGCGCTTCTCGAATCCTGGACACGATTCCTGAAAGTCGGACTCTGTCGCGTCGAACGCCTGAGTTTCTTGCCGGTTTGTGCGTTGGTTCGCCGGTTGCATTGCTGCCCCTCGGAGCGCGGCCGCGTCGCGCGCGCTCCCCCATGACCCAGCCGAATCCCTCCTCCTTCATGAACCAACTGGTCAACGCCGTCACCGAGCTGAGCTCGCGCCTACCGAGCTTTCCGTGTCGGGTGCTCGCCTACCGTGAGTCCGTTCCGAACGGTCTGTGCGGCAGCTACGTCAGCCTGTCCGGCGAGAGGACGGAGCATATCATCGGCCTGTTGTCCCACCCGCTCGGGTGGGAAGCGCTCAGTCGCTCGCTCGATCACGATCTGCCGCTGCCGGAAGCGCGCGGCTTGGTGGAGGGCGCCTGCGAAATCGGCAAAATCGTCGCCGACGCGTTCCGCGCTCGCTTGCCCGACACGTCGGCGTCCGTCGTGGGGCTGCCGCTGTTCGCCGAAGGCATGGTGAGCAGCGGTCGCCGCATCGAGCTGCAAGCCGCCGACGTGGCGCTCGGCGGCAGCTTGGTTTTGCTCGTGCTTTTCAGCCGAACGCAGCACGCGCACCTGCCCGTGCGGAGCTCCGGCACCCCCATCAACGGAGGAGCGGTGTGATGTCTGTCTCGAAAGATTGGCGACTCTTGAGCTGCCGGACACGGCCGCGAGCTTTGCGAAATATCGCGTTTTTGTCGGTCATTTGCGGCACTGTTTGCAACAGCGCGGTGGCCGCTCCCAGCGCCAAGCCGGCGGCCGGTGTCTCCGTGCCGCCTCCTGCGGGTGCGGCGGCCAACACCAACAAGCCGGACGCCGCAACGGCGGCCAAGCCCGCCGCCAAGGTCGAGGCTGCCAAGCCCGCCAAGGCCGCAGACAAGCCCGACGCCACCAAGCCTGCTGCCAAGGCCGCGGACAAGCCCGACGCCACCAAGCCTGCGGAAGCGCCGGTCAAGCCGCGTCCGAAAGCGGCACCGGCCAAGCCCGTGGCGCGCCCCGCACCCGCTACCGCAGCTCCCGGCGCCGACGACATTGCCGCGCTGCGCTCCGAGGTGAAGACGTTGCGCGAGGACCTGAACCGGGCCGTCGGGGCTCCCGAGCCCGTCGCCAACCCCGAGCGTGAGGAGCTGGAAAAGCAGCGGGCCGAGGAGCAGAAGAAGCTCGACGCCATCGAGGCGGCCGTAGCCGGCGGCTTGGATCGTTCGGCGGTCGCCGATTCCATCACGCGCAGCCAGACGCGTATCGCCGAGCTCGACGCCCGCTTGGCCGAGCTTCCGCCGGCGGAGCCACCGGCGCCGCGCTCGCTCTACCAGGTTTCGAGCGAGGTAGAGCGGCTGAACGAGGTCGCCGCACGGCCCTTGACCGCGCCCGCCGCCGCCGTCGTCGCCGCCTCGACGCCGCCCAAGCCGCTGATTGACGCGCAGCCCCCACCAGGGGGCGATTTGATGGAAAAGATGGGGCTTTTGCCGTTGGAATTTACGGCCTTTGGCGACTTCTTCTACCGCTTCGAGCGGCCCGTGGGCGACGACTTTCACGTGGGCGCGGTGGAGCTCGACGCGTCGCTCAAGCTGACACCCTACGTCGCCGTCTCCACCGCCGCCGTCTACGACGGAGCGGAGGAGGACTTCATGATGGGCGCCTTCGTGATCGACTGTGGCATCGCGGGTGACGGCGAGGGCTACGTGCTGCAGAGCAAGCACCTGACGAAGTCGGGTGTGTCGTTCGGGCGCTTCGACGTGCCGTTCGGGATTGCGTACTTGGAGTATCCGTCGGTCGAAAATCGCTTGATCACGCAGCCGCAGGCGGTGCAGCTCACGCACGGCGGCTGGAACGACCTCGGCGCGCAGGGCTATGCGGTGGGCAAGTACTGGACGGCAGTCGGCTACGTGGTCAACGGTCCCGAGCACCCAGTCGCGGCCGACCGCTCCCAGCCTTCGCGCACCGCCGCGGGCGCGCGCCTCAGCGGCAAAGTGGACGAATTGATCGAGGTGGGCGGCTCCGGCGCCTTGGATTTCGCGGCAGAAGGGCCGGTGATGGCCTTCGTCGGCGGCGACTTGGCGGCGACGCTGGGGCCGCTGGACGTGCGCGGCGAATACCTGCTGAAGCACGTCAAAGCGCCGGGCGTGGCCGAGCTCACGCACGGGCTGTACGGGCAAGCGTTCCTGAAGCTGGATCCGACCTTTTTGGTCGCGCGCTACGACACGGTGCTCGAGGGGGCGCAGACCCTCGACCGGCGCATTGCTGGCGGGGCGGGCGTCGAGATCTTTCCGCAGGGCGAAGTGCGCGCCGTGTACGAACAGAGCCTCGACAGCGACATTCGCATGATGACCGTGCAGCTCGTTGGCGGCAGCAGCTTCCAACCGACGGGTCTGCGTCGTTGAGCCACGCCCGCTTCGGCAGGAACCACATGCACCTACTCGCGGAATCCTGGATCTCGGAAAGCCATGTCCAGGCGTTCGGACGAGCTTGCCCCCCTCGACGCGTTTATCCCGAATTTTCAGCCAAAACCCGGCCCTGCTGACGATGGACCGGCGATTGCAATCCTGCAATCAGCGCATTTCGAAAACAAGAAGGCCCGCCATGAAATCAATGACCCTCCTCCACAAGCTACTTCTTCTCTGTGGCCTCGCCATAGTAGCTGCCGCGACGCTCGGTTTCTCGGCGATGCGAAGCCTGGGCTCGGTGTCGGAAGCGGCCTCGCGCATCAGCGAGATGTGCGTCGCGCAACGCGCGCAAATGGACGCCGACATGATGCACGACGGCATTCGCGCCGATGTGCTGCTGCTCAACCTCTCCGCGCTCAAAGACGACGCCGAGATGCGCAAAGAGGCCATCGAAGGCCTGCGTGACCACATCGCGCGCTTTCGCGACGACATGAAGACGGTCAGCCAAGATCCCGACCCGGCCATTCAGCAAGCGGTGCACGACGTGCAACCCGGCGTCGAACGCTACCTGCAAGCGGCTGCCACCATGGCCGATACGCGAGCGGGTGAAGCGCCGCCGCCGCTGGACGGCTTCCTCAAAGAGTTCGAGACCCTCGAGGGCGGTATGGCCAAATTCGGTGACGTGATCGCCGACTTGAACAAGAACGTCGACCACGCTGCTCAAGCCCAAGAGGCCACGGGCGTGCGCTCCATCTACACGGTCGTCCTGGTCACGGGGCTGCTCTTGCTGGGCGTGTCGGTGTTGGTGGTGCGCTCCATCCGTCGCCCGCTGCAAACCATCTCCGCTGTCGCTCGCAGCATGTCCCGCGGTGATTTGTCCGACAAGCTCGAGCGCGAGGCGAACGACGAGGTCGGTGACGTCGCGGTGGCGCTGGTCGAGATGAAGACCAGCATCGAGCGCTTGGTGCGCACCGAGCAGACGGTGATCGAGGCGGCCCGCCAAGGTCGGCTGTCCGAGCGCGGCTCCGCTGACGGCCTGCAAGGCGTCTTCTCCGAGCTGGTCAAGGGTATGAACGAGCTGTTGGCCACGGCCAACGCGCCCATCCAGGAGGCCAAAGAGGTCCTGTCCCGCGCCGAGAACCGCGATCTGACCGCGCGCATGAAGGGTCAGTACGAAGGCGACTTCGACCTGATCAAGGTCGCCACCAACAACGCGCTCGATACCTTGGAGCGCGCGCTCAGCGAGGTGCAGGCGGTGGCCGACCAAGTTGCGGCGGCGGCGGGACAAATCACCGGCGCGTCGTCGCAGATGGCGCGCGGCGCTTCGTCGCAAGCGGCATCCATCGAGGAAGTCTTGAGCACGCTCGAAGAGATCACCTCGATGAGCAAGCAAAACGCCTCCAACGCCCAGGAGTCGCGCAGCCACGCGCAAGGCGCCACGACCATGGCCGATCAAGGGTCGGCCAGCATGGGCCGGTTGTCGAGCGCCGTCGAAAGCATCAAGGGTGCCGCCGACGAAACGGCCAAGATCATCAAGACCATCGACGAAATCGCGTTCCAGACCAACTTGCTCGCCCTGAACGCGGCCGTGGAAGCGGCGCGCGCCGGCGACGCGGGTCGCGGCTTCGCGGTGGTGGCCGAGGAAGTTCGCTCGTTGGCCATGCGCAGCGCCGAAGCGGCCAAGAACACGACCGTCGTGATCGAGCGCTCGCTGAAGAAGGCCGAAGAAGGCGTGATCATCAACAAGGAAGCCAGCGTCGCCTTCGAAGCCATCGGCAAGCAGGTCAAGAAGGTGGTGGAGGTCATCTCGGAGATCGCCGAGTCTTCCCAGCAGCAGCACGACAGCGTGGCGCGCATCAACAAGGGCGTGGACACGGTGTCGCGCGAGACGCAGCAGAGCGCGGCTGCCACCGAAGAAACGGCCAGCGCGGCCGAGCAGTTGGCGGCCCAGGCCGAAAACATGCGCACCTTGACCTCGCAGTTCCGCCTCGGTCACACCCCGCCCGCTCAATACTCGGCCAAACCAGCCGCTCGTCAGCAACACCGCGCCGCCGTCCGCACCAGCGCCGCTCGCCCGCCCGTGCTGCCCAAAGCTCAGCGCAACTCGGCCGCTGGCCACTCCAACGGCAACGGTAGCGCTGCCGGTCGAGATCTCATCCCGTTCGACGATGACGACAACGCGGTCATCGGTACGTTTTGAGTCGTTCGCCAGGCACCGCCATGAAGAAGAACAGCAAACCTCGAGAGCTTGACCTCGGCGAAATCGCCGTCCAGCTGATGCAGGCGCAAGCGAGCGAAACCGATTCGCTGAGCGAGCTGCGCGACGCGCTCGGCCGCTGCCTTTCGGGGCGGCTGGGGGCTGACGGCTCGGCTTCGGTGAAGAGGTTGGTGATGGCCGCCAAAGCCAAGCTGGACAGTTTGCTGGTAGGTGAAGCGGCCGACCCTGAGGGTGCGCTGGCGGCAGCGGTTCGGCTCACGTGTTTGGCGACTTCGCCGGAAGACCCGCATGCGTCGCAAGAACCGCCGCTCGACTGGGAGCCCGAGCCGCCCGTGGCGTCGCCGGTGCCGAGCGCCTCGCCGTCTCTACCGCCCGGCAAACCCACGCTGCTACCTGCCGAGCCGGATCTCGATCTGATCGGCGAGTTCATGACCGAGGCCAACGAGCACGTCGTGAACGCGGAGGCGGCCCTGCTCACGCTGGAGCAGCGTCCTGACGACGCGGCCGCGGTCAACACCGTGTTTCGCGCCTTCCACACCGTGAAGGGCGTGTCGTCCATGCTGGGTATGACCGCGCTGGCGGAGCTCGCTCACCACGCCGAGTCCTTGCTGGCGCGCATTCGCGATGGCGAGATCCGCTGTACCGGCGTCTACGCGAACCTCTGTCTGCGCGGCATCGACCTGTTGAAGGAGACGTTGAGCGCGGTCGCGGCGCAGCTTCATGGCCAAGAGGCCAAGCTCCCGGCCGGCTACGCGCAGCTGGTCCGTGAGCTGCAAAATCCCGACGAAGCCGCGGCCGAGCCGGTGCAAGCGGCCGCTCCACCTGCCGAGCTTCCGGACGTGGCCCCGTCGCTGCCGGTCGCGGTCCCGCCGCCTCCAGCCGCGGCGGCGGCGCTTCCGGACGTGGCCGCCTCACTCCCCGCTGCCGCAGCGTCGCTTCTCGCCGGGGCCAGCCCCCATTTCAACGCCAATCTCGCCACGCTCAGCGTCACGTTGCCGGTGCCGGTGAACGTGTCCTCTGCGCCCGCGTCCAGCGCTTCGTCGCGTGCGAGCAGCGACCCCGACTCCTCGTCACGGCCCGCCACCCCCGGCGACGAAAGCTCGGTGCGCGTCCGCACCGATAGGCTCGATCGCCTGATCGACATGGTGGGCGAGTTGGTGATCGCGCACTCCATGCTGGCCGCGGATCCGCGCAACGACGTTTCGCGCGATCCGGACTTGTCCCGCAAGGTGGGCCACGCCGGCAAGATCGTGCGCGAGCTGCAGGACATGTCGATGTCGCTGCGCATGGTGCCGTTGCGTCCGACTTTCCAAAAGCTGACGCGCATCGTGCGCGACGTAGCCAAGAAGAGCGACAAGCTCATTCAGTTCGTCAGCACCGGCGACGACACCGAAATCGACCGCAACATGGTCGACGTGATCGCAGAGCCGTTGATCCACATGGTGCGCAACGCCGCCGACCACGGCATCGAGTCGACGGCGGCGCGAGTCGCGGCCGGCAAGTCGCCCACCGGTACGGTGCGGCTGGCCGCTTATCACTCGGGCGGCAGCGTCGTGATCGATTTGAGCGACGACGGCGGAGGCCTGGATCGCGACCGCATCTTGGCCAAAGCCACCCAAAAGGGCCTGATCGACCCGAACAAGAGCTTGTCGGAGTCGGAGATTTACCAGCTGATTTTCCTGCCCGGGTTTTCCACGACCGACAACGTTACCGATATCTCGGGCCGCGGCGTGGGCATGGACGTGGTGCGGCGGAACATCGAGCAGCTCAAGGGTCGTATCGAAATCAGCTCCGAGCGCGGCCGCGGCACCATGTTCTCGATTCGCCTGCCGCTCACGTTGGCCATCACCGACGGCATGATCGTGCGCGTAGGCGCCGAGCGCTACATCATCCCGACCGTCAACATTGCGATGAATTTTCGCCCCGAGCCGAGCCAAGTCTCGACGGTGGCGGGACGCGGTGAGCTGATCTTGCTCCGCGGCGAGCTGATTCCGCTGTTTCGCTTGCACCAACTGTTCAAGGTCGGCGGCGCGGTGACCGAGCCCACGCGGGGCCTCGTGGTCGTCTTGCGCGACGGCGTGGGCTCTTGTGGCCTGCTGGTCGACGAGCTGCTCGGCCAACAGCAAGTGGTGGCCAAGTCGCTCGGAGCAGGCATCGGCAAGGTGGCCGCCGTCTCCGGAGGCGCCATCTTGGGTGACGGTCGCGTCGGGCTGATTTTGGACCCCGGCAGCTTGATCGCTCTCGCCAAAGAGTCTCGCAACGGGCGCCCTCAACCCGAAGCCGCGCGTCACGCCACGTCCGAACCCAGCATGGTGCAAGCATGAGCCAAGAACTTTCGACCCCCGACCAACGCGCTGCGCTGAGCGGCAAATACCTGACGTTCTTCCTGGGCGCGGAGGAGTACGGCATCGCCATCCTCAAGGTGCGCGAGATCATCGGCATCGTGCCGGTTACGCCGGTCCCGGGGACACCGTCGTTCATGCAAGGCGTCATCAACTTGCGAGGCAAGATCATCCCCGTCATCGATCTGCGCGCCAAGTTCGGCATGGTCACCCAAGCCGCCACCCGCGAGACCTGCATCATCGTCGTGCGTCGGCTCGATCTGGAGCTGGGCATCGTGGTCGACGCCGTTTCGGAGGTGCGCAACGTCGCCGCCGCCGAGACCGACGCCATGCTGGACCTGGGCGGCGAAATTTCTGCCGAATATTTCCTGGGTATCTCGAAGGCCGACGGCAAAGTGCGGTTGCTGCTCGACATCGACCGCATCCTGTCGACCGAAGACGTGCTCGAGCTGACCAAGCGCTAAGCCCATGAGCGAAAGTCCCCATCTGTCGGCGGCCTCCTTCTCCGCCATCCGCGAGCTGATCTTCGAAGTAGCGGGCATCGCCATGACCGACGAAAAAGAAGAGTTGGTCAAGTCGCGCTTGGCGAAGCGCCTGCGCGAGCTCAAAATTGCCGGGTACGAAGAGTACCTGACTCGCATTCAGACCGATCGAGTCGAGCTTTCCAACATGGTGGACGTGCTCACCACCAACAAGACCAGCTTTTTTCGCGAGCCGCAGCACTTCGACTACTTGCAAGAGCACGTCTTTCCGCTGTGGAAGGCGGCCGGCACCCCGCGCCGCATCTGGAGCGCGGGCTGCTCCAGCGGTGAGGAGCCGTACACGTTGGGCATGTTGCTGCGCGAGCAGCTGCCGCGGCTGGACGTGCGCATCCTGGCGACCGACCTGTCGACGCGCGTGCTTGCGCGGGCCAAGGCGGCGAGCTACGCGCCCGCCACGATCGAAGACGTGCCATCACGCTTACGCGGGCGTTACCTGCAGCGCCAGCAGCACGCCGGCCAAGTCAGCTATCAGGTGAGCCCGGAGGTCACGGGACTGGTCGCGTTCGCACGCCTGAACCTGATGAGCGATTGGCCGATGCGCGGCCAATTCGACCTGATCTTGTGCCGGAACGTCATGATCTACTTCAACGACGAGACGCGCACCGTGCTGGGGCGCCGCTTCGCCGAACGGTTGGCGGCCGACGGCGTACTGATGATTGGTCACGCCGAGAGCTTGGCGTCCCTCGACCAACCCCTGCAGCTGATTCGCCCTGCCATCTATTCACACTGAGCTCCCATGGCTACCGCAACCGCCGAGAACCTGCTCACACGCTACGATGGTCCCCGTACGCGGCGTGTGGTCGGAATAGCCGACATGATCGTGTCGGCCGACCCGCGCGACGTGATCGTGACCTACGCGCTCGGCAGCTGCCTGGGCGTGTGCGTGTTCGACCCGGTGGCGGGCGTCGCCGGTATGCTGCACTTGATGCTGCCGCAGGGCTCGATGTCGCCCGACAAGGCCGCCCAAAACCCGCTCATGTTCGCCGATACCGGCATTCCCAAGCTCTTTTTGGGCAGCTACGCGCTGGGCGCCAAAAAGGAACGCATGATCGTGGTGGTGGCGGGCGGCGCAAGCTTCAACCTGAACGAGGACGCGGATATGGCCATCGGCCAGCGCAACATCGCCATGCTGCGAAAAGTGCTGTGGAAGAACGGCGTCATGCTCAAGAAGCACGATTTGGGCGGCACCGAGCCGCGCAACATGATCCTCGACGTCAAGAGCGGCGAGGTTACCCTGGGCTTTGGCGGAGAAACTCGCATCTTGATGGAAGGGAGCGCGTCGTGAGTCTCAACGTACTGGTCGTGGACGACAGCCCGGTCATGCGCAAGATGGTGATTCGCGTCTTGGGTATGAGCGGTCTGCCGATCGAGAGCGTCCACGAAGCCTGCCAGGGCCGCGAGGCGCTCGACGTGCTCGCGCGCGAGGGCGGCATCAACCTCGGTCTGTTCGACGTCAACATGCCGATTCTGAACGGTGAGGAGCTGGTCATGCTCATCCGTGCGCAGCCGGAAACGGCGGCGTTGCCGGTGGTCATGGTGTCCACGGAGGGCAGCGTCGAGCGTATCGAGCGCCTGAAGCGGCTGGGCGCGGCCTTCATTCGTAAACCATTTGGCCCCGAGGCTCTGCTCGACGCCATCATCAGCGCCACGGGAGGATGAAGCATGAACGGTGAATGGAAGTCAGCACTTGGTCGTGCCGTCCGCGACGTGTTCGAGAACCTGTGCTTCATGCTGCCGACGCCGACCAACGCCTCGGTTCCGCCGGACTCGAGCAGCTTCTCGCGGGTCGTGCTAGCGGTGGATTTCAGCGGCGCCGGCCGCGGCACGCTGCACCTCACGTTGCCCGATTCGATGGTCCTGCCCGTCGCATCGTCCATGCTGGGCGAGGACGGACCGCTCGAGCTGAGCGAGCAGTACGACGCCGTGTGCGAGCTGGCCAACATCGTGTGTGGCAACGTGTTGCCGCTGATCGCCGGCGAGCGCGCGGTGTTCGATTTGGCGTCGCCGCGCGTGATTGCCACGATGGACGCCGACTTGGGAGAAGCGTTCGACGCCACGGCGCGCGTGCGGCTCGACGAAGGACTGGTCTGCGCTTCGATTTCCCTGGAGTTGAGCGCAGCGGGGGCGGCGTGATCCGCGTCCTCGTCGTCGACGACTCGGCCGTCGTGCGACGAGTGCTGTCCGATGCCCTGTCCGCGGCGGCCGGGATCGAGGTCGTCGGCACCGCGGTGGACCCGTATGCGGCCCGCGAGAAAATCGCCAGCTTGAGGCCCGACGTGCTGACCCTGGACATCGAAATGCCGCGCATGGACGGCCTTACCTTCTTGGAGAAGCTGATGGCCGCTCACCCGATGCCGGTCGTGGTGGTGAGCTCGCTCACGCCGGTCAGCAGCCCGATGGCCTTTCGCGCCCTCGAGCTCGGCGCGGTGGGGGTGGTGTGCAAGCCGGGCTCGCAGTTTTCCATCCCCGACGTGGCTCGCGACATCGTGCATCAAGTGCGGGCCGCCTTCTTGGCGCGGGTGAAGACCCCGGCGCCGCGCCCGCCGCGCCCGGCGGCCAACAAGGCCCCCGACAGCAACCTGGTCACCACACGGAAGATCCTGGCCATCGGCGCGTCGACGGGCGGCCCGCGCGCGATCGAAGACGTGCTCACCGCGCTTCCGCCCGCCGGCCCCGGTACCGTCATCGTGCAGCACATGCCCGTGCAATTCACGGCCGAATTCGCCAAACGCCTGAACGGCATTTGCGCCATGCGCGTCGCCGAGGCCAGCGACGGCGAAGAAGTGCTGGCCGGCAAAGCGCTGATCGCACCGGGCGGGCGTCACCTGATGCTGCAACGCGTGGGCGCCACCTACGTGGTGCGGCTGCGGGACATGCCCGCCGTCAACCACCATCGGCCCAGCGTCGACGTGATGATGCACTCGGTCGCCAAGGCCGCCGGCTCCAACGCGGTGGGGGTGATTTTGACCGGCATGGGCAGCGACGGCGCCAAGGGGTTGTTGGCCATGCGCGAGGCGGGAGCTCACACCATCGCCCAGGACGAAGAAACGTCGATTGTCTACGGCATGCCCAAGGAAGCGGCCGCGCTCGGCGGCGCCAGCGAGGTGCTGCCGCTCGACGAGATTGCGCGCGCAGCCTGCGCGGCCGTCGCAAGCTGAGCCGGCACGACGGCAAAGCGTGGCGCGCCGGCGTTGACGGCAAAGCGTAGCGCGCCGGCGTTGGTCAACCGCCCGCCGCGCGCAGCCCGTACTTCTTGAGCTTGGCGTACAGCGAGCTTCGCGACAGGGCCAAAATGCGCGCGGCGTCGTCGACACGACCGCCGGCCTTGCCCAGCACGGAGGCAATGTGCCGGCGCTCGGCGTCGTCCAACGTCTGCGCGTCCTCGCCGTTTTGGCTCTGATCGGGCTCGAGACTGCGATCGAAGCGCAGGGCGTTGCGGTCGAGCACGCCACCCTTGCAGAACAACAGCGCGCGCTCGAGCACGTTGCGTAGCTCTCGCACGTTGCCGGGCCAGCGATACTGCTCCAGCACTTCGGCGGCGTCGTCGCCCAGCTCGGGCGCGCTGCGACCGCGACGGCGGCACAGCTCGTTCAACACCGTCAAGGCGACGGCCCGGATGTCTTCGCGCCGCTCACGCAGCGGAGGGATCTCGAGGGTGAGGGTGTTGATGCGGAACAGCAAGTCTTCGCGGAAGCGATCGTCCTTGACCATGCCCGCCAGGTTGCGATGCGTCGCCGCCACCAGCCGCACGTCGCTCGCGCGCGCCGAAAGCTCGCCCACGCGCCGGAAGGTGCCTTCCTCGAGCGCCTTCAGCAGCTTGGGCTGCACGGCCAAATCCAAATCGCCCAGCTCGTCCAAGAACAAGGTGCCCTTGTGCGCGACCTCGATCAACCCTGGTTTACTGGTCACCGCGCCGGTGAAAGCGCCGCGCTGGTGGCCGAACAGCTCGGATTCGGCCAGCTCGCGCGAGAGGCCGGCGCAGTTCAGATCGACGAACGGCTCGGCGCGGCGGGCGCTATTCTCGTGGATCCAGCGGGCGAGCACGCCCTTGCCGGAGCCGGTTTCGCCCAAGATCAGCACCGGGACGTCCGAGTCTACCGCGGCCTGGGCCATCTCTTCCAAGCGGTTGACGGCGACGCTCTTGCCCAAGAAGGGCGTGGGCGCGGCGCTGGCCACGGCGGCGGTGAACGCGCGCTGGCGGCGATCGCGCTGCTGCTCGAGCGTGCGCCGTACCAAGATCTCGAGCGACTCCAGATCAACGGGCTTGGTCAAGAAGTGCTCGGCACCGGACTTGATGGCCCGCACCGCCAGATCGATCGTGCCGAGCCCGGTGAGCACGATCACGGCCTCGCTACTCTCGCGCTCACGCGTCGCGTTCAGCAGATCGAAGGCGGTGCCGTCGGGCAGATGGTAGTCCACGATCGTGAGATCGGGCGGCTCTTTGGCTTGCAGCTGGCGGGCGTCAGCGAGATTGGCTGCCTCACGGACGCCGAAACCACAACGCCTGAGGTAGAGCGCCAGCACGCTCCGCATCTGAACGTCGTCGTCTACGAGCAGTACCTTGTCCACTGATTCACTCCTGCGTGCCCCGCGAAGGCCCGGAAGACCCTCGAGACCAACTTTCATCTATACGCTCTACCGCGGCTGAAATGAAGTCCAGCCCACGCCCACGCTCGGCAAAACCCCGGGATAAATCACGCAATTGGGCCTTAAGTCCTGGGCAAGATTGCCCGTTTTTGGGGGGACGATGACGCCGGCCGCACAATCCTTCTGCCTCGACGCGCTCTCCGAGTCGGCAAGCGAGCTCACCCGCACCGTGCTCGGCGGCTTGAGCTTCGCCGCTCTCGGCCCGAGCGAAGACTTCACGGCCAAACACGGCGCCTACCTCGGCCTCGTAGCGCAGGACGAGCCGATTCAAGTTGGCATCTTGGTCGACGGCGCGGGTTGCCAGCTGCTGTCGAAGGCCCTGCTGGGCATGGACCCCGCCGACGAAGATTTGCCGGCTTCCGACGTGAGCGACGCGATGTGCGAAATCATCAACATCATCGCCGGCGGCCTCAAGCGTCGAGTCAGTGAGCAGATGCCGGTGACGATGGGCTTGCCCATGTTCGTCTCCGGGCATCCGTTGCCCAATCAGCAGCAGGCCGTCTTCGCCCGCGCGCTCAAGATCGGCGACGTCTCCGCTAGCGTGCTTTTGCTCACCCAAAAGCAGAACGCCATGCCCATCTCACGCACCAGCGTCACGGTTCAAACTGCGGGCCCAGGGTCCGCCAAGGAAAGCAGCGCATGAGCAAAACGATTCTGATCGTGGACGACAGCAAGGCCATGCGCTTGATCGTGCGGCGCACGCTGCGCCAAGCCGGCTTCGGAGAATATGAGGTCGAGGAAGCGGCCAACGGTCTCGAGGCGCTGGAACGCATCGGCCGCGGCGCGCCGGCGCTGGTCATTTCCGACTGGAACATGCCGGAAATGAACGGCATCGAGCTGCTCAAGGAGCTGAACGCGCGCAAAGTTTCGGTGCGCTTCGGCTTCGTCACCACCGAAGGCACGCCCGACATGCGCGCCCTGGCCGACGAGGCAGGGGCCTTGTTCTTGATTGCCAAGCCTTTCACGCCGGAACAGTTCGAGTCGGCACTGCGCCCGCTCTTGTCGTAGTCATGGATTCGCCGCTGGAATGCGCCGAGGAATCGGTGCTCCCCTCGGAGCGGCTGAAGCTTGCCCTGCGCACGGACGACTCGCTTGAGCAGCTGCAGTCGATCTTCGAGCACTTGGCGGACGGCGTGTTCCTGGTCAAGGTGTTGCCAGGGCCCGAGTTCGTGTTCGAGGCGTTCAACCGCCAGACCGCGGAGTGGGTCGGCTTGTCCAGCGAGGAGGTGCGCGGGCGCAGCCTGGCCCAGGTGCTGCCGCCCAGCGAGGCGTCGCGCATCGAGCAAATCTATCGGCGCTGCGTCGAGACCGGCCGGACCCAACGCTACGAAGAAGTGCCGACCGCGCTCCAGCCGGACATGGCGTTTCAGACCACGCTCATTCCCGTGTGCGACGACCTGGGCAACGTCAAGCGTATCGTGGGTGTGTCGCGGGACGTCTCGGAGCAGAAGCGCTCGGCGCGCGCGCTCTTGGAGTCGCAAGAGATGTTCGCCAAGGCGTTCCGGCACGGCCCGTACGCCATGTTGATCGTGCGGCTGCGGGACGGCGAGTACATGGACGTCAACGCCGCCTTCGAAGAGCTGTTCGAATGCGAGCGCGCGCAGGTGGTGGGCAATCGCTCGGCGGCGCTCGGCATTTGGCCCAGCCCCGAAGCCCGCCAGCGCATGGTCGACAAAGTGCGGGAGGGCGCCGGCCTGCGCGATTTTGCCGCCAATTTGCGCACGTTCAAAGGCCACGAACGCGACGTGTTGATCTCCGGCGACGAGGTCGTGCTCGGCGGCGAGCGGCACCTGATCGGGACCGTTCGCGACGTGACCAAGACCCTGGCCACCGAGCGGACCAAGGCGGAGCTGGAGGCGCAGCTGCGTCAAGCGCAGAAGCTGGAAGCGCTCGGAACGCTGGCCGGCGGTATCGCCCACGACTTCAACAACATCTTGGGCGCCATGGTCGCGTTCATCGATCTGATTCGCATCGACGTGAACGATCGCATGTCGGTGCTGGACCACGTGGCCGAGCTGAAGAACGCCTCGCATCGCGCGCGCGATTTGGTGCAGCAGATTCTGACCTTCAGTCGCACGCAGAAACCGAGCCGCAGCGTGACCAAGGTCGATTTTGCGGTGCGCGACGCGTTGAAGCTGCTGCGCTCGTCGCTGCCCAGCTCGGTGGTGATGAAATCGTCGTTCGACGTGCAAGCGCCGCTGGTATTGGCCGACGCTTCGCAGGTGCATCAAATCGTGATGAACCTGGGCACCAACGCCGCCCACGCCATGCGCGAGCGCGGCGGCGAGCTGTCACTGCACGTAGATTTGGCGGTGGTCGACGAGGAGCTGTCGCGTCGGCGTCCCGATCTGCGGCCGGGTCGCTACGCGCGCATCGCCGTCAGCGACACCGGGCATGGCATGGACGACGCCACCCAGAAGCGGATCTTCGAGCCGTTCTTCACCACCAAGCGCCAGGGTGAGGGCACTGGCCTCGGCCTAGCCGTCGTGCACGGCATCGTGCGCGATCACGATGGCGCCATCGCCGTCGAGAGCCACGTTGGGCGTGGCACGAAGATCGAGGTGTTCTTGCCCGAGCACCTGGGCGAGCCCAGCGCGGCGCAAGTGTCGCCGACCGCGCTGCCCCGCGGCAAGGGCGAGCGCGTGCTGGTCGTGGACGACGAAGAAGCGTTGTGCGTCTCGCTGACCGCGCTGCTGACGCGCCTCGGCTACCAGGTGGTGGCCAAGGCTCAGCCCCAAGCCGCGCTCGAGCTCTTCGCCAAGAACCCGGACGAATTCGCGTTGGTGCTCACCGATCTCACCATGCCCGGCATGACCGGGCTCGAGCTCGGACAGCAGCTGCTGCAACTGCGGCCGGACGCTCGCGTGGTTCTGATGAGCGGATTCAGCGGGACGTGGACTCCTGCGTCGGTCCGCACCTTGGGGCTGATCGACATGCTGGTGAAGCCCCTCAGCGCCGCGGCCCTGGCCGAAGGCGTGGCGCGCGCCATCGCCGAGCCGCGCTGACGGGTTTTCCGGAAATCGCGACGCGCGTCCGGGATCCGGGACGCAAAAACTCGGGCGTTGGCGCTGTAAACCGTGGAAAGTACTGTGGAAAAACCGACTGCGGTCGCTGGCTCGGCTGTTGCAACCAACGACGTTCGATGTCGCTGTTGTTCGAAGCCCTGCGTGATTTGGCGGAGCTGGCCTTGGGCTGTACGAGCTGCCGATTCGTCGGCGACGACGTAGTCGATCCCAGTCTACTGGAGCACGCGCGCATGGGCGGGCTGGTCCACCTGTCGAGCGCGAGCACCGCCCTCCATGTCGGTGTGCTGGCGACGCCGGAACATTGCGCGGTGTTGGCGCGCCGCCTGCTGGGGCAGGTCGCCGAAACCAGGTTGCCCGATGCCCTGGTGCGCGGAGCCATGTGCGAGCTGGCATACCTGCTGGCGGGCGGGGTGAAGCGTCGGCTCAGCTTCGTGGGCGCGCTGTCCGTCGGGCAACCCGCGTTCTTTCAGGGCACCGTCGCGCGGCGCAGCGGTTGGGAAACGCGGCTGCTCGGGGTCGAGCTGGACGCGATGCAGGCGATGCTAGTGAGCGTCGCCCCCAGCCACAGCGCGCTGCTGTTGTGAGCGCCGAGCGGGCCGACCGCGATCGACGTCGCCGCTCAGCGTTGGATTCGCGCCGAGCCGCCCTTGGCGAAAGCGCGCACCTGCTCGACGGTGGCCATGGTGGTGTCACCGGGGAAGGTGGTGAGCAGAGCGCCGTGAGCCCAGCCCAAATTCACGGCTTGTTGCGGGGATTCGCCGCTCAGGAGCCCGTAAATGAAGCCGGCGGCGAAGCCGTCGCCGCCGCCCACGCGGTCGATCACGTTCAGTTGGCAGGTCGGGGATTGATACGTCTTGCCGTCGAGCCAGGCGACCGCGCCCCAGGTGTGGTGGTTGGTGTGGTGCACTTCGCGCAGCGTCGTGGCGACACCTTTGACGTTGGGATGCTTGGCCACGACTCTGTCGATCATGGCAAAAAACGCGCTGGGGTCGAGCTTGGACTGGGCATGTACGTCTTGCCCCTCGATGCCGATGCCCTTCTGCAGGTCTTCTTCGTTGCCGACCAGCACGTCTACGTGCTCGACGATGCGGCCGATGACCTCCACCGCCTTCTTCTGGCCGCCCCACACGTTCCACAGTTTTTCGCGGAAGTTCAAATCGAAGCTGGTGATGGCGCCGGCCCGGTGCGCGGCCTTCATGCCTTCGATGATGAGCTCGCCGGTGCCCTCCGACAGCGCGGCGAAGATGCCGCCGCTGTGGAACCAACGCACCCCACCCGCGAAAGTGGCGCTCCAATCCACGTCACCCGGCTTCATCAATGAAGCGGCTTCGTTGGCGCGGTTGTAGAACACGACCGGCGCGCGCACGCCGTGGCCGCGGTCGCTGTACACGGCGGCAATGTTCGGCCCGTTGACGCCGTTGTGCTTGAAGCGCTTGTAAAACGGCTTCACGCCCATGGCCCGCACCCGCTCCGCCACCAGCTCGCCGATCGGGTAGTCGACCATCGCGCTGACGATGCCGGCGTTCAGGTTGAAGGCGTCGGCCAGGTTCGCCGCGACGTTGAACTCGCCCCCGCTGACGTGGATTTGGCATTCGGTGGCCTTGCGGAAGGGGATGACGCCGGGATCGATGCGGTGGACGAGCGCGCCCAAAGAAACGATGTCGAGGGCGCCGTCGGGACGAATGTTCAAGCCTGCCATGGTCGGTCTTCCTGTTGGATGTCGCGAGATCGCGAACTTTGTCGCGAAAAATCAGTGCCGCCGCCTACGACGCCACGCGAACGCAAAGCACCGCAGCAATCGCACTCAACTCGAAAACTTTTCTCTCAAAGCCCAAAGGCCCAGGCCCGGGTTGGACACGAAGAAGATTTCTTCGCCGTCTGGCAGGCGGTTGAATCCGTCTTTCAAACGTTCGGGGGCGTAGCGTTGCAGGAGCGGCCCTAGCTCTGCCCACTCATAGCCAACCCCGGTAACTTCGTCCGGAGTAAGGCCGCCCGCTGCGTAGCGCACGCGAAAGCGCCCTTCGCTGGAGCCGTGGATCAAGTGGGCCGCGGCCGAGAGCGAAGCCGCCAGCTCGGGGTCTTGTTTCACCTGCTCGAGCGTGTTTGGGGTACCGCGATAGCCGTGACGGCGGATCAGCCGATCGATGCCCGAGTCTTCGCCGAAACGCCGGACGCCGGGACCGAGCACGAGTAGCTCGCCACCGTCCGCGATCGCCATGCGGGTGCGGTAGATGGCCTTGTTGCCGAGCCAGGTCGTGCGGAATTCGTGCGGGTCCAGGTACACGACGACCTTTCGCAGCGGTGCGTCCAACAAGTCTAGGTTCAGTCGTTGGACCAGCGGTGCGCCTGCCAGAAAGCAGCCCTCGTCGTCTCCCGCATACAGGCCATGGGTTTGGATTTGGCCTTGCGCGTCCTTCTTGCGCACCGTGCACAGGTAAGTGAGCGGCAAATGCGCGGCCAGCTGCGCCGACATGTAGTTCAAGACGTCGCGCACGGGCGTATGAGCGCGGCCCATCATGGTCTCCATGCCGCACACCGCACCGACGAAATGCGAGCGATCGATACTCTCTTTACCGCCGGTGCCCACGAACACGTTCTTGGCGTGGTTGGCGATGCCGATCACCTCGTGAGGCACCAGCTGGCCGATGGAGATGACGCGCTGCCAAGCGCCGCTCGCGATCTCGCGGCTCACTTGGCAAGGCACGTCGAAGTCGAGCTTGCCCGCGGTGACGTGATTCACGAACGAGCCGGGCACGTCACCCAAATGGGTGACGGTCGTGCGAAAGTCGTGGACGAGAAACCGGTCCAGCGGCACCCCCGGGAACATGTTGGACAGCTCCTCGGCGCGCATGGGCTCGTGGGTGCCGAGGGCCGGCAGCACCTTCACTTCGGCGTGGGGGGCCAGCCGTCGGTACAGGCCGGCCGTTAGCTCTCCGGCGCCGGAGTGCGCACGGGTGGCGTCGGGGGGGAGTAGCAGCACGCGCTTGGGGCCGCCCAGCCCTGCGACCAGGTCGTCGAGCAGCTGGTCGACGACAGCTTGGGTCAACGGCCGTTCGGCGTCTTCGGCTTTGGCGCGTAAGCTGCCGCGTGGTTGGCCCAACCGCACCAGGGAGCTGGCCACGCGCTCGACGATCTCTGCATCGCCGAGCGAGGCCGAGACGGCAAAGCTCGGCTGGCCAGGAGGCGGGGCGGGGTGCGGCGTCGCCGCCAAATGCACGCTGAGCGTGCTTTCACCTAGGCGAGAGGCGAGCTTCGACTCGAGCGCAGATTGTCGGGCCTCCGAAGCGCCCGTCACGACGATCGTCACGCTCTACTTATGCCCGAGCGGCCCATTCCGATCAAGAGGCGCCCAAGAACCACCGGAATCATCGGCCAGGGCGGGGTAGCCCCGTCAGCGGCGGGGCGGCCGGGGCTGCCAGACCGGCGGAGTGGCGGTGGCGCCGTCTTCGGGCCACGGGTGGCGCGGGTATTTGCGCATGAGCTCGCGCCTGACGGTGGGGTAATGGCGCTCCCAAAACCCGCTCAGGTCCGAGGTGACCTGTTGCGCGCGACCATTCGGGGCCAAGAGGTGCAGGGTCAGCGCCACCTTGCCCCGACACACACGAGGCCCTTGCTTCATGCCGAAGAAGTCTTGCAGCCGCGACTCGAGCCAAGGAGGCTTGCCGGGCTCGTAGTGGATTTCGGCGTTTTTGCCGCCGGGTAGACGGAACGACTCGGGGGTTTCGGCGGCCAGCAGCCGCTCCGCGGCCGGGCCGAGCGACTGGCGGAGCTCGCGCGCCGGATCGAGCTCGCGCAGCTCGGCCAAGCTCACGCGACCTTCGCACAAGCGCGACGCCGCGGCGTCGTCCAGCGACGCCGTCACCTCGGGCACGCCCGCTTCCGGGAAATGCTCGCGCAGCAGAGCGAGCCGCGCCACCAGGCTTGCCCAGCCTTCGCTGGACAGCGATTGGAACAAGCCTCGCGATTTGGCAGCTTCGAACAACAAGCGCGAGGCTTCGGGGGACGGAGGCGCGACCCCGCGCTCTTCGTCGAGCAGGATGGCGCCGAAGGCCATGCCCTCGCGCCGCTCGACGCGCTCGGCATCGGCGTTCCAAACCAGCTCGTCCTTCATCTCGATGCGGGAGCCGTAGTCTTCGAGCAGCCAATTGGCTTCGATGCTGGTCGCGAGCCGGACCGCGCCTTGCGCGCGGCCGCCGCTGCTCTGCTCGTCGGCGGCAACCGCGACCAACAGCTCGCCTTCGTGCACGACGCTGGTGGGGCTCAGCTTGGCCGAGCCGCCTTGCGACAGCACGATGTCCGGCTGGCCCGCGCGACGGCGCTTGCCCACGCGCTCGGGGAAACCGCTCAAAATGCAGCGACGAACGGCGGCATCTTGGGCTTCGGGCGAGTCGGGATGGGAAACGGCGTTGCGCGCGCTGGCCGCGAGCTTGCGGTAAGTGGTGGCGACCGATTGCACCGTGCGCACGTCCAGGCCGGCGCGCTTCACGCCGTCGGGGCGGAAGTTGACGGCTTCGGCTTCGGCGAAGCGGCTCATCAGCTCCAACACGTCGCAGGGACCGCTGACGCCCAGATCGCGCTGAACCCCGGGCGACATCCGCAAGCGAGCGTCGCTGCGGATGTCGCGTTCGGACAGCAGCGCCGCGGCCAAGCTGGCCTCGCTCTTGACTCCCAACTGTTCGCCGCGCGCGACGATGCGCGCCAGCCGTGGATGAAGCGGCAGCTCCAGCAGCCTCCGGCCGAGGCTGGAAATATCACCCTTAGGCGTGATGGCGCCGAGCCACTGCAACAGCTCCTGGGCGGCGTTCAACGCGGCGTCCGGCGGCGGCGTGAGCCAGCGCAAGCCGCGCGCGTCGGCGATGCCGGCGCCGGCCAACGCCAACAGCGCCTCGCTCAGATCGGCGCGCGCAATTTCCGGCAGCTCGTGCTCGCGCCGGGATTCGAAATCGCCCTTGGTGTAGAGGCGGAAGACGCGCCCGGGGCGGGTGCGGCCGGCGCGCCCGGCGCGCTGAATAGCCGAGGCACGGCTGATTTTGACGGTGGTGAGGGTCGGCAAGCCGCTCCACGGTGAATGGCTGGCCAGCCGCGCCAGACCCGAGTCGATGACGGTGGTGACGCCGTCGATGGTCACGGAGGTTTCGGCCACGTTGGTCGACAACACGACCTTGCGTCGCGCCGCTGGCTCGACCGCCCGCGCCTGCTCGGCGATGGGTAGGTCACCGTGCAGTGGCAGCACCAGCAGGTTGCGTTCGGCCGCCAACGGCTCGAGCGCGGCGAGCGCTTTGCGGATATCGCCGGAGCCGGGTAAAAATACCAACACGTCGCCGCTTTCATCGGCGGTGGCCGCGCGCACGGCGCTGACGATTTGCTTGTCGAGCGGGCGGTCGTCCATCGCGGGTAGGTGCTCGACGTTGAGCGGAAACGTGCGCCCTTCGCTGCGCACGCGCCGCGCACCCAACAGGGTAGCCACTGGCTCTGCGTCGAGGGTGGCGCTCATGACGGTGAGGCCCAGCTCGGGCCGCCGCTCGCGCAGCCGTTCCAGCAGCACCAGCAGCAAATCGGTGAGCAGGCTGCGCTCGTGAAATTCGTCGAGCACGACTTGCCCGACGCCCGGCAGCTCGGGCTGCGCCAACAAGCGGCGCAGCAGCACGCCCTCGGTCACGTAGCGAATGCGCGTTTTGGGCCCGGAAACGTCCTCGAAGCGCACGCTGTAGCCGACGGTATCGCCCAGGCGCTCCCCGCGTTCGCTGGCGACACGCGCCGCGGTCAGGCGCGCGGCCAAACGGCGGGGCTCGGCCACGATCACCTCGCCTTGGGGGAAGGCCTCGTGGATGGCCCACGGCACGCGGGTGGTCTTGCCGGCGCCCGGAGGTGCTTCGAGCACGAGCGGCGCGCCGGACGCGAGCGCGCTTTGGAGCTCCGGCAGCACGCTGTCGATGGGTAGGGGAGTCAGCACGAAATCTACAGCAGGAACGAGACGCCGATGCTGGCCAGCGGATGGCCCACGCGCATCGTGAGCGTGATGCGGTCGGTGAAATGAAAGCGACCGCCGGCGAAGAACGCCGGATGGACGCGGGTCTTGTCGCCCACATCGACGACGGCGCCCGGCTCGCCGAACACCGACCAATTGCGCGAGAGCCAGAAGTTCCACTGCATCACGACCGGCAAGCGAAAATGCTTGGTGGCCCAATCGGCGCCGAAGCCGATGCCGACGGTATTGTTGATGCTGGGAACGAAGCCGTTGTCGACCAGCTCGATGGTTCCGCGAAAGCCGATGCCCGGTTGGAATTCGTCGAAGGGCGCTACCACCGCGTGCGGCTCGGCTTCGAAGACGTAGTCGGGGTGAGCGCCGGGCAGCTTGATGGTGGACGTGTCGGCTAGCGCGACCGTCGTGGTCGACCACGCCAGGGTGCCGGACGCCACCGCCAAAAGAACACGGACTTTCATGGCCGCTAGCTCTAGCCCAGCCGAGGTTGACGGCTCAACGGCTCACCGCGTCGAAGCGCGTGTGGGTGACGTCTAGCTTAGAATTTTGCGGAAATTTGAGGCGTCCAACTGCTTTGCGGACGCAACTGTTGAGCGCGGGGCTGGGCGGATTGCTGACGATGGTGATGCCGACGGCGCGGCCGTCTCTTACCGCCGCGCAGATTTCGAACACCGTTCGCTCCGGGATCGAGCACGCGGAAAGGTAGCGGCCGTTCTGCAAGATGCTGGCGTAGGCTTCGCGAGTGATGTCCGGCGCCGCGCGCGGGCCACCGATGGTGAGCTGCTCGTTGTTGCGGGCAATGGCGGCCTCGCAGCTCGAAACCGCGACCGGCGCGTCGGGCTCGCTCGTCGGCGGCGTCGGGGCGTCGGGCTTCGGCGCTGGCGTTGGCCGCTCCTCGGCTTGCTCGAAGAGCGAAGCGATGCGTGGGCCGTCGGCGGCGTGCTCGCGCTTTTCGGCCGGCGACGAATCGGTGAACTCTGGGAATGAAATGCGCGGGGCCGGCTCCGCTGCTTTCGACCTCGGCTCTTCTTGGCGCGCGACGGGCTCCGACGGTTCTTTCCGTTCGGCCTTTCGGGTGTCCGGCGGCGCGGGCTCGGTGGTGTTGGAGGCCAACGGCGTCGTCGCGTCTGGCTCGTTGGGCGCGGTTGGCTCGGAGGCGGGCTCGGGTGCGCTGGGCGGCGGCGCTTCGGCCAGCGGGGGCTCTGCTGCGGGCGGGGCTGCGACTTCGCGCGGCGCTTCCGGGCTCGGCGCTACGCCTGCCACCTGGCTTGCGGGCGACTGGACGTCGTCTAACGGATGGGGGCCCAGCTTGGTGAAGCCGTACGTGAGCGCGCCCATCGCCAGCCAGTAGCCGACCGCCGGCACCGCCAGCGGCGGCAAGCGCCAGCGCCGCCGCGTGGGGAGGCGCGGCTCCGCCGGGAAGGTCAGGCGCGGACGAATGTCGAGGTGAACGGCCACCGGGGCGCGCATCGTGCAACGCGGCGGCGCGTGTTACAACCTTTCCGTTTTGGCACGTCAGGCCGCCCTGTTCGACATGGACCGCACGCTCTTGCGCGTGGATTCTGCGCGCCTGTACACCCAGTTCCGCCGCGACCGCGGTGAGGCGTCGCTGATGGACGCGCTCCGGGTCGCGCTCTGGGCCACCCAGTACACGTTCGGGGTGATCGACGCGCCCAAGGTGGCGCGCAAGGCCCTGGAGAGCTTTCGCGGGCGCGCCGAGTCCTGGCTGGAAGCGAGCTGCGCCGAGTGGTTTCCGCGCTACGTGCTGCCGGAGGTGCAGCAAGCCGGCCGCCGCGCGGTGAAGAAGCACCGCGACGCCGGTGAGTTCGTGGCCATCGTCACTGGCGCCACGCGCTACGTGGCGGAGCCTGTCGCGGCCGAGCTCGGCATCGATCACGTGATCTGCTCGGAGCTAGAGCTGGACGGCGCGGGCTGCTTCACCGGCCGCATCGTCGAGCCGCTTTGCTACGGCGCAGGCAAGGTGGAGCGCACCGCCAAAGTCGCCGAGCGAGAAGGCTTTCGTATCGAAGAAGCCAGCTTCTACAGCGACAGCATCACCGATCTTCCGCTGCTCGAAGTGGTCAAGGCGCCCATCGTCATCAACCCGGATCGCCGTCTACGCAGGATCGCCCAACGGCGCGGCTGGCCGATCGAAATTTGGTGACGGCTCGAAAGGGGGAAAAAGGGCGGCCGAGGCCAGGGCTAGCCGCGCAAGCGAACGGCCCAGGTCAAATGCCAAAGATCTTTGGCGACGCCGGGTAGCCGGCGCCAGAGGCCGATCGATGGCGGTCGCTTCTCCAAAATGCGCACCGGAATCTCGACCACCCGGAGCGGGGCGCGATACGCCCGGATCGTCAGCTCACTGGCGAACACGTCCCGCTCGACCCGACAGGCTTCGACCAACGGCAACACGGCGGCGCGCCGAAAGGCCTTGAGCCCGTGCGTGTCGGTGCCGCGAAAGTCGAACAAAAGCCGGAGGACGCTGGTGTAAAGCACGCTTCCGGCGTGGCGTCGCCAGGGCCGGGCGTCGCGGGCTCCGCCGATCAGCTTCGAGCCGATCACGAAATCTGCCTGGCCCTTGCGTAGCAGGTCGAGGGCTCGAAGGTGAAAATCGACGTCGCAAAGATCGATCTCTTCGCACACCACGAGCTCGCCGCGCGCGCTCGAAATACCCAGCCGTAGCGCCTGGCCGTAGTTCGGGGTCGCGCTCCGTTCGAGCCTGACCTCTGGGTAACGCGCGCACAGCTCGCGCGCGATGTCTACGGTGCGGTCGCGCGAGCCATTTTCGGCCAGGATGATTTCGTAGCGCAAGCCGTGCGGCGCGAGGCGCTCGCGCAGGTCGACCACGGCGGCGTGCAAGATCGCTTCCTCGTTGTAGACCGGGATCACGAACGAGACTTCGGGCGCTTGGGTCACGGCTCGCCCCGTAGCAACGCCCCGGCGTCACGCGCTGCGCTTCGGCCCATCAACAATGCGTCTTCCATCGACGAGTAGTTCCAGGCACCGTAGCGCCCGCTGCTGATGATGCGCTGCTGGGCCAGGAAGGGCTCGATCACGTCGAGCGCGGCGCGGTAGTGGTGGTCGTAAATCACGTAGGCGTAGTCGATGGTGCGCAGCCGAACCAGCTCGACGTCCTGCGCGCTCTTCAGCAGCCCGAGCTCGCGCAGGCCCGGGATCACGGCCTCGAGAGCGCGCTCGGGATTCGGCGCGCGCCGGTCGCTCAGCTCCACGTACAGGCTGGATTTGCCGGGCGGCGCCAGCTTGTCACTGAAATGCGAATAGCAGCCGACGCGGTAGAACGGATACTTGTCCTCGGGCACGTAGATCCAGTGATACGGGTTCGGGTTGGGCACCGAAAGCCCGAGATCCAGATAGTGCAGGTGCGTGGCGCGCAGCTTGCTGGCGGCTTCCGCGACGGCTTCGGGCAGCTTGGACAGCAAGCGCAGCAACGCCGGCAAGGGGACGGTGCTCACCAGCACGTCGAACGGCACCTCTTCGTCGTCGAAGATCAGCACGCGGCGTTCGAGGTCGACGTGCCGTGCTGCTCGTGACAGCTCGACCGGCGTGCGCGCCGCCAGCGCGTCCGAAAACGTGCCGATGCCCAGCTCCGGATACCAAAAATTGGTGTTGTAGCCGAGCTCCGGCGCGTGCGCGCCCAGCGCGCCGCGCAGCACGTCTTCCAGCCGGGGCAGGGGTACGAAGCGCTGACACCACTCGCTCGTGACCTCGCTGGGCGCGACGCCCCACAGCCGAGCGTTGTAGGGCAGCATGAAGTGCCGGCTGATGCCTTCGCCGAAGTGCAGCAAGCAAAATTCCTCGAAGCTCTTGGGCTCGGGCTTCGTCGCCGCAAAATGGGCCTTCAAAAAGCCGGAAACGCATTCGTACGCCACCTCCGGCGGCAGCCCGAAGGTGTTGGCTTGAAACGGATAGCGGGTGTAAACCCCGTGCGAAAACACCGCGCTCCGGCGCTGCAGCTTGCGATACTGCTCCGCCGGCAAAAGCTCCAGCGCGAGCGCCTGCATGTCCGGATCTCGCAAGTGGAGCAGGTGTCCGGTGCGGTCGAAGCGAAAGCCCGCTTCCGTGAGCGTGACCGCGTGCCCACCGGGAACGGTCGCGCGCTCGAATAGCCGGTGGGCTGCCCCCGCTCGTCCCAAAAACAAGCTGGCGGAGAGCCCGGTGAGCCCACCCCCCAACACCGCGACGGGAACCTGCTCAGCCACTTTCATGACGCCGCTCTAATGGGCGGAGTTCCAGTCGCGGCCGTGCCCGACCGATACTTCCAGCGGGACCGAGAGCGCGTACGCGCTCTCCATGGCGGTTTTGATTTTGAGCTCGGCTTCGGGCACCTCCGCGTCGGGCACTTCGAACACCAGCTCGTCGTGAACCGAAAGCACCATGCGCGCGCCGGGCGTGGGCGGCTCGCGCAGCGCCAACATGGCCAGCTTCAAAATGTCGGCGGCGCTGCCTTGGATCGGCATGTTCATGGCAATGCGCTCGGCCGCCAGTCGTTCGGCGCGGTTGGCGCTGCGAATGTTGGGCAGCAAGCGGTGCCGGCCGAGCAAGCTGCGCACCGCTTCGCCCGCGCGCGCTCGTTCCAACGTGGCGGTCATGAAGGTGCGCACGCCCTGATAACGCCGGAAATAGGCGGCGATGAAGTTGGAGGCTTCGGCGCGATGAATGCCCAGCACTTTGGACAGGCCGCTATCTCCTTGCCCGTAGATGACCCCGAAATTCACGGCTTTGGCGCGCGTGCGCATCTCGCGCGTCAGCTCTTCGGCTTTCACCTCGAAGATTTCCATCGCCGTCCGTTGATGCACGTCTTGGCCCGAACGGAACGAGTCGCACAAGACTTCGTCCTGGGACAGGTGCGCCAACACTCGCAGCTCGATCTGCGAGTAGTCCGCGCTGACCAGCTGATAGCCGGGCGGCGCGACGAACGCGGCGCGGATTCGCCGCCCGAGCTCGGTGCGGATCGGGATGTTCTGCAGATTGGGATCGGTCGACGACAGCCGACCGGTAGCGGCCACCGCTTGCTCCCAGGAGCTGTGCACGCGCCCCGTCTTGGCATTTTGCAAAGCCGGCAGGGCGTCGATGTACGTGCCCTTGAGCTTCGTGACCTGGCGCAGCTCGAGGATGATCTTGGGCAGCTCGTGCTTGTCGCTCAGCGCCTCGAGCGTCTCCGCGTCGGTCGAGCGCGACGTCTTGGTGCGTCGTAGCGGCTTCAGCCCCAGCTCGTCGAACAGCAGGGTTTCCAGCTGACGCGGCGAGTTGGGGTTGAATTCGCGGCCGGCCAGGCGTTGCGCTTCCAGCTCCAAACGCTTGATCTCGGTGTCGCATTCTCGACCCAAGCCCGCCAGCA
>JBEQSW010000336.1:0-8855 GCA_040348565.1 Myxococcales bacterium | reverse complement strand
GGGTCTGGCGTGTAGAAACTTGAATCGGCAGATATCGCGCTAGCGTTAGTGAGACGGCGAAAGACGCGCGGTGCGGGTGCGCGTTCCCTGGCGTCGCCGTTCTTGCGCGCGTGTCGTAGCGTTGCTGTTCGGCTTCGTGCGTCTTCTCGCGGTGAAGGTTCGCCGCGCGCGCGTCGTAACGTCGCCGCTCTTCGTCGTCGCGCGCGTCGTAACGTCGCTGTCCGTCGTTGCGCGCGCTGTAACGTTGCCGTTCGGCGCGCGTTAGCTGGGGAAGGCGAAGCCGAGGGTGCCGGGGCGGAGGGATTCGGGTTGGGGGTCGGGGTCGCCGGAGGTGAGGGCGAGCTTGTAGGCGGCGCAGCGGTCGATGAAGGTGCGGGAGCTTTTGGGCATGGGGACGCGCGCGCGGGTGATGGCGAGGACGAGCTCGCGCGCGTTGCCGAGCAGGCGCTGGGCTCGTTCGAGCAGCAGGCGCTCGGCGTCGGTTTTGCCGCGTTCGGGGCCGTAGCTGGCGAGCTTTTCGCTGGCGACCACGAAGTCGGCCCAAACTTCGAAGATGTCCGGATCGTCGCGCAGGGTTTCGCAGTTGATTTTGGCGGCCTTGGCGAAGTTCCAAATCAACGGCTCTATGCCGGGGAACAGCGGCTGAGAGCTGAAGGTGGTGTACACGGCCTCCGCGATCTCGTCGATGCAGCGCATGGTGAGCGCGATCTTGATGTAGCGGCTCTCGTAGAATTTTTCGATCGGGTAAGCGAAGGCCTTGAAGGGCTCGCCCCACAGCTCGTCGATGCCTTCTTCGCCGCTGCGGTGCAGGACGGTCTTGCCGAGCTCGAGCGCTTCTTGCAGGTGTTGGCCGCACTGGCGCATGAGCGCGTTGTCCGACTGAATTCGGATGCCGGCGGCCTCGAGCTCGACCAGCTTGGTGAAGATGTCGGTCGCGCGGTTGAACAGCGCGCCGGCCAGCATGGCGCCCTTCACTCGCTTCTTGGCGGGGTCGACCTCGGCGTCGAAGGCGGCGCGCGCTTCGTCGGCCCGGGCGCCGGGAATGTTGATGCCCGGCTCGGTGTGTTGAAACAAGCGACGCGTCATCGCGTCGATCAGCTGGCGCTTGGCTTGCCAGCGATCGGCCGGCACGTCGTAGGCGCGGATCCAGTAACCGTCGTAGAAAATCCGACGTTGACCGTTGATGACGCGCTCGGTGCCTTGGGCGAGCTCGGCTTCCATGATGGCGAGCGTGGCTTAGCGCGCTCTGGGCCTCCCGTCACGCCACACCGCCGAAACATGACGCCAGGTTGGGGGCGCGTGAACGGAGGGCTGTGGACTACTCGCGCAGCTTGGTCGCCACGCGGCCCTAGGCGCCGCGCAGCGCGGCCAAGGCTGCGTCGAGCGCGTTCAGAACCGTCTCGATTTCAGACAGGGCATTCGGAAAGTGAGGGGCGAATCGCAGCAGGCCGTCGGGCATGCTGGCGAACACGCCCCGGCTGCGCAGTTGCAGCACGACGTCCGTTGCGCTGACGTCGTGAGGCGGCTCGAACGACAGGATGCACGAACGGCCGTCGGCGCTCCGCGCTCGGCGGCTGCGAAAGCCCCGGGCCGCGACCTCTGGCTCGAGCGCGTCCAGGTATTGGTTCACGTGGGCGTAGATGGCTGCCGGTGAGAGCGCCAAAATCGGCTCGATACCTGCCTCCAAGGCGGCAAAGCCGAGCGTGCTGGAAGAACCGCCCTCGAGCATCTGCAGGCTGGCCTTGATCGGCCGGTCGTAGCGCAGCTCCCCCGGACCGGCGAACAGAAAGCGCGTGCCGTCCTCGTGGCTGAGCCAGCCGGCGGTACGCGGCACCAGCGCCCGGGCCCGCTCGGGGCGCGCGTACATGAAGCCCACCCCCTCCGGGCCGAGCAGCCACTTGTGGCCACCGGTCAGCAAGTAGTCGATCCCGAGCGCTGGCGCGTCCAGCGGCACTGCGCCGCAGGCTTGAATGGCGTCGACGCACAGCTCGGCGCCATGGCGCGCGCACAACTGCGCAATCCGCGCGAGCGGCATCCGGAGCCCGGTCTGGAACTGCACCGCGCTCACCGCGACGAGCCGCGCGCCGGCTTCCAGCAGCCGGCTGAGCGGCAACATGAACGAGTCCTCGTCTTCGACCGCGTGCGTCATCGGCACGAAGTCGACGCGCAAGCCAAAAAGCCCAGCCGCGTTTTGCCAAGGGCTCACGTTTGCCGGAAATTCGCGATCGAACAGCACCACGCGCTCGCCCGCTTGCCAGGGCAAGCTCAGCGCGAGATCACTGATGCCGCGAGTCGTGCCGCTAGTCAGCGCAATGTCGGTGGCCGGCGCGCCGACGAGCCGCCCCAGCTTTTCTCGCAGACGTTCGCGCTGCTCGATCCAAGCGAAGAACGCGACGTTGCCCTGTTCCGCGAAACCGTCGAGCACCTGACCGACGGCCGCCTTGACGAGAGTCGAAACTGGCGCTGTTGCTGCGTACGCGAGGTAGGCGCTGGCCTTCAGCTCGGGGTAGAGGCTGCGATCACCGAGCGCAAAATGCGGGGCTGTCACTCGGGCAAAGCTACTGCAGCGCTCGCCTCACGTCATTCGGCCAGGACGACGCGCTCCAAACGCAGCAGCTCGCCCACCGACCAAGCTTGAAACGGGCAGCCGCGCGGCAAATGGGGCGAGTCGGCGTCGGCAATCTCGCTCACGTGGCCGAGCCCGGCGCTTTCCAGGTGCTGCCGGAGCGGCGCCACGAAGCGCGCCCTGGCTTCGGCCTTGGCTTCCGACGTGCTGCCGCGCACCTTCAACCAGGCTTCCACGAATGCCCCGATCAGCCAGGGCCAGACGGTGCCTTGGTGGTAGGCGCCGTCGCGCTCGCGCACGCCACCCGTGTAGCGCGGACGGTAGTCGGGGTGGTGACGCTCGAGCGAACGGAGCCCGAGCGGGGTGTACAGCTCGCGCTCCACCGCGTCGACCACCGAGCGAGCCTGCTCGGGCGACAGCAGCGTGCCCGGCAAACCGCCCGCCGCAAAGATTTGGTTGGGCCGACACGCGGTGTCGACCATGCCCGGAATGTGCTCGACATCGACGACGTCGAACAGCATGCCGCGTTTGGCGTTCCAGAAGCGGCGCGCGAACGCCGAGCGCGCCCGGCCGTGCAGATCGGCAAAGGCGGGGTCGAGCTTTGCCGCGTGGCCGAGCGCCGTCAGCCAAAGCGCCTGAATCTCCACGGGCTTACCGCGCCGGGGCGTCACCACCCAATCGCCGACCTTGGCGTCCATCCAAGTCAACTGCAGCCCGGGGGCGCCTGCAGAGAGCAGTCCATCCGCATCGGCCGCGATGCCGTAGCGGGTGCCGCGCGCGTAGCCGCCCACGATGGCGAGCATGGCTTGCTCGAGCTTTTGGCGATCGGCCGGGTTCAGCGGTGCCTGGGCCAAGAGCTCTTGCGCGGTGACGACGAACCACAGCGAAGCGTCGACCGAATTGTACTCGGGCGGCTCGTTGGCGTTGTCCGAAAACCGATTGGGCAACATGCCCTCGGAAACGGCGCCGGCCCACTCGCACAAGATGGCGCGCGCGGTCTCGAAATCGCCGCGGGCCAAGCACAAGCCGCGCAGGGCGATGAACGTATCTCGCCCCCAATCCCCGAACCAGGGGTAGCCGGCGATGATGCTCTTGCCTTCACCGCGCCGCACGATGTACGCGGCCGCGGCTCGCTCCAGCGCGTCGGGGGTCTGTGCTCGGCGCTCCAGCTCGCCCCGGCGCAAGAGCTGCACGAAGGTCGCGGCGCCTTCGATCGGAACCGCCAAGGCGCCGCTGACTTCTCCTTGCAGGAGCCACCAAAGCTCAGCCTTTTCGTGCTGCAGCACCAGCTCCAGCACGCCCGGCGTCGCCAAGTCTTCGATGGCGTCCAGGCCGCGCGCGGCTTCTTCGCTGTAGAAGAAGCGACGGTACCAATCCGGGGCGGCCTCGAAGCGCGCATTGCTCAAGCTCTGCACGGCGGGAGCGCCCGCGTAAGGCGTGAACCGCAACAGCTCTCCTTGGCGCTGTGCCCCGAAGTGAAACGCGGGATTTTCTCGGTGCAGCGCGTGAAAATCGCGTCCCGAGAGCAGCGGGCGCACTCGCAACGTGACGGGGCCCTCGAACGGCTCGGCCAGTCGGAAGCGCAGCGCGATCGCGGGCCTGCCGTGCGGCACGAACATCTCTACTTCGATCACGGGACCGAGCGAGGTGCAGAGTCGCCAGCTCGGCCAAGGCTCACTTCTAAAGTTCTCCACGACCGCGTCGCGCTCGGACACGTAGCCGCCGGCATAGGCTTGGGGCCACAGCTCGGCGCGGCCCTGCGACGTCTGGATCCAGGCGACGAAGCCCTGAACCAGCAGTCGCCGGTCTTGCGGCGGCTTCAGCGCGCACAAGAGTAGGCCGTGGTAGCGGCGGGTGCGGACGCCGGAGCGCGTGCCGCTGGCGAACCCGCCCAGGCCATCGGCCTCGAGCCACTCGTCGTCGGCGGTATCCGGAGCTTGGCCGTCCATGGCGTTGGCGAGCCTAGCCCATGCCGCGAGCACCGGGAATTGCCGGCCTTTTTGCGCCTTGGCTTTGACAGTCAGCAAGGCTTGCAGCTACACGCGCTGACGTGAGCCTGCTCGTCGCTGTCATTCTTGGTTTGGTGGAAGGTCTGACGGAGTTTCTTCCCGTCTCGTCCACGGGTCACCTGATTCTCGTGAGTCAGTGGCTGGGCTCGGTCGACGAAGGAGCCAAGTCGTTCGATATCGTGATCCAGCTTGGCGCCATCCTGGCCGTGGTCGTGCACTATCGACGGCTGTTCGCCGAAAAGCTCGCCGGCTTGCTCGCGCGCGACCCGGTGGCGCTGCGGCTCTGGGGAGCGCTGGTGGTCGCCTTCCTGCCGGCGGCGCTGGCGGGGCTCTTGCTGGGCAAGACCATCAAGCGGCTCTTGTTCGGACCGATGCCGGTCGCGGCCGCGCTGCTCGTGGGCGGCATCATCATGATCGTCGTCGAGCGTGTGCGCCGCGCAAAGCAGGTCGAGGGGCTCGTCGGCACCGAGCACGTCACGCTCGGGCGCGCGTTGTTGATTGGCTGCGGTCAGTGCTTCGCGCTCTGGCCCGGCATGTCGCGCTCCATGAGCACGATCGTGGCAGGGCAGCTGGCGGGGCTCTCCACGGCCACGGCCGCGGAGTTTTCGTTCCTGCTGTCGGTGCCGACCCTGGGCGCGGCCACGCTGTACGAAATTTACAAGGGGCGTCACGAGCTGTCGCACGGTGTCGGCGCGGCGCAGTTGCTGGTGGGGTTGCTGGTCTCGTTCGTGGTGGCTTGGGTGGTGATCGCCGCGTTCGTACGCTATTTGAGCCGCCGGGGGCTCGAGCCGTTCGGCTACTACCGTATCGCGCTGGCGGCCGCGGTCGTGCTGCTGTCGATGTAACGCGGGCGGCCCTTGTGGCGGTTCGCGGAGTTGCGTACCATGAGCGATTTCAATCGAAGGAGTCGCACATGTCGCTGAGGAAAGAGGGCTTTCTCGCTGTGGTCGCCGTGGCTCGCGCAGACGGTTTGCTCAGGGCCGACGAAGCTCGGGGCTTGCTCGGAGCTGCCAAAGAAGTGGGGCTCGGTGAAGGCGAGCTGGCGGAGGTGAAGGCGGCGCTCGAGCAAGGGTTGGAGCTCTCCTCCCTGGATTTGAGCGTTCTCAGCGGCTCGGAGCGCGCTCTCACGTACGCCTTCGCGATGTGGCTGGCGAAGGTCGACGGCGTCGTGAACGCCGAGGAGCTGGCGACGCTGCGCAAGCTGGGCAGCCAGCTCGACTTGCCCGAGCCGAAGCTCAAGTCGGCCGCCTCGGCCGCTTTCGACATCACCTGCCTGCCAGGAGGCAACCGCCCCGAGAAGTTCGAGTTCGCGAAGCTCGAGCAACGCTTGCGGGACAAGCTGCCGGCGCTCATGTCGCAGAAATAGCAGTGCCCGTCAGAGCGCGTCCCGAGGGCGCGATTGTGAAATAACGTGTTGCTTGCGCCGGGGCCTGCTCCAGATCGCGCAATCGGCTGGCTGCTTTTTGCCACGTGAAGTAGATCTCGCGCCGTGCTCTACCTGTCGATCCTATTTTTGCACTTCATCGGTTTGGCGCTGGGCGTGGGCACTAGTTTTGCCATGCTCACCCTGGGCGCCGCCGCCCGCGACCTGTCGCCCGAAGAGCGCAGCAAATTCATGTTGCGCGTGTCGGCATTGCGCAAGAACGGCAGCTACGGCCTCGGGCTGCTGATCCTGACTGGGGTCGCCATGCTGGTGCTGCGCGGACCGGCGGCGGTCTTCGCTTGGGGCGGCGGCGCCTTCCACCTCAAGCTCACGCTGGTGGTCATTCTGATCGGCTTCTTTGGCTACGTGCAGGTGTTGACCAAGAAGATTCGCTTGGCCGGTGGCGGGCCATTGATGGCCAAGCTGCCCAAGCTCAGCTTGATCATGTTGGGGCTCAGCGTGGCGATCGTGGCGTCGGCGGTGGCGGCCTTCAAGTGAGGCTGGGGCCGTGGTCGGGGGCGGTGGCCTTGCTGGTGTGCGCCTGCATCGCGCCTTCGCCCGCCCAACCGCCGAACCGCGCGCAGCCAACGGTTGGCTCGACGCTTCCGGTGCCTTCCGTTCTTGCTCCGAAAGACTGCAGCTGGCCCAACGGGGCTACCGCCGCGGTTTCGCTCACGTACGATGACGGCCTGCTTTCGCAAGTGAAGTACGCCGCGCCGGCCTTGGACCGCCTCGGGCTCAAGGCCACGTTCTTCTTGAGCGGCGCCAATCTGGCGGAGTTTGCGCCCTTGGCCAAAAACGGACACGAGCTAGGGTCGCACACGCTCACGCACCCCTGCAATGCAGCGCTGACCCAGCTCGACATGGCCGACATGGCCCGCGAGCTCGACGCCGGGAACGCGGCGGTGGGCGCGCTCGGCGTCACCGGAACGCTCACGTTCGCGTATCCGTGCGGCCAAACCAGCCTGCAGGGCGGGCAGAGCTACGTGCCGCTGGTGAAGGCGCGCTTCCGTGCCGCTCGCGGCGTGGCTGGCGTCGTCGCGGAGCCGGCCGGCCTCGATTTGTTCGACGTGCCAGCCTTGTTTCCACCCTCGTCTTCCGACGGCAGCGACGTGGTGGCGTTCATCCAGCGCGCCGAGCAGAGCCACGGCTGGGCGGTGATCGGCGTTCACGGCGTGAGCGGTGGTGGCGAATACCTGCAGCTGTCGCAACCTGCGCACGACAAAATCCTCAGCTACCTGGCCGAGCACCGGCAGACCATTTGGACTGCGCCCTTCGGTACCGTCGCCGACGCCGTGGCCGCGTGCCGCCAGCCGTCGAAAACCTAGTCCGCCGCCGGCAAGTAGATCTCGAAAGTGGTGCCGCGCCCGGGCGCGCTGTCCACCGCGATGGCTCCATCGTGCGATTTGACGATGCCGTGCACGACCGCAAGACCCAGGCCCGAGCCTTCACCCGCCGGCTTGGTCGAGAAAAACGGCTCGAAAATGCGGCTCAGAGTCTCGGCGCTCATGCCTTGTCCGGTGTCTTGCACCGTGAGCTGCGCGTAGTTGCGCGAGTCGACCAGCTCCGGCGCGCGCAACGTCAGCTCCGGCGTCGCGACGACTCGCGCTAGGCGCACGGTCAGCACGCCGGACTTTTGCATGGCGTGCGCCGCGTTCACGCACAGGTTCATCACCACTTGATGAATCTGGACGGGGGCACCCAGCACGGGTGGCAGGTCTGCATCGAGCTCACTGCGCAGCTCGAGCGTGGTGGGTAGCGTCGAGCGCAAGAAGCGCAGCGCCTCGTCGACGATGGGACGGATCGCCGTCTTGGCGCGCTCTTCGCCCTTCGGGCGGCTGAAGGTGAGAATTTGCTGGACGAGATCGCGGGCGCGATGCGCGGCCGCCCGCAGTCCTTCGGCGTGGCCGCGCACTTGCGCCGGATCTTCGGCGTCCAGCTCCATGAGATCGGTGTACGAAAAGATCGCCACCAGGATGTTGTTGAAGTCGTGCGCGATGCCACCCGCCAGGCGCCCCAACGCTTCCAGCTTTTGCACGCGATTCACGCGCTCTTCCAGCTGCCGCTGCGCGCTCACGTCGCGAATCGCGGTCACCCGCACGGGACGGCCGGACCACTCCGCCATCTTGGCCTGAGCCTCGACCTCGATGGCGCTGCCGTCTTTGCGCAGCGCTAGGTGCCGGTAGGGGGTTTCGCGCGCCGAACGAATGGCGATGTTGACCGCCTCGCGCGACTCGGGCGCCACCATTTGCGTGACCTCTTTACCGATCAGCTCGGCGCGCTCGTAGCCGAGCATGCGCGCCATCTGGTCGTTCACGTCCACCACGACGCCGCGCTCGGTGATGCTGATGCCTTCGAACGAGGCGGCGGTCAGCGCGCGAAAGCGTTGCTCGCTCAGCTGGAGCGCTTCTTCGCGCTCGCGTCGGGCGGTGACGTCGCGCCAGATGCCCTGGTAGCGACCGTCGGGCAACAGCTTGGCGCTCACCTCGGCGGTGAAGGTCGAACCGTCCTTGCGGCGGATTTGCCACTCGTGCAGCACCCACTCGCCTTTGCCGACGCGAGCGCGCGCGTCGGCCAACACGTCTTGCTCGGCGTCGCTGACGAGCTGGCTGATGCGCTTGCCGATCACCTCGTCTCGCGTCATGCCCAGCATGCGCGCGCCCGCCTCGTTCACGTCCACGTAGACGCCATGGTCATCCGACAAAAAGATCCCGTCGGCGGCCTCTTCGACCACCTGGCGGTAACGATCGCCGGACGACGGCGGCTCGCTGGGGTCCGCGCCGAGGTCATTGGCGCGCGCCGACGCCCGCTCGGCGGCCAACAATGCGAGCAACTCCTCGCGCGACAGATGCTCGTA
>JBEQSW010000332.1:0-7103 GCA_040348565.1 Myxococcales bacterium | reverse complement strand
TCGAGACGTCCCGTGACGGCAAGTTCGTGCTGGTCACGGTGAAGCGCGACGTCCTGCGCGCGTACCTCGCGCAACTTTCGGAAATCTGAGCGCGGGCCGGCCGCGGGTCGCTTGACGTCGTTTGGTTCGATAGTTAGATGATTGTCGAAACGTCGAAACAGGTCAAGTGAGGTTCTGATGAGCAAACTATTCGATAAAGTCGTGGTGGTTACGGGTGCGTCCAAGGGCATTGGCGCCGGCATTGCCAAGCGGGCAGCCGCGGAGGGCGCCAAGGTGGTGGTGAACTACGCCTCCGGTCGCGCCGACGCCGAGCGCGTCGTCGCTGAGATTCAAGCCCAAGGCGGGACGGCCATTGCCGTGCAGGCGGACGTGACCAACTCGGACGACATCAAACGGCTGTTCTTGGAGACCAAACGGGCGTACGACAAGCTCGACGTGTTGGTGAACAACGCGGGAGTGTTCGCTTTCCAGCCGCTCGAGCAGGTGACGGAAGCCGAGTTCACGCGGCAATTTCACACCAACGTGCTCGGCCCGCTGCTGGTCACCCAGGAAGCGCTGAAATACTTCGGCAGCGAGGGCGGCAACGTCGTCAACGTAAGCTCCGTCGTGAGTGAGTCGGCGCCGCCCGCCTCGTCCATCTACGCGGCCACCAAAGGCGCGCTAGATGTCGTGACGCGCGTCCTGGCCAAGGAGCTTTCGGCGCGCAACATCCGCGTCAACACCGTCGCCCCCGGCCCCGTCGAAACCGAAGGCACCCACGCGGCCGGCATGATCGGCAGCGATTTCATGCAGACGCTGATCGACGCGACGCCGCTGAAGCGTTTGGGCCAACCCGACGACATCGCCCGTGTCGCGGTGTTTCTTGCCTCCGCCGACTCCGGCTGGCTCACCGGCGAACGGCTGGTGTCCTCCGGCGGCTATCATTGAGCGGGCTCGCCGAGCTTCCCGGCGCGCAGGCCTAAACGAAGCGTGGGGCTCTTTGCTGGAGCCGAATTGCTCACCGGAGCCCCCCGCTTGGCAAAGCGGCGGTCGTGGTTATACTCGCCGCGCCGTGCCTGACGAAAACGAAACCCCGACGCCCGCACCTGCCGAAGCCGATGGATCAGCCGCCTCGGAGCAGGCCGCGCCCGAGCCCGATCCGCTCGAGGCTGCCCGGGCCGAGCAGGCCAAGCTCAAAGATCAGCTGCTGCGCACCCTGGCGGACTTCGACAATTTCCGGAAGCGCACGCGGCGCGAGCTGGCCGACGCCGAGCGTCGCGGCAAAGACGACATGCTGAAGGAAATGCTGCCGGTGTTCGACAACCTCGACCGCGCCAGCGCTCACGCCGAAACCGCCACCGACGTCAAAGCGCTGGCCGACGGCATCGGCCTGGTCTTGCGCCAGTTTGCCGACACGCTCGGCAAGCTGGGCATCGAGCGGGTGCCGGCGGTGGGCAAGCCCTTCGACCCCTCCGTGCACGAGGCCGTGCAGCAGATGGAGACCTCGGACTTCGAGCCGGGTACCATCGCGGCCGAGGTCCAAGCCGGCTACCGCAACAGCGAAAAGCTGATCCGCCCCGCGCTCGTCGTCGTCGCCAAGGCTCCCGCGAACTAGCAGCGACCATGCATCGCATGGGGGCTGCCAAACCGCGGCCCGAATCGCAGAAGCTGCCGTAGCGGATCCAGGTCTCGTCGCACGAGCCGGCAGAAGCTGAAATCTCCAGGATTCGGGGAGGCGCTCTAGCGACGGTTTGGGCGGTCGAGTATGCTGATTCGGCCCGCTATGGGGAAAATCGTCGGCATCGATCTAGGCACCACCAACTCTTGCGTGGCGGTGGTCGAGGGAACCAACGCCGCGGGGCAACCCGAGGTCAAGGTCATCGCCAACGCCGAGGGCGCGCGCACGACGCCGTCGGTCGTGGCGTTCACGGCCAAGGGCGAACGCTTGGTCGGGCAGGTCGCCAAGCGCCAGTCCACCACCAACGCCGAGCACACCATCCACGCCGTCAAGCGGCTGATGGGGCAAAAGTTCGAGTCGGACGTGGTCACGCGCCAGGCGGCTTCGGTCTCGTACACCATCGTCAAGCACGAGAACGGCGACGCTTGGGTCAAAGCCGGAGACCGCACCATGTCGCCACCCGAAGTGTCGGCGCTGGTGCTCGCCAGCATGCGCGAGATTGCGGAAACGTACCTCGGGGAAGCGGTGACGGAAGCGGTCGTCACCGTTCCCGCTTACTTCGACGACGCGCAGCGCCAGGCCACCAAAGACGCTGGGCGCATCGCCGGCCTGGACGTGAAGCGCATCTTGAACGAGCCGACGGCGGCCGCGCTGGCCTACGGCCTCGACAAAACCGAACGCGAGGTCATCGCCGTCTACGATCTGGGCGGCGGCACCTTCGATATCTCGATCATGGAGATTGCCGCGGGCGTCTTCAACGTGAAGGCCACCGGCGGCGACACCCACCTCGGTGGCGAGGACTTCGATCGAACCATCATCGATCGCTTGTCCGAGGAATTTTTGGCCAAGTCCAAGGTCGACCTGCGTAAGGATCGCACCAGCCTGCAACGCCTGCGCGAGGCCGCGGAAAAGGCCAAGCACGAGCTGTCGTCGTCGCTGGAAACCGACGTCAATTTACCGTTCGTTGCCATCGGTCCCACGGGCCCGCTGCACCTCGAGCGCACCATCAAACGCAGCGAGCTGGAGATTTGGACCCGCGGCTTGGTCGAACGCACCATGACCGCGTGCCAAGCCGTGCTGGCCGACGCCAAGCTCACGCCGCAGCAGGTGGGGCAGGTGGTGCTGGTGGGCGGCATGACGCGCATGCCGGCGGTGCAAAAAGCGGTGCGCGAGTTCTTCGGGCGCGACCCGAACAAGGGCGTCAACCCTGACGAGGTCGTGGCCGTGGGCGCCGCCATTCAGGGCGCGGCCCTGGCCGGGCAAATCGACGAAGTGCTGTTGCTGGACGTGACGCCGCTATCGATCGGCGTCGAGACCGGCGGCGGCGTCTTCACCAAGCTGATTCCGCGCAACACCACCGTGCCCACGGAGAAGAGTGAAATCTTCACCACCAGCGTCGACAACCAATCGTTCGTGCCCGTGCACGCGCTGCAGGGCGAGCGCGAAATGGCCGTCGACAACCGCAGCCTGGCCCGCTTCGAGCTGACCGGCATTCCCCCCGCTCCCCGCGGCGTGCCCAAAATTCAAGTCACTTTCCGCATCGACGCCAACGGCATTCTCGCCGTCGAAGCCAAAGATCTCGGCACCGGTCGCAGCCAAGCCGTCAGCGTCACCCCCACCAGCGGCCTCCAGCCCGACGAGATCGACAAGCTGGTGACGGAAGGCGAAAAGTTCAAAGAAACCGATCAGCTGCGGCGCGATTTGGCGGAAATGCGCAACCAAGCGGAGACGCTCATCTACACCACCGAACAAGCCCTCGAAGGCTATTCGGATCTGCTCGAGCCCGAAAAGCTCGAGAAGGTGAAGGGTGAGGTCGCGCTCCTCAAAAAGATGATGGAGACCGGCGCGACGCTCGACTCACTGCGCGGCGCCTACGCCCAGCTCGAAAACTCGACCTTCGAAATCGCCGAAGCGATGTACGCGAGCTAGGCTCGCGTACATCGCGTCTGGTTCTCCTCCGTGCCTTGGGGCGACCTCGTTGCGACTCAGCCTTGCTGATACGCAACTGGCGCTCGGCCTCGCCGAGTTTCGTTCACTGGGGTCTGGTTCTCCTCCGTGCCTTGAGTTGACCTCGTTGCGACTCAGCCATGCTGATACGCAACCAGCGCTCGGCCTCGCCGAGTTTCGTTCACTCCGCCCTTCCGTGGGTGATCGTGATCTGCTGGTGCCAAGGTTGGGTGGGGGCGATCCAGCTCGCGCGGCGCGCTCGCTTACTCCGTAAAGGTCGCGTGCGCGCGGGAAGATGCGCTTAGGCGGATTCGCGGGTGGCGTCGCCGACGATGTCGGTGAGGGGGACCTTCGCGATGCTCGGGCTCTTCTCGGTCCAGACGCTGACCGTCGTGGAGTTCTCGGGAAAGTGCGTATCGACTCGCACGATTTTCCCGATGCGACCGTCGGACAGTCGCACCATGCGTCGCTCGTTCATCAATTGATGGAGGTGCCGGAGAGTTGCCATTCGGTGGAAGTTCTTCTCAGGAAGCATAAGCTTTCCTGATGCCAGGGGGGAGTTCTCGGCGATTGGCGCCGTCGCGCCGCATTGCGTTACCTTGGCTCCGATGTCGCACGAGGTCGGTTTCGGGTTGATGGCGCCGGGGTGAACACTTGTGCGGCCGCGCCCGCGTTCGCGCGAAATTTGGCCATTTTTCGGCCAAAGCCTAGCGTTTGCCCCGCCATGGGCTCGTTCAAACTCGTCGCCGTTTCCGCCCTCTCTTGCTCGCTCCTCGCGGCCTGCATGCAGCACCACGAAGCCAAGGTGCAGACGGCGCTCTTGCCCCCGCCCAACGCCACGCCCGTCCAGCACACCGGTCGCCTCTGGGTGGAGCTCGGCAACGACACCTGGGAAAACCAGTGCCGCACGCCCAAGGGACAGCGCATGTTGTGCTTCGACGGCGTCCGTCGAGCCACCTTCGGTGCCTTGGAGCGCAGTCTTTGGAGCTCGTTCCCCGAGGTCGCGCTGCGCGAGGGCGACGCCTTACAGGCTGGCGACTACGTGCTGACGTTGGACATCACGCTGAACGCGCAGGCTCCCGACAACGAAGGTCCAGGCTGGTCGACCGTCGCCGCCGGCGGCTTCCGCCTTTCGCGCGACGGCAAGATCCTCCATGAAGAGCGGCTCGGCTCGCGCTCCCGCCCCGCGTTTGCTTACGGCAGCGCGCTCGGCGTCGGCGCAGGGGAAGTCGTCGACGCCTTCGCGGTGCACGTCGCCGAAGTCCTCAGCGCCGTCGTCGAAGACCGCCCCCTCCGCTCCGCCCCGCTCCCGTCGGTCGTCGCCGAAGTGCTCACGCCCGCCTCGCAACCCGCCGCCGCCCCCGCGCTGCCCATCGTCCCCATGACGCCCGACGTCCCTGCGGCGCCCGCCGTCTCAGCGCCCGTCACCGTCGAGCCCACCGCCACGGTCGAACCGCCCGTCGCTGTGCGCTGAATCGTACGGCTCCGGGGCAGCCGCTGTCGGGACCCAGATTTTTTCACAGGGAGATCGTGAGATCGGGAGGAACCAGCGCGGGCGCTACGCCGGTTCGGTGCTTGCGTTGAACCTCAAGACGCCGTTTCGACGAGCTGAGGAGAGCGCGAGGTCTGAGCTGCCGCGGATGGACCTTCGGGCTCGCTGGCGATAGCGCGAACCCAAAATTCTCGCCTCCCGATCTCCCGATCTCCCTGTGAAAAAATCTCGAGCCGCTGAGCGCGGCCCGACGACGTCACGGTAGCTTCTGCAAGTTGGGCTGCGGGGTGGCAGCCCTGCTCGCTCAGTCTTCGGACGACGCCAGGCGTTGTTCGATGGCTTCGAGGTGGGCGGAGACTTGGGGGTCGCGTTGGCGCAGGGCTTCGACGCGGCGGACGGCGCTCATCACGGTCGTGTGATCGCGGTTGCCGAAGGCGCGGCCCAGCTCGGGGAAGCTGCACTTCAGGCGTTGGCGGCACAGGTACATGGCCACCTGGCGCGCGAAGGCGACGCTCTTGTGGCGGTCTTTGCTGAGCAGCTCGGAGTTGGACAGCCGGAAGTGGCTGCACACGGCGCGCTGAATGTCTTCGACGCTCATGATGTCGGTGCGGCGAGGTGACACCGTGTTCATCTCGCTGAGCGTGAACTCTTCGTCGATGGGGCGACCGGTGAGCGAAGACTTGGCGGCCAGGCGAATCAGCGCGCCTTCCAGCTCTCGCACGTTGCTCTGGATGTTTTGCGCGAGCAGCACCGCGACCTCGTCGGACAGCGGGATGCTCTCGAGCTCGGCTTTCTTGCGCACGATGGCGACGCGCGTCTCGAGCTGAGGCACCTGAATGTCGGCGACCAAGCCGCTGGTGAAACGCGACACCAAGCGCTCCGGCATGCGCTGCAGCTGCTGCGGGTACTTGTCGCTCGTCACGATGATGGGACGATCGGCATCGTGCAGGGCGTTGAACGTGTGGAAGAACTCTTCCTGCGTCTGCTCGCGGCCGGCCAAGAACTGGATGTCGTCCACCAGCAACAGATCGCAGTCGCTGCGGTAGCGCGCGCGAAACTCGTCCATCTTGTGGTGCTGGAGCGCCTCGATGAACTCGTTGGTGAAATGCTCAGCCGAGACGTACACCACGCGCGCGTCGGGGCGCTCGTCGAGCACCTTGTGGGCGATGGCGTGGACCAGGTGCGTCTTGCCCAGGCCGGTGCCGCCGGCGATGAACAACGGGTTGTAGCGGGGACCGCCACCGCCGGCTGACGCGAAGGCGGCGGCGTGCGCCAGCTCGTTCGACGGGCCGACCACGAAGTTGGGGAAGGTGTACTTCGAGTTCAGCGTCGCAAGAAATTGCGCGCGCGAGTAGCGCGGGGCGACGCTGGGGCGTTCTGAGCGACGTGATGCCGGCATGGGCTCCGGCTTGGACGGACGAGGCACGCTGCGCTTTGGCTCACACACCGGACGCACCAAGCGATTGGAGATGCTCCAGGTGACGCGCAGCGCGCCGCCAGGCTCTCCGCTGAGGCGGCCCAGGTTCGTGAGCAGGTCGGGCAGGAAATGAGCCTTGACCCAATCACGCACGAACTCGTCGCGCGCGGTGAGGCCCAGCACACCCTGGTCGAAGCCTTCGAACTGGATGCTGGTGAACCACTGCTCGAAAGAGGCAGGGGAGCGCCCTCGGGTCTGCTCGAGGGCTTGAGTGAAGAGGCTTTCGCCGGCGCGCGGGGCGGGGGTTGTTTCCAAGTCCATCACGAGAGGTGCGTCCCCAAATTGTCCACAGGGCTGTGGACACCAGAAACCCTAACCATGCTGCCGTCTTGGGCCGCTGGGGGCGAGCCCTCAGCCTGCTCAGCTTCTTGGGAAGTCACGAGCGTCACGATGAACATACCGGGCGCCGTCTGGGTCGTCATCACTTTGGTGACGCTCCGTCGAGCAAGGGACGGGCAGCTAGCACTGACCTCGAGCAAAGTTCAACCAAGAGATTTTCGAAACGCGTGAAGTCGGCAAATTACCGCGGC
>JBEQSW010000317.1:0-24231 GCA_040348565.1 Myxococcales bacterium | reverse complement strand
TCGGAGCGGGCCGAATGACGCGCGACAATCCGAGGTTTCCGGACGCACGCCTTCGGGTGTCGCGTCGCCGCGTCGGGCACCGCGCGGAGCAAAAAAATAGACCACTTCAGGCGGGGTTTACCCTGCTGGAGGTCCTGGTCGCGCTCGCGATTCTCGGGCTCGGCTTGGTCGTGATCTTGAGCTCGCAAGCCGGGCTGTTCTCCAGCGCGTCGCGCGGGGAGCATCTGACCGTGGCCAGCAACCTGCTGCGCTGCAAAATGAGCGAAATCGAGCTCACGCTCGAGCAGAAGGGCTTCTCGCTCACTGACGAAAACGACGAGGGCGGCTGCTGCGACGACGAAGGTGAGGGCTACACGTGCTCGTGGAAGATCGAGCGCGTCGAGCTGCCGCCCTTGCCGGAAGCATCGATGGACGCAGATGGCGGCGCTCCCGGGCCAGCCGGTTCCGCCGGACTTTCGGGGCCAGGCGGGTTGGGTTTCGGAGCTCCGCCGCCGGGGCCGGGCGCGGGACCGGGCGCAGCCGCTGGCGGTCCGCTCGGCGCTTTGATGGGCATTGCGGCCACCCAGGGCGCGTCGCTCGGTGACAAAGCAACGCCTGGCTCGGTCATGCAGCAGCTGGGCAGCACCGGCACCTCCGGCATGGAGGGCATGGTGATGGGCTTCGTCTATCCGAGCCTCAAGCCGATGTTGGAGGCGAGCATTCGCCGCGTCACCGTCAAGGTGAAGTGGAACGAGGGGCGCCTTCCGCGCGAGCTCGAGGTCACGCAATTTCTGACCCGACCGCAAGAAGGGCAGCTCGGCACCGCCGACATGCTGGGCCTGGGCGCGCTGGGCGGCATCGCCGATCAGCTGCAGGGTACGACCGGCACTTCCACTTCCACTTCGACCACCGGGAGCGTCAAGAAGTGAGCGCTCGTCGTCGTCGTCGCGGCTTCACGCTGATCGAGGTCATCATCTCGATCGCAATCTTGGCCGCCATCACCACCCTGCTGTTCGGCGCCTTCTCGGCCCTCAAGCGCAGCAAAGACGGCCTGTCGCGGGTGCAAGATCGCCAGCGGGAGGCGCGCTTGGCCATGGCCCGCATCACGCGCGAGCTGCAGAGCGCCTACCTGTCCGCCCACATGCCGCTCAACCAGGCGCTGTTGGTGCAGAAGACTATCTTCAAGAGCGAGCGCGGCACGCCCGCCGATCGCCTCGATTTCACGGCCTTTGCCAACCGCCGCCTGGACAAAAACTCGCACGTCTCCGACCAGTGCGAGCTTTCGTACTTCGGTTCGCCCAATCCGGATGGCTCCGGCACTACCGATCTGGTGCGACGCATCGACACCGAGCCCGATCTGGAGCCGACCCGCGGCGGCAGGATCGAAGTGCTGGCCACCGACATCGATCTGTTCGACCTACAGTATTTGGACGCGCAAACCGGCCAGTGGCAGGAAAACTGGGACACCACCCAGACCACCGGTCAGCCCGATCGCCTGCCGCTTCAGGTGCGCATCATCTTGGTGTTGAACGGCGGGCGGCGCTCTTCCGCCGAGCGCGGGCGCGGCACCATTCGCCTCGTCACCAAGGTAGGCCTGAACATGTTGCAACCGCTCACGTTCGCGACCCTGTAGAGACCATGAACCAGCTGCTCGCCCTGTTGACCCGTCGCTTTGGCGCCCCGCGCGTCCAGCTGGGTCCGCGCGCGCGTCGGCTGCGGGCTCGCCGGCAGCGCCGTGGGGTGGCGCTGATTCTGGTGCTGAGCTCGCTCACCATCCTGACGGTGATGTTGTCCGAGGTTCAGGACGAAAACGCCGCAGAATTTGCCAGCGCGCTGCAGGCCCGCGACTCCGTGACGGCCGAATACGCCGCTCGGAGCGCGATCAACCTGTCGCGGTTGTTGATCGCCGCCGAGCCCACGATTCGCAAGACCTTGGCGCCGTTGTTCTTGATGATGAAGAGCGCGCCGCCGCAAATTCCGGTCTGGGAGTTCACCGACCGGGTGATGGGCGCCTTCAACGACACCGAGGGCGCGGCCGCGTTCCAGGCCTTGGGCAACTTCGATCTGACCAAGGGCAAAAACCTAGGACTGACGGGCGCGGCCTTCGAGGTCAAAGTCGTCGACGAAGATTCGAAGATCAACTTGAACGAGCCGGCTCGCGGCGGCGCCTTCGGCCAATCCCGGCTGGCCTCCGAGCTGATCGGCTTGATGGGCGGGGCCCAGAACAATCCGCTGTTCGAAGGGCGCGACGCCGACGGCCAATTTTCGGATCGCCAGGCCATCTGCTCCAGCGTCATCGACTGGGCCGACCCCGACGCCGAAACCTACGTCTGCGATCCGAACAACCCCACCGCACAGTCGGCGGCGGCCGAAGACTCCTTCTACGAGCGGCTGAAGCAGCCATTTTCGCGCAAGAACGCCGCGTTCGACAGCTTGGACGAGCTGCACAAGCTGCGCGGCTTCGGGGACGATTTCTGGTCCACCTTCATCGAGCCCGATCCCGATCGCCCCGAAAAGCGCACCGTGACGGTGTGGGGGCAGGGCACCATCAACGTCAACACCGCCAACCCGCAGACGCTGTTGGCCTTCATCTGCTCGACGGCGCCCCAAGCGCGCGCTTGCGTCGACCCGGTCGAGGCGCAAAAATTCCTGATGATGGTGACGATGCTGCGCGGGGCCATGGCCGGCGTGCCCTTGTTTTCGTCACCGCAGATGTTCATCAACGCCCTCACCGGCAAGGGCGGACCGTTCGGTCCCATCTTCCAGGCCATCGGCATGGAGCCGGTGCCGTTCTTGTCTCAGGACCAGGCGAGCAAGATGATCTCGGTCGAGAGCAAGCTGTTCAGCATCTACGCTACGGGCGTGGTGAAGGCCGGCAAGCGCGAGACTCGCGTGCGCGTTCACGCCGTGATCGATTTTCGCAATGCTCCGCCCCCCGGCGCGGCCACGACCTTGGCCCAAATGGCCCAGGCCAACGCCGCCATGGCCGGGCCGAACGCCACCCCCGGCTCCGTTTCGGGCGCGGCCAAGCCCATTCCCGGTAGCGGTACCACCCCCGATCCCAACGATCCGAACACGCAGCTGGCTGCGCTGCTCAAGCCGACCCCTGGCGGCACCGTGATCCACTATAAAGTCGAGTGAGCCGAGGCATATGGCAGGTTTCGTAGGCATCGATATCGGTAAGACCCACGTTCGGGCGGCGAGCTTGAGCGTGGGCTACAAGCGCCTGTCGCTCGCGCGGCTCGAAGAAGTAGCGCTCGACTCGGCGACGTCGCTCGAAAGCGCGCTGCAGCAGGCGTTCGCGCCCTTGGTCGAGCACGCCGACGGCTTGGCCGTCGCCATCGACGGTGACCAATGCTTCATCCACCGCATCTCGATCCCGGCCACGGCGCAGAAGCGGCTGGAAGAGGTGCTGCCGTTCGAGGTCGAGGCCAACGTGCCGGTCGACATCGACGAGCTGGTCTTCGACCATCGTCCGTTGCGCCGTCGCGCCTCCACGGATCCGGTGGTGGTGATGACCGCCGCCGCGCGCATCGAAACCGTCCGGGCCCGCATCGAGCTCGTGAAAAATGCGCTCGGCCGGCAGCCGGACCGCGTCGGCTGCGGGCCGTTGGTGCTCGCAAACCTGGCCTCGGTGGTGAGCCCGCTGCGTGGACCGGGTCCGTTCGCCCTCGTCGATTTGGGCGCCGAGCGGACCGAGGTGACGGTGCTGGCCCATGGCGAAGCAGTGTTCGTGCGCACGCTGTCGCAAGGCGTGGCGGGTTTGCCCGCGACGGCCGGAGCCCTGGCCAGCGAGCTACGCCAGACGTTCTTGTCCGCCGCCGTCGCGGTGGGCAGTGATTTGCAGGCTGCTTACTTGGTCGGCGGCGGCGCGGCTGCTACCGGCGCAGCCGAATACCTGGCCTACGAGGTCGGCGTGCCGATCACGCCCTTGCCTGCGCTGGAGCTGGAGGGCGTGTCGGAAGATCGCGCCGCGAGCTTGCCGCGCTTTGCCAAGGCCATCGCGCTCGCGCTGGGCGCTTCGGGTCGGGCCCGCGACGTCGATTTGCGCCGCGGGCCGCTCGAGTTCCAGCGCGGCTTCGGCTTCTTGAAAGAGAAGTTGCCGGTGCTGAGCGGGCTCGGGGCGGCCATCGCCATCAGCTTCGTGTTCTCGAATTGGGCGCAGATGCGCGCGCTCGATCGCGAGCACGAAGTGTTGGCGGCCCAGCTGGGGGCCATCTCCAAAGAGGTGCTGGGCGAGTCGGTCACCGACGCCGATAGCGCCACCGACGCCTTGACCCGCGCCCAGGCCAGCGAAGAGGCGGATCCGATGCCGCAAGTGGACGCCTTCGACGTGATCGTCGAGCTGTCGAAGGTCATTCCCACCACCATGGTCCACGACATCGAAGAGTTCGACATGCAGCGCGGCAAGGTGAAGATCACCGGCATCGTCGGCTCCACTGCCGACGCGCAGAGCATCGCGAGCGAAATCGGCAAGCATCCCTGCGTCAAAGATCCGAAGATCGCGAAAATCACTCAGCTAGTGAACAGCGACCGCCAGAAATACGCGCTCGAGCTGGACGTGCGCTGCGGCGACGACACCGCCGCCAAAAAGCCCGAAAAACCTAGCGAAGACGCCGGAAAGGAGCCGTCACCATGAGCCTCTCGGAGCGCTTGGCTCGGCTCGAGCCGCGCGAACGCCGGTTGCTCGGCATTTTGGGCGGCGTCCTCGGCTTCATGGCCTTCTTGGCCATTCCGATCGCCATTGCCGCGACCGTTCACTCGCAAGCCAACGAAAACGACGCCTTGCGCGAAGCCATCTCGAACATCGACGACGCGCGCGCCAAGGTCGAAAAGGTCCAAGCGTCGCGCGACGCTGTTACGGCTCGCTACGCCCAGCCGGCGCCGCCGCTGGCCGCCTTCTTGTCGAAAATCGCCGGTGAGGCGCAGGTCGAAATTCCGGAGAGCCAGGACCGCCAAGCGCTGCCCCACGGCAAGCGCTACACGGAGCGCTCGACGAAGATCACCCTGCGCAAGGTCGGCATGCTCAAGCTCATCCACCTGATGGAGGGCATCGAAAAATCGGGCCACCCCGTCACGCTGTCTTCGCTCAACATTCGCAAGCGCGGTAGCGAGCCGGATTCGTTCGACGTGGACATGGTGGTCAGCGCCTTCGACCGCAAAGCGCCAGAGCCCAAAAAGGCCGACGCCAAAGCCGCCGCCAGCGGCGACGCCGCCGCCGCCAAGGAGCCCGCCGAATGACGCCGCGCGTGCGCCAGATCCTGAAATGGGCGGGCTATGTGGCCTTTTACCTGTTCAGCCTGCTGGTCTTTGCCTACCTGACGTTCCCCTACAATCGGTTGGGGGACCGCATCGTGCAAGAGTTCAACGCCAAGCAGACGGGGCCTAAGCCCATGCGCTTGAAGCTCGGCGACATGAGCTCTTACTGGCTGAACGGGGTCGAGGCCGAGAACATCACCTTGACCTCGCCCGGCGAGCCTGACGAGCAGGGCAAGCCCACCAAGCCCAAGGTGCTGAAGATCGACTCGGCGCACGCTTCCGTTTCGCTGTTGCGGTTGTTGTTCGGCAGCGTGCGGCTTTCGTTCGGCGCCGATGCCTTCGGCGGTGAGCTCTCCGGCTCGACCTGGGTTGCGGACGAGGGGCGACAGCTCGAGGTCGAGCTGTCGGATCTCGATTTGGGCCAAGCTCCGCTCTTCGGCGACATCGTGGGGCTGCCGCTCGCCGGCAAGCTCAACGGCGCCATCGACTTCTTGATGCCCGAAGAGAAGCTGGCCAAAGCCGACGGCAAGATCAACCTGAAGGTGACTGATCTGTCTGCCGGCGACGGTAAGGCCAAGATCCGCGACACCATCGCGCTGCCGCGGCTGGAAGCCGGTGAGCTGACGCTCGACGCCGAAGCCAAGGCCGGCATCCTCAAAATCACGAATTTCTCGGCAAATGGCCCGGATTTGCGGCTGGACAGCGACGGCACGCTGCGCCTCCGCGATCCGTACGACACCAGCCTGCTCAACCTGAACGTGACGTTCAAGTTCCAAGACCGCTACACCAACAAGAGCGAGATCACCAAGAGCCTGTTCGGCTCCGGCACCATGCCGGGCCTCTTCGATCTCGACCCGAAGATGAAGCACGCCAAGCGTCCCGACGGCTCCTACGGCTGGCGCGCCAGCGGTGCCCTTGCGCGCTTGAACTTCGTGCCTCAGCCCGTCGCCGCCGGTGGACCCACTGCCGGCGCAACCAAAGCCGGCGCCGCTCCGTAACCTCAGCTCGAACATAGGGGCTGCCAAACCGCAGCCCGAATCGCAGAAGCTTCCGTGGCGGCGCAAGGCCACCTTGTGCGATCGAGAGTTTTTCACAGGGAGGATGGGAGGACGGGAGGTCGAGACGGAGGCGAGAAATTTGGGGGTTCGCGCTGCCGCCCAGCGAGTTGGGGGCGCGATCGCGAGCTTGCGCCCTCCGGCTTTCTCTCGAGGAGAATATTTTTGGTTTTGGTCCTCCAAAAACAAAAATGCGTTCTCGCCTCCTCGGACCTCCCGTCCTCCCTGTGAAATCCCCGAGGCTCTCGACACGACCCACCAGCACGGCGGCAGCCCGAAGCGGTCGCCCGGCTTGGCCCGGCGACGCTACGGGAGTTTCTGCAAGAAAAGCTGCGGCGCGGCAGCCCAAGATGTGTGGAATGCTTAGAAGCTGCGGCGTGGCAGCCCCAGGCTTTCGGCGTCGACCCGCGGTCGCGCCTTACGAGTCAACGGCGATTCCGAGCTGTTGGCGGAGGGCGAAGTATTGGCTGCTGACGCTGAACAGCACGAGCTCTTTGAGGCGTTCGTCGGTGCTGACGGAGCTGGTGCTCTCGTCGGACGCTTTGATGATCTGCGTCGCGGTCTCCAAGTCGTGAGACAGCAGGAACCCGACGCGGTCGGCGGTGAGGTCCACGCCGCGCACCCAGCGCTTCAGGTCGAGGGCAGCGCCGGACGTGAGCAGCTTGGCCACCACGCGCGTCAGGTGATCGCGTGCCTGGCCGGTGACGCCGGCTTCCAGCGCCTGCATGGCCTCCGCCACGGCGCCTTCCAGCTCGGGGCTGACCGGAAACTGCGGTGAAGTGAGCTTGATGGCGGCGAACAGCCACGCCTTGAGGATGGTGCCGCTGGCCAGCAGGTGACGCAGGTAGAGGCCAGGGCGCAAATAAGTCAGCTGCTGCCCGGCGATGAAGGCCGCCGGTTGCAACGGGACGTCGGCGCGCAGCGCCGTTTGGCCGAGCACCAGCGCCGGTTCGTGCGTGAACAAGAACGACAGGCCACCGGGATCGTTCGGGTTCTCGAACGCCGGCGGCACCGGCATGCCCAGCACGCCGGCCGCGTAGTACAGGCTCTGGCAAACGGGCGCCGGGTGCTGCGTGACGTCGACCAGGTAGCTGGTGTCGTAGCCCAGCTCTTGAGCGGTCTGGCTGCGACGGGCGATGACGGCCGGCTCGATCAGCGCGAACACGCTGCTCAGCAGCGCGTCGGAGTCCGCGTGCATCAGCTGCACCAACCACTCTTCGTCACCCAGCGTGGACTGGGCGGGCGCGGCCGTGTCGCTCTTCATGCGCTTGTAAAAGCGCTCTTCGTCCGGCTCGGCCAGGTTGAGCACGCTGAGGGTTTGGCACAAGCACCAGGAGGCGTCGGCCTGCTTGGTCTCGGTGTAGAGGCGGCGCAGCGCCTTGTACGACTCGGGACGGAACGGGTTCTGCCGCAATAGCAGCGCCTGGCTGGCGACGGCTTTATCCAGGTATTTCTCGGGATCGGTCGCGTACAGGCCGCCCAGGTGCTCCGAGCGCTCCTTGTTTTCGGGCTGCAGGGTTTGCGCGGCTTCGTAGGCGTCGATGGCCTGGTCCATCAGGCCGAGGTTCTTTTCGTACAGCTCGCCCAGCTGCTGGAAGCTGTCGAGCATGGCCGCCTTGTCGTCGGCTTCGGTGGCCGCGTCCAGGCGACGCCGCAGCACGCGCTCCACGCCTTCCCAGTTGCTGCGCTCGCGCTCGAGCTCGACGGCTTCGTTCAAGGCCTTGTCGAAGCGCGGCTCCAGCTTCAGCACTTGCTCGTAGAACTCGAGCGCGCGGTCCACGTCGCCGGCCTGGCGCGCGGTGACGATGGCCGCCGTGTGCAGGTACTTCACCTTCTGCTTCGGATCGTCGACGAACTCGGCCAGTCGCAGCACGACCTCGACCAGCTTGTTCCAGTCCTTCTCCTCACTGTACAGCTGCATCAGCTTGGTGAGCAGCTTGCGGTCGTCGGGGCGATCTTCCAGCGCCGCGACGAAGCTCTTGGCCGCGCCGGCGCGGTCGTTCAGCTTTTCGCCGCAAAGGTCGCCGATCTCGATCAAGAGCTCGACGCGCTGGTCGCCACTGGCAATGTCCAGTTGGCGGGTCTTGACCTTGATCGCCTCGGGCCACTTTTCTTCGGCCTCGTAGATCTTGGCCAGCGCGATCAGGGGCAGGGCGCTGCTCGGGTCGGCGTCGACCGCTTCTTCCAGCGGCTTTTTGGCTTCGGCGGTGTTGCCGGTTTGTCGCAGGGCTTCGCCCAAACGGTACTGAGCTTGGCCGCGTTGGCTCTCGCTCATGCGCTCACCGAAACGAGCGAGTAGATCACGGAACAGCTCGGTGGCGCGCCTGGGCGAGCCGTTCTCGAACGTCACCAGCGCGACGCGTTCGAGCGCCTCGCGGTCGTCGGGGGCAATGCGCAGCAGCGTGTCCATCGGCGCGAGCGCTTTTTCGGTGGAGCCGGTCTGCGACAGGGCGTCCACGTAGTGCACCAGCACGCGGATGGCTTCGGTGCGCTCGAGGGTGTCGGCGCGACCCACGACGCCTTCGTAGTGCTTGGCTGCTTCCAGCGCGCGTTTGGCTTCGAACGAGATGTCGCCCAGCACCACCAGCGCGTCCAGGTTGGTCGGGTCGAAGGCGACGGCGCGTCGCGCGGCTTCCTCGGCGCGCCGGTCGTCACGCGCGCCTTCACGCAGCAAGCGAGCCAGCTGACCGCACAGCTTGGCCTTGGCCAAATCACCCTCGGTGTGGCTCAGCTCGCGCTCGATCAACTGCACGGCGGCGTTGTAGTCGCCGCGCGCGGCGAAGGCGGCGCGCAGGGCTTGCGAAGCGTTGGCGTCCTTGGGATTGGCGTCGAGCGCCTTTTGAAAGCGCGCGATCGCGCCGTCCTTGTCGCCACGGCTTTCCAGCAGCTTGGCGGCGCGGACCCACTGCTCCGCCTTGGCTTCGGGCGTCGTGGCTTTGGCCGCCAGCGCCTCGATCGCGGCCACGGCGGCACCCGAGTCGCCGCTCGTTTCACGCAGTTTGGCCAGGGTTTCCAGCGCCGTCGGGTGGTGCGGGTCGATTTCGAGAGCTTGCTCGTAGGCGCCGATGGCGCGATCGGGCGACCCAAGCTGATCGGCCAGCAGCTTGCCGCGAGCCAAGATCAGCGCCAAGCGGCGCGGCGTCTCGGTGACGAGCTTGATGTGACGTTCGTAGATGCTGGCGACGTCTTCCCAACGCTCGAGCCCGCGATACAGACGCACGAGCGCGGTCAAGGCGTTCTCGCTGTTGGGGTCCAGCTTGAGCACGTTCTCGAAGGCGTCGGCGGCTTGCTTGGGGTCGAGAAATTCTTCCTCGTACAGCGCGGCGATGCGCTCCCACAGCGTGACCTTCTGGCGAGGCGTGGCTGCGGCTTCGATCTGCGCGCGCAAGTTCTCCAGCAAGTCTTGGAAGCGCCCCAGCTTCGAGTACACGCGGTCGAGCCCGCGCAGCGCCTCGGGGTGGTGCGCGTCGAGGGCGAGCACGTCCTTGTAACGGCGGATGGCCTCGGTGTCGTCGGTGAGCTGAGTCTCGTACACCTCGGCGATGCGCGAGAGCGAACGCAGCTTCTCTTCTCCGCGTTGCGCGTCGGAGCGGCGAACCAGGTGCTTGACCAGGTTCATGAAGTCACCCATGCGCTCGTAGATGCGGGCTACGGCGTCGCTGGCCTTGGTGTGCCCTGGATCGTCGGCCAGAATCTGCTCGTACAGGGCGCGCGCGTTCTGGTTGTCGTTCAGGTATTGCTCGAGGATTTCGGCCGCTTCCGCGCGCATGTCACGGGCTTGGGCCGGCGTCTTGGCCGCGTCGGCGCGGCGCGTGAGCACCATGCCCAGCTCCTGCCACTGCTGGGCTTTCCGGTAGATCTGCGCCATGCCTTCCAGCGCGACGTCGTTGCCGGGCTCGGTCTGGACGACCGCTTGGTAGCAAGGCAGCGCCAAATCCGGGCGCTGCAGCTTGTCGATGTACCAGCGCCCGAGCTGCAGCAAGATCGGGTTCTTGATTTCGGTCGGCAGCTCGCCTTCGTCGACCGTGCTTTGGCAGCTGCTCAAGAGCTCGCCCCAGCTGTCCTGATCAGTGCCGCACAGCCGCGTCAGCTCGCCGACGACGAACGTCTGCTGGGGGTCCTCGCAGAAAGACTGAGTGAAGGCGACCAGCGCTTGCTCGCGATCGGCCATCTCACCGGCGTACAGCTTGCCGATCTCGGCGAACGCACGGGCGCGTTCCACGTTGCTGCCCGCTCGCTCGCTCTTGCCGAGCAGCATTTCGATCAGCTCTTCGAACTTGCCCAGCTTGCGGCGCGCTTCTTCGAGCCCACGCTCGGCGACCTGATCTTCCGGATCGAGCCTGACGATTTCGACGTACAGCGCCTCGGCCAGATCGAGCTTGTCGGCGACGTCTTGGTACACGCGCGCAGCGCGGAAAAGCAGGCCCTTTTTGGTGTCGGTGGCTTCGTCGCCGGCGCCGGACACGGCTTCGGCCGCCAACTTGAACGCCTCGGCTACCTTTTCCGCGGCGCCGACCGTGCCGGCCGCGGCTTCGAGCTCGAGCGCCGCCTCGTCCTTGGACGGATCGGAGAGCAAGTTGTCGATGCGCCGATCGATCTCCTCGCTGGAGAGCTGCTCCCGCTTCTGCTGCGCCGCGCGGCCTTGGCCTTCGAACAACGCCAGCACGGCCGCGGCGTCTTTGGGGCGCCGGGCCGCGTTCTTGTCCAGTAAGGTCAGCACCAGCTCGTCCAGCTCGCGGGGGATGAAGCCGCGCGGGGCGACGCTGCTGGGCGGCGCCGGATCTTGCATCAAATGGCCGAAGGCGGTCTCGAGCGCGGGCTTGTCGCCGAACACCGGCTTGCCCGACAAGATTTGGTACATCACGGCGCCGAGCGAATACACGTCGCTGGAAGGATCGGCGACCAGGCCGCGGATCTGTTCCGGCGAAACGGCGCTGGGTGAGCCGACGGTGCTGAACAGCTCCGCCCGCCCGTTGTTGGTGCGGGCGCGCGCGCGCAGACGATCGGAGCCGGCGTCGACCAGCACGACCTGTGGCGTGCCGTCGGCGGCGCGGGTCAGTAACAAATTTTCGAGCCGCAGATCGCCGTGGGCCACGCGCTGTTCGTGCAGCGCGCTCAGGGCTTGCAGGATGCCCTTGATCAACGGGCGAGCTTCGTTGATGTGAATGGGCCCGGTGCGGGCCAGGCGCTGCGCCAATGGTTGACCGTCCACGTGCTCGTGCACGAGGCCGGTGCGGCCGTCGACGGTGATGGCGCGGACGCCGCGCGGCAAGCCTGGGTGCGAGATCTTGCCGGCGAGGCGCGTGACGGTGAGAAAGCGATGCAGCCCACGCGCGTCACGCGTGGCTTCGCGCCGCAATAGCTTGAGGCGATACTCGCCGCCGCCTTGCTTGACGACGTAAGAGATGGCGAGCCGCCCTTCGCCGAGCTTGCGCAGCACGCTGAAGCCGGCAAATTCTTGGCCGGGCTTCAGCTCTTCTTCGCTATGAAGCCCGGTGAGCCGAATGTCGGCGACCTGCGAGCTTACGTTGGCGCGCGTGGCGAGCAACACGTCGCACAGGGCTTCGACCGCGTCCTGCTCCACGCAGTGCGAGGTCAGCGCTCCCGCGAAGCTGGCCTTTGCGGCCGTGCCGCCGACCCGCTCGGGGTCGAATCCAAGAATATCCCTGCTGAGGGAGACGAGCTCGTCCAGCTCGTACAACCGCTCGAGCTCCGCCCGAAGGAGGTCCGCTTCGATCATCACTATGTCTCGGTCCTTGCGCCCGCGCGGCAAGTGGCGGGGCACCTCGAAATTGGCGGGGGAAACCATAGCCCGGGTTGTTATCCGCGGCGCCCCAAATTCGATCAAGAGAACCGAAAGTTTTCCACCGCGCTCGCCTCGTGCGAGGCTCGCTCGTCGTCGTTTTGCCGTCGCGGGGCCCGCCCCGCTCCTGCTACCGCCGAGCTGAGGTTTTGCCTACATGGTTTCCGTCTTTGCGCAGCGCGTCCTACCCCTGGCCGTCTTGGCCGTAGCGGTCATCTCGGTACCATTTTTGATGCTCTCTCCCACCGGACTGCCACGCCTCCGAAATCTGGAAGAAGAGCGGCGCCGGGCCAACGAGGAGATCTCGCGCCTCGGTAGCCAGATCACGGCCCTGCGCGCCGAGGTGGCGCGCATCAAGACCGACCCGGCGGCGGTCGAGCGAGCCGCCCGCGACGAGCTCGGCCTGGTTCGCACCACCGAAGTCGTGTTTCAGTTTTCCGAATAGGCGTTTGGTGGCCGGGGCCTCAAAACGATCAATTTGCGCGTCCAACGATGCTAGCTTGAGCTCGTGACGGTCGAGCTTGCGCGCCGGCTGATCGAGAGTGGAGTGCCGCTGGCGGATATCGAAGCGGCGCTGCTGCTCGTCGTAGAGCGGGGTTTGTCCCTGCCGGAGGCGCTCGCCGAGCGGGATGCCGGGTTGCTGTCACGGGTCGAGCAAGGGCTGGCTCGCTCCGAGCTGCCGTCGGTTCTGACCGTCAGGGCCTCGCCGGAGCTGTTCGCCCGGCTGCCGGTCGGGTTGTGCCGGCGGTTATTGGCCGTGCCAGTGCACGTGGATCCGAGAACCGGCCGCGTCGACGTCGCGGCGGCCGAGCCGCTCGACCCGCACATCGGGCAAGAGTTTGCGTTTCACCTCGACCAGCCGGTCCGGGTGCTGCAAGCCTCCCTGGAGGCGGTGAAGGCCGCGCTGGATCGGCTGCAGCGTGGGGCGAAAGTTTCAGTACTGCCGCCCCGGCGACAGATAGAGCCGTCACTGAGCAGTGACGCCCCGATCCCGCTGGTGAAGCTCGACACCGGCGCGCGCAGCGACGCGCCCATCCCGCTAGTTCGTCGCTCCATGCTGCCGGCGCGATCGCCGAGCGTCGTGCCGGGCAAGCGTTCGCAGCCCGCGCCGAGCGCAGTGCCCGAGGCCGAAGGCGTGGCGCTCAGCTGGCGCTCCAAGCCGCCGCCGGTTGACCTCGTCGCGCGTGCCGCCGAGCTGAACCAGCCCGCCGCTCGCCCGCCGTCGCTGCGGCCGCCGCCTGCGCCCATCGCCGCCACCACGCGCGAACGCTTGGAAGACGCCACGTCGCCCGAAGCCGTGCTCGAGATCTTGCGCGATTGCCTGGCGCCGGCGGCGTCCATCGTGTTCGCGGTCAAGAACGCCAGCTTCGACGGTCGCGTGGCTTCGCCCAACGTCGAGCAGCGCACGTCCGCCAAGAACATCTCGCTGTTGTCGCACCAGCCGAGCGTGCTCGAAACCGCCGTCAAGTCCGGCTTCTACCTGGGCCCCATCCCCAACACGCCCAATCACCGCGAGCTGCGAGAAGCGTTGCCCCCCGACGCCGTGAACGAAGTGTACGTAACGGTCGTCACCGTGTCCGATCGAGCCAGTCTGGTGTGGCTACTGGCCGGCTTCGAGCAATCGCTCGATCTTACCCGGCGCGCCGACGAGATCGCGCTCGTCGCTGGTCGCGCTTTGACCCGCATTTTGCGCCTACGCAAGCGCGGCAGCTAGGCGTCATGTCGTCCGATCCCAAAGCTCGTTTCGAAGCTCAGGTTCAGGCCGAAACGGGCAAGACGCCGGCCGAGCTGTCCAGCCTGACACCCGCGGGGGTGACGCGACGCTTGGTGTACGACGCCGAAGACATCGCCGACCTGGCCGAGCAGGGCGCGCTGCCGGGGCAATTTCCGTATGCGCGCGGGCTGCGCGCCAGCATGTACGCGGGTCGGCCCTGGACCATCCGCCAGTACGCTGGCTTTTCGACGGCCGAAGAATCGAACGCCTTCTACAAGCAAGCGCTCGCGGGCGGGCAGAAGGGGCTGAGCGTCGCCTTCGATCTGCCTACCCACCGGGGTTACGACAGCACCGACGCGCGCGCGCGCGGGGACGTTGGCAAGGCGGGCGTGGCCATCGATAGCGTCGAGGACATGAAGCGCTTGTTCGACGGCATTCCGTTGGGCGAGGTCAGCGTGTCGATGACCATGAATGGGGCCGTGCTGCCGGTGCTGGCCTGTTACCTCGTTGCCGCCGAAGAGCAGGGCGTGGCGGGGCGGGCGCTCAGCGGCACGATGCAGAACGACATCCTCAAGGAATTTCTGGTCAGAAATACCTATATTTACCCGCCGCAAGCCTCGCTGCGCATCTGCGCGGACGTGATCGAGCACGCTAGCCGCGAGCTGCCCAAGTTCAACCCGATTTCGATCTCCGGCTATCACATGCACGAAGCCGGGGCGACGGCGGAGCTGGAGCTGGGGCTGACCTTGGCCGACGCCCTGACTTACGTGCGCGCAGTGAGTGAACGGGGCCTCGACATCGATCAGTTCGCGCCGCGGCTGTCGTTCTTCTTCGGCATCGGCATGGACTTCTTCACCGAGATCGCCAAGCTGCGTGCCGCGCGCCTGCTGTGGGCGTCGCTGTTGCGCGAGCGCTATGCGCCCAAAGACGCGCGTTCGCTAGAGCTGCGCACGCATTGTCAGACGTCGGGCATCAGCTTGTCGGCGCAAGATCCGTTGAACAACGTCGTGCGCACTGCGTTCGAGGCTTTGTCGGCGGTGCTGGGCGGCACCCAGAGCCTGCACACCAACGCCTTCGACGAAGCGCTGGCGCTGCCCAGCGACGCTTCGGCGCGGGTCGCTCGCGCCACCCAGCTGATTTTGCAGCACGAGACGGGCGTGCCGGGCGTCGTCGATCCGCTGGGCGGCTCGTACTTCATCGAGCGGTTGACCCACGACTTGGCCGAGCGTGCCCGCGCCGTGCTCGAGCAGATCGAAGCCGCGGGCGGCATGGTGAAGGCGATCGAGACGGGGCTGGCGCAGCGCATGATCGAAACTTGCGCCGCCCAACGGCAGGCGCGCGTCGACCGGGGCGAAGACGTGGTCGTCGGCGTGAATCGCTTTCAGCACGATGAGCAAGCACCGGTCGCGCTGCGGCACGTCGATTCGGCGAGGGTGCGCGAGCTACAGGCGGCGCGCCTAGCGGAGGTGAAGCGAGTGCGGGACGGCGCCGCCGTCGCGCGTTGCCTGGCGGAGCTGACCGAGGCCGCGGCGCGTGGGCAAAACTTGGTCCCGCCCGCCGTCTCCGCCATGCGCGCCCGCGCCACGCTGGGCGAGGTCTCGGAGGCGCTGGTTACGGTGTTTGGCCGCCACGCCGCGATGAGCCATGCTGTGCGGGGCGTGTACCAAAAGCAGTTCGAAAGCGAAGAAGCTTGGCAAAAGCTGCGCGCGCGGACGGCCGCGTTGGCGGCGCGCTTCGGACGCCAGCCCCGGATTTTGGTCGCCAAGCTCGGGCAAGACGGGCACGACCGCGGCGCCAAAATCGTCGCTTCTGGCCTCGCGGATTTGGGCTTCGACGTCGACTTGGGGCCGCTGTTCCAAACGCCGGCCGAGGTGGCGCGGCGTGCCGTGGACGGCGACGTGCACATCCTCGGCATCTCGTCGCAAGCGGGCGCGCACGACGAGCTGTTGCCGGCCTTGCTCGGCGAGCTGCGCGCGTTGGGGGCCGAAGACATCGCGGTGGTGCTCGGTGGCATCGTGCCGGCCGAAGATCGCGAGCGCTTGCTCGCCCTCGGCGTCAAAGCCGTATTCGGTCCCGGCCGCGCGCTGCCCGACATGGCCGCGGAGCTGCTCTCGTTGCTCGAGGGCTCGGCCAACGGAGCCGTAGGTGGCGGCGGCTGACCTGGCACCGCGCGTGCGCGCCGGCGATCGCCGCGCGCTCGGGCAAGCCATCAGTTTGGTCGAGAGCACGCGGCTCGAGCACCGTGAACAGGCGGAAAAGCTGCTGTCCGAGCTGTTGCCGCTCACCGGCGGCTCGCACCGGGTGGCGCTGACGGGGCCGCCCGGCGCCGGTAAGAGCACGCTGGTCGACGCGCTCGGCGCGCAAGCGCTGCGGGCTGGACAGCGCGTGGCGGTGCTGGCCATCGACCCGGCCAGCGCCCTGACCGGCGGCAGTCTGTTGGGCGACGCCGTCCGCATGCAGCGCTTGGCCGCCTCCGAGAGCGTGTTTTTGCGCGCTAGCTCCAACGCCGCAACGCTCGGGGGCACCGCGCCCGGTACGCGCGAGGCAGTGCTGTTATGCGAAGCGGCCGGCTTCAATCTGGTGCTCGTCGAAACGGTCGGGGTAGGGCAGGCGGAACAAGCGGTCCGCGACGTGTGCGACACCTTGGTCGTGCTCACGCTGGCCGGCGCCGGCGACGAGATTCAAGGCATGAAGCGCGGCTTGCTCGAGGTCGCCGACGCCGTGCTCGTCAACAAGGCGGACGGAGCGGCGGAAGCGGCCGCTTTGGCATTCAGCCTCGAGCTCGGGGCGGCCTTGGCGCTGCTCCGCCCGCAGAGCTCGCCCCACGTGGCGGCGATCAGCGGTCACAGCGAGCGCGGCGTGCCCGAGCTGCTCGAGTGGCTGGCGGCGCGCGTCGCAGGGCTGCGGGCGAGCGGAGAGCTGGGCCGGCGCCGCGAGCAACAGCTGGAGCGAGCCTTCGCGGCGGCGCTTTCGCGCGAGCTGTGGCTGCGCTTGCAGCAGGAACCGCGCGCCTCTGCCTTGCTGCCGGACGTCGAGGCGGAGGTGAGAGCTGGAAAGGTGCTGCCGACGACGGCCGCGCGCCGGCTGATCGCGGCGGTTTTCGACCGTTCCGGCTAGTTCCGGCGCCGCCCGGTGAATGTCCGCTGAGCCTGCAACGTCTTTTCTTCGACGCGACCGTCACGTTGGTGGGGGCTCGAGCGATGAGCAAAAGACACGCACCAGGAGACGTTCAGTGACGGTGGAAGCCCGCGCGCACCTGCTCGACTACATCGCCAACCCGGCCACGCGCTCGTCGCTGCAAGCCTACGTGCGCCGCCGCGGGCTGGGCGACAGCGCCGAAGACTTGGTGCAAACCGTGCTCTGCGACGCGCTGGCGGTCGAGGCGGTCCCGGAGCGCCATTCGGAGCTGCCTCGCTGGCTCACCGGTATCGCGCGCAACAAGGTCGTCGACGAGCGGCGGCGTCGCGCGCGCTGGAAACCCGCCGAGCTCGGTGACGAGCCCGAGGCCCCGCGCTGCCCGGAGGCTCGCGATCTGCTGCGCCGAATTGCGCGCGATGTCGTCGAGCCCGAGGAACGCCGGGCGCTCGACTGGCTGGTGCGTGAGCACGAAGGCGACGCGCTCTACCTGATCGCGCTCGACCAAGCGCTCGAGCCGAGCACGCTGCGACAGCGCATTTGCCGCCTGCGCAAATCGCTGCGGGCTCGCTACTTGGCCGCGCTCGTGGCCTTGCTGGGCGTCGGCGCAGCTTGGGCGACTCACCACGTGGGTGGCGTCAGTGGTAGCGAGGTTGGCGGCGACGCGCTGTCTCCCTTTGCCGGCGTCTGGCAGGTGACGGCCGGCGCGCCTGCCCGCTACGGTCAGCTGCAGGTGCGGGTGAGCGGCGACGGCCGCCACGTGTGGGTGTTCGGACCGAGCGAATCGCTCTCGCGCGAGCTGGTCGTCGAACGGGAAACGAAGGACAGGCTCAGGCTGCGTTCGGGCGCTTCGGAGTGGGTCGTTCGGCTGGAGCAGCTCGGACCGAACCGCCTGCGCCTTTCCGGCCCGCGCGGTACGGTCGAGCTGCAACGCTGAAGCGCCGCCGCGCGCTGCTACTTCTTGGCGCGCGCGGCCATGAAGTTTTCGACGGTGCGCGTCGTCATGGTGGCGTTCATCACTTCCGGCAGCGCCAGCAGCTCCTTGTGGAGCGAAATGTTGGTGCGGATGCCGCCGATGATGAACTCGTCGAGCGCACGTTGCATGCGCTTCAGCGCCTGCTCGCGCGTCGAGGCGTGCACGATCACCTTGCCCAGCAAGGAGTCGTAGTTGGAAGGCACGGTGAAACCGCCGAACACGCCCGAGTCGATGCGCACGCCGGCACCGCCGGGCGGGTGATACTCGGTGATCTTGCCGGGCCAAGGCGCAAACGTGGCCGGGTCTTCGGCCATGATGCGGCATTCGATGGCGTGGCCGCGGAACTTCCACGGCCGCGTGTCCGGGATTTCCAGCTTTTCACCAGCGGCGGCGCGGATCTGCTGCACCACCAAGTCGATGCCGGTGGTCATCTCCGTCACGGGATGCTCGACCTGCACGCGCGTGTTCATCTCCATGAAGTACAGCTCGCCGTCGCCCATCAAGAACTCGAGCGTGCCGAGCGTCGTGTAGCCAGTTTCCAAGATGGCGCGACGAATCACCTCGCCCATCTTGGCGCGTAGCTCGTCGGTCATGGCGGGGCTGGGCGACTCTTCGACCAGCTTCTGGTTCTTGCGCTGCAGCGAGCACTCGCGCTCGCCCAGGGTCCACACCTGGCCGTGCTTGTCCGCGAGCGCCTGGAACTCGATGTGGCGCGGACGTTCGACGAAGCGTTCCAGATACATTTCGGGGTTACCGAACGCCTGCATCGCCTCGGACGTTGCCGACTCGAACGCGCGCCGCACCTGATCGATGCCGCGCACGATGCGCATACCGCGGCCACCGCCGCCCGCGCGCGCCTTCATCATCACCGGGAAGCCGACGCGCTCGGCCTCGGCCTCGGCGTGCTCCACGTCTCTCAGGGCTTTGCTGCCCGGCAACAGCGGCAGGCCGAAGCGCTCGGCCGCCTCGCGGGCGCGGATCTTGTCGCCCCACAGACGCATCGCGTCCGCGCTGGGGCCGATGAACGTGATGCCGCAGCTCTCGACCACCCGCGCGAACTCGGCGTTCTCGGACAGAAAGCCGTAGCCGGGGTGGATGGCGTCGGCGGCCGTGATCTCGGCGGCGCTGATGATGGCGGGAATGTGCAGGTAGCTCTTCGACGCCTGAGCCGGGCCGATGCACACGGCCTGGTCCGCGAAGCGCACGTGCAGCGCGCCCGCGTCCGCCTCGGAGTGCACGGCCACCGTCTGGATGCCGAGCTCTTTGCACGCGCGAATGACGCGCACCGCGATCTCTCCGCGGTTGGCGATCAAAACTTTTTTGAACATCAGCCCTTCTTCAGCTTGAAGAGCTTCTGGCCGAACTCGACGCTCTTGCCGTTCTCGACCAAGATGTCCAAGATCGTACCGGCGGTGTCGCTCTCGATCTCGTTCATCAGCTTCATGGCTTCGATGATGCAGAGCGCTTGCCCCTGCTTCACGCTGCTGCCGACTTCGCAGAAGTTGGCGGCGTCCGGCCCCGGCGCGCGGTAAAAGGTGCCGACGAAGGGGGAGGTGACGAACACGATGCTCGTGTCTGCGTCCTCGCTGGCTTTGGCGGCGGCGGCCGACGCCGCGGCAACGGCGGCGGCGCTGGGCGCGGGGGCCAGCATGGGCGGCGGGGCGTGCACGACTTGCGCGGCCTTCTTGCCGAGTGACAATCGCAGCTTCAGCTGCTCGTCCTCGTACTCGAACTCGGAGACGTCGCCCTTTTCGAGGGTCTCGAGCAGGCTCTTCAATTGCTCTAGCGAGATTTGCATGTTGTCTTGTGCGCTTGGTGCGGGCCCTCAGGCCGGCGAAGGCGGCGCACGTTAGCTCAGGCCATCGCTCATGCCAACGGTTCCGCCATGCCTTCGTCATCGGCCCGCGGCGCGGGTCTCACGCCGCTCTATTGACCAGGAATGGCCCGGAAAAAGCTTTGCCGCGCTGCGGCACGCGGGGCCGGGCGCGCGCTTTGACTCAACCTGCCAAGCGACGCACCAGCGCTTCGAGCGCGGTGCGATACGAGTCCGGTCCGAAGCCCGCCACCTTCGCGACGCACGCGGCCGCGATCACCGACACGTGACGAAAGGCTTCGCGCGCTTCGGGGTTCGAGATGTGCACCTCGACCACTGGCAGTGGAGAGCCCTTGATCGCGTCGTGGAGCGCGTAAGACGTATGCGTGTACGCGCCAGCGTTGATCAGGATGCCGGCGAAGCCGTCGTCCGCGGCGCTGCCGATCCAAGTCACGAGCTCACCCTCGTGATTGCTCTGTCGACAATCCACGCCCACGCCCTGCTGGGCGGCGACGCGCGCCAAGCCTTCGTGAATTTGCGGCAGCGTGGTGTGGCCGTAAATATGCGGCTCGCGCGTGCCCAGGCGATCCAAGTTCGGACCGCTCAGCACCAGAATCTTCGACTTGGTTTTGTCTGACGCGCGACGCGGCGTCGCGCCGCGAGGACTCACGCTTCGAGCTCCTGAGCGAGCCCGGGCGCCATCACGCGCAGCAAGTAGCGGCCCTTACCCAAGTTGCCCTCGGGCGACATGGTCATGGCTACGAAATAGGTTTCGTTGATGACGCGCACGAGCGTCACCATCTTCTCGCTGCGGAACGAGACCTCGCTGGTGGCGCCGGCGTCGAGCATTTCGGTCGCGCGCTGAATCGCCTTCACGACCACGCTCACTTCGGCACCGACCACCTCGATGTCGAGGGACGCGCCTTCCCTGGCGTAGCTTTCGAGCGGGATACCCTCGAAGTCCATGAGTAGCCCGGCAATGCCGCCGTCGGTTCCGGTGACTGCGCGCTCCAGCGCCTCTTTGAACATGGAGGCCAAGACTAGCGGGTTTTGCCGATTCGCGTGAATTTTCGCCAGGAACCACGAGTTGTCGGGCCGGCGGGCCGGCGGTCGAGACTGGGGCGCCAAAAAAAGCGCGAAGGCGAGGCTTGCGGCCCGCTCCTGGCTGGGCCAATGCCGGATAAGGCGGGGCCGGCACGAGCGACCTTGACCCTGCCGATACCGAGCGGCTACCTTGCCCGTCCGCCCGAGGGACCACGTCATCGGCCCCATGCGAGCGAGAAGGTAGCCGTCTCCGATGCGCGCGCGAGCGGGGGATCCGCCCCGCACAATGACCCAGAAAATCCTCGCTGGTCGCGCGGATGATCCTCAGCTGTCTGTCGACCTGCCGAAGGTGAAAGTCGACCAGGTGATCTTGGCGCGCGATCCCGATCGCGTGCTGGCCGAGATTGCTTTGCTCGGCGGCAAGAAGTGCGTGCCCGAAGTCGGCATCGCTTACGACACGCGCTGCGTCACTCAAGTGAGCGACCCGCGCCCGGGCATCGGGGCAAGGGCGTACCGGGACGCGCTGGCGCTGGGCATGCTGGTTGCGCGGCCGGGCATCGGCTTTCCGGCTCAGGTGCACCTCGAACGTTTTGGTAGTCCCGCCCGCCTGGCCCTGACCGACGAGCCGCGGCTGGCCGCGCTCGGCGGTGCCGGCATGCTCACGCTGGTGGCAGCGCCGGCCCAGCTGGCCGAGGCGCTCGTCACCGGCGCCGCCTTGCTCCGTCCACCGCGCAGCGTGCAGGTGCTGCTGTCCGGCCGCGTGCGTCCCTTCGTGTGCGTTCGCGACGTGGGGCTGGAGCTGATTCGTCGCGGCTTGGGCGACGCCATCCGCCGCATCGATCTCGAGCACGGCGCACCGGTGGTGATCGAGTTCGCGGGCCCGAGCGCCCGGCTTTTGTCGGTGTCGGAACGCGCGATTCTGGCCGCTTTGGCGCCCCAGCTGGGCGCGGCCGCTTCGGTTTTCGTCAGCGACGAAAAGACCGAGGTGTACCTGAGGGATCAACGGCGCTCCAAAGCGCACCGCAGCTTGTTGCCGGATCCGGGTGCTCCTTGCGACGACGTCATCACCGTCGATCTGTCCGCGGTCGATCCGCTGATTTTGGATGAAGACGGCGTGGTCAAACCGGTGCGCGAGCTCGCGGGCAAGCCGGTCAGCCAAGTCATCTTGGGTGGCGACTCGGGCGCCTCGTTGCGCGATTTGCTCGCGGCGGCGGCCTTGCTCAAGAGCAAGCGCGTCCCGCCCAAGCTCGATTTGTTGGTGGCTCCGCCCTCGCGCCAAGCCCTCGAGGTGCTGGCTCAGTCCGGAGCTCTCGTCGATCTGATCGCCACCGGCGCGCGCTTGATCGAGCCCGACTCGCGCCTGCTCACCGGCGAGCTGTATCCGCCGCCGCCCACCGGCATCTCCATGCGCGCCTTCGACGCCGAGCCCACGTCTCCCCACTTGGAGCGCGCGGTGGTGGCGTCGGCCGAGACCATTGCCTTTGCCGTGGCCACCGGCGCGGTGGGTGACCCGCGTTCGTTCAAGCGCCCCGTGCGGGTCACGGTGCCGCGCACGCTTCCCACCGACGACGTCTTGATCGTGCGCAAGGCCAAGGGCAAGGGCAAGGAGCCCGACGGCGCCAAGCTGCCCGCCGCCGAAGCGCTGCGCGCGCATGGCTTCTCGGGCCCGACGACGCTGGCGGTGTCGGGCGTGCGTAGCTCGCCTTCCGAGCCGAGCGCGCTCGTTCTCGAATCGTTGGACGACGTGCGCTGGGTCGCGCGTCGGGCCAGTGAGCTGGCAGAGAACGTGCGAGTCGTCATCGCGCCGTTCATTCCCACGTCGCTGGTGCCGTTGCTGTCGGGTCTGGGCATCTTGGCCCTGCGCGCCGAGCTCGACACGCTGAAGAAGCTGAAGGCTCAACCGTCGCTGGTCATCCCCGAGCCCGAGAGCTGGGACGGCAAGGCCACCATTTCGGCCCAGTCCGGTAGCCAGTCGCTCGACCTGAGCCTGCTGGCGGTCGGCGTCGAGCGGGACTGGACGCGCACCGGCACCGCCCGCAGCGCCACTCCGCTGGCGAAGCGCTGACGAGTTGGACTATCGTCCGGCCCGTGAAAACGGGACTTTTTGCGTCGTGCTTCGTCTTGGCTTCGGTCGTTGCAGCGAGCGCTCTGGGCGCCGAGCCTTCGACGACCAGCGCTCCTGAAAAGGCCGCTGCGGCGCCGGAAGAGAAGGGCGGCTCCGAGCACGCCGACGAGCAGTTCGGTCACGGCATGCAGTTCGGGTTGCGCGCGGACATCGTCGGCGGCTACCGGATGATCTTCCGCTACGACAAGTCGCCGTTCTGTCATACCCCCAAGGGTATCGCCGACAAGGACGAGCAGAAGTTTTGCGGCAACGCGGCGCCCATGGCCATGGATGTCGCGCTCAGCTTTGCGGTCTTGGATTTTGCCGAACCCTACGTGTGGGCTCGCTTCGGCCTCGGTGGTGAGGCCTCGACCAACACCGAATCGGTCATGGCCTTCGGAGCCGGCGCGCGCATCTACACGATGAGCGATTCGAAGTTCAAAATCTTCGTCGAGCCGGCGGTGGGCATGGAGGTCGAGGGTGGGGCAGGCAACAAGCAGTGGGCCTTCGACAATGGCACCACCCCCGACTACAAGACGGACTTCTTGTTCCACTTGGCGGTAGGACCCCAATACGATTTTGCGCGCGCCTTCGGTGCCTACGTGAACGCGGGCATGACCACCGGCGTGCTGCGCTACATCCACACCGAGCTCGAGCTGAGCCTGGGCGTCCAAGTTCGGGTGCCCTGAGCCCGCCGATGAGCCACGAAGCGCGTCCGTTCCGGGTGTTGGGCGTCCAGCAGATTGCGATCGGCGCGCTAGACCGCGAAAAATTGCGGCACTTTTGGTGCGATCTGTTGGGGGTCGAGCAGCAGGGGACGTACCAAAGCGCAGCCGAAAACGTGGTCGAAGACATTTTGCGCGTCGGCCCGGCGTCGGCCCCCGTCGAGATCGACCTGATGCAGCCGCTCGATCCCGCCCGCTCGCCGCGCGTGCACGAGCCCGCATTGAACCACCTCGGCCTGTGGGTGGATGATTTGCGCGCGGCCTACGCCTGGCTGGAAGCGCGCGGGGTGCGCTTCGCACCGGGCGGCATTCGGCCGGGCGCGGCGGGTCACGACGTCTGCTTCATTCACCCGAAGCCGAGCGCGGACAAACCGGAGTCGGGGCAGGGCGTGTTGATAGAGCTCGTGCAAGCCCCAGCGTCGGTCGTGAGCGAGCTCAGCCGGCGGTAGCGGCGATAGCCAGGTAGCGCACGATGGCGCGCGCTTCTTCGTCGCTCAACTTGACGCCGTTCTTGCCGCGCATCTCGTCCACTTCGGCTTGCCACTGCTCGGGTTGCAGCTCCATCGGGCGCTTCAGCACGTGACAGCTGCCGCAACGGCTGACGTAGAGCCGACGACCTTCGTG
>JBEQSW010000288.1:0-13970 GCA_040348565.1 Myxococcales bacterium | reverse complement strand
GCTCTTCGCCGCACGCCGCGCGGGGTCCGCTCGATTCGTCGCCGCGCTCCGCGCAGCGCTCCTCCCCTGATTCGTCGCCGCGCGCTCCGATCAGCAGCCGCGGCAGCTTTCACTCGTACGACGAGCTGCCGTCACCCGCCGCCGACCGCGCCTTCGACGCGCGCCGCGCCCGCTCCCGCTGGATCGTAGGCGTGGTCGCGATCGGCATGGTGGGGCTGATCGGCGCGACGGTTGGGCGTCGCTACCTGGTGGGCGCGACGGTGCCGAGCGCGGTTCCGGCGCCGACCAGCGACAACCGCGTGAAGGACTTGCTGGCGCGCGGCAATCAGCTGGCCGACGAAGGCGACTACGAAGGCGCGCAAGAAGAGCTGGTGCGGGCCAGCGCCCTGTCGGAAAAAGACGTGCACGTGCTGGCGGCCCTGGCGCGGCTGGAAACGTTGCGCGCGGACGTGTTTTGGCTGCGCTTGCGCTTGCTCGATCCGGCATCGACGGAGCTGGTCGCGGCCACGCACCGCGAGCTGGGCCGACGCGTGGGCAAGGCGCGCCAGGCCGCCGATCGCGCCTTCGCCGCCGCGCCCGAGGATCCGACGGTGATCCGCGCGCGCGTCGACTCCATGCGTTTGAGCGGCGAAAGTGACAAAGCGCGCGAGTGGATTGCGCCCGTGAGCAGCAACGCCAGCCAGCCCGAGAACGCGTTCGTGCTGGCCGCGCTCGATTTGTCCGATCCGGCTCCGGTTTGGGCCAGCGTGATCGACCGCCTGCGCACGGCCGCCGCCGGCGAGCGCGAGCCGGGTCGAGCTCGCGCCGCGCTAATCTATGCGCTGGCGCGCGCCGATCGCGTCGCGGAAGCGCGCGCCGAGCTGGTCAAGCTCGAAGCGCAACCCAAGCCGCACGTGTTGCTCGACGAGCTGCGCGGTTTCTTGTCGCGCTTCCCCGCCACCGCCAGCGACGGCGCGGCGAAGCCGGCCGCCTCGGCGGCGCTCGCGGTCGTGGACGTGACCAAGCTGCCCAAGCTCGACACCTCCGTGGCCGCGGAAGAAAAGCCGACCAGCGGCATTCCCACCGATTTTCGCGCCGCCCTCAGCCAAGCCGCCAGCGCTTCCCGCGCCGGGGATTTCGCGCGCGCCGAAACCCTGTACAACGCCGCGCTCGCCAACCAGCCGGGCAACGTCGAGGCGCTGGCGGGTTTGGGTGACATTGCGCGCAGGAAGGGGGATGGCGCTCGGGCCGCGCAGCTCTACGATCAAGTGCTGGCTCAGAATCCCAGCTACCTGCCTGCCATGATCGCCAGCGCTGACCAAAAGTGGGCCAACGGCAACCGCGCCGGGGCGCTCACCCTCTACCACCGCATCGTCGATCAGGTCGGCGCCGGCTCGGACTACGGCGCGCGCGCCCAAGCTCGCATCAACGAAGCCGGCAACGCGCCCGCGGCCGCTCCGTCGCCCGCGCCCGAAAAGCCGGCCGAAGCCGCACCAGCCGCCCCGGAGCCGCCCAAAGACGTGCCGCACATCGATACGACGGATCTCCAATGACGCGCACGCTGACGAGGGCGCTGTGTTTGCTGCCGCTGCTTGCCGTATTCTCCTGTCACGGTCGCCCTCGCAGCGCCGGCGCGAGCGGCACGGGCTCTAGCAGTGGTCTGCACAAAAGCGTCGCCGAGTTCGACCTGAGCGGTGGCGTGCCCGAGAGCATCGGCGGCGGCTTGTTTCAGCCTCCGGCGTCGCGCACCTACGTCGCGCTGGCTCGGGTCGTCGAGCGCAGCGCGGACGATCCGGACGTGAGCGGTGCGTTCATCAAGCTGGGCGGCGCTTCGCTCGACTGGGCCCAAACCGAAGAGCTGGGCAGCTTGTTCGACAAGCTGAAAAAGAAGGGCAAGCCCGTCGTGTGCCACGCGCACACGCTCAGCAACGCCAGCGCCGCGTTCGCGCTGCGCGCCTGCTCGCGCACCTGGCTCAGCCCCGCCGGTGACGCCGAAACCGTCGGCATCGCTGCGCAAATCATGTACATGCGCGGCCTGTTCGACAAGCTCAAGGTCGGGGTGGACTTTTTGCACGTCGGTAAGTTCAAGAGCGGCGTCGAGCCGTTCACGCGCGAGGGCCCGAGCGAGCCGGCGCGCGAGTCTTTGACCGAGACGTTGCGCGCCATCCGCGAAGGCTGGCTCGATCAAGTGACGCAGGCGGGTAAGCCGGACAGCGTTCGGGTCGCGCTCGAGCAAGGGCCGTGGAGCCCCGAAGACGCCAAGAAGCAGGGCTTGATCGACGCCGTCGGCTACGAGTCGGAGGCGCTGATCGAAGCCAAAAAGCTGGCCAAGACCGAGGACGTCAACGGCGCCTACGGCGGCTCCGGCAAAGGCTCGCAAGGCTTCGACGTGGCGCAGCTGGTGCGGGTGATTGCCGGCAGTGACGACAGCGCTAGCTCGCGGCCGCACATCGCCGTGCTGCCGGCCGAAGGCGCGATTGCGATGGAGTCGGGCGGGGCGTTGGAGAGCGGCGGCATCACCGCCCGCGCCATCAACAAGACTCTGCGGCGGCTGAAGAACGACGACAACATCAAGGCCGTAGTGCTGCGCATCGACTCGCCCGGCGGCTCGGCCTTGGCCAGCGACTTGATCTGGCACGATCTGCGTGAGCTGCAGAAGAAGAAGCCGCTGGTCGTATCGGTCGGCGGCATGGCCGCCAGCGGCGGCTATTACATGGCCTGCGCGGGGGATCGCATCTTCGCCGAGCCGACCAGCATCGTCGGATCGATCGGCGTGTTTGGCGGCAAAATCGTGTTTTCGAGCGCGCTCGAAGAGTTTGGCGTGCACACCGAGACGTTTCCGGCCAGCCCCGAGCCGGGCGCCGGCGCGCGCGCGGCCGCCGAGTCTCCGTTCAGCACCTGGGACGACGCTACCCGCGAAAAAATCCGCACCGGCATGCAGTCGGTTTACGACTTGTTCATTTCGCGCGTGGCCGACGGGCGCAAGCTGCCGCGCGAGAAAGTCGAAGAGATCGCGCAGGGTCGCATCTGGAGCGGCAAGCAAGGGCTGGATCGCGGCCTCGTCGATCAACTGGGCGGCGTGACCGATGCCATTCGTCACGCGCGCAAGCTGGCCGGCTTGCCTGCGGACGCGCCGGTTACGGTCGAGGGCGCGCAAGACAGCTTGCTGGAGATGCTGTTGGTCGGGCAGGACGCCAACGAGGAGCAGGTGAAGCAGGCCCTGGCCGCCTACCAGGCGCGCTCGCTGGTGATTCGCGAATTGCCGCCGGCGGTGCGGCGTTACGCTTCGGCGCTGGGGCCGCTGGCTTCGGGCGAGCGCGTGGTGGCGGCGCTGCCGTTCGGTATTTCGCTCGAGTGAGCGTGGTCGTGCTCGTGATGGTGGTGGTGGTGCCCGGCGTGACCTGGCTCGGCGGCGAACCAACCGGCCAACCAGCGCCGAACACCCACGCGCTCGGCTCGCATCACGATCAGCAGTAGAAGCGCTGCGGCCGCTACCCGGCCAACCTGGTCGGGCAGGTGCAGCGGACGAGCGACGGGCGCGACTTGGTTCAGGCCAATCGCGAGCGCGCCGGTCAAGCTGACCAGCCAAATCACCACCGGTACGACGCCGCGCGTGCCCAACGTGCGCCACAGCTCGAGCAGCACCCTCGCGCCGAGCGCGCTCGACAGCGCCGCGCCCAGCAGCGCCGCGCCCGGCGACAGGCCCTTCTCCGTCAACGCGGCGAGGCCGACGACGCTGGGCCCACCGGTGCGAAACAAGGCGCCGAGCGTGCTCGAGACCAGGAGCTCACTGGGCTTGCCGAGCGAGCCGAGCAAGGCATCGTCGCGCAGCGACAGCCCGAATACGGCGGCGATGGCCACCGACACCACCCAAATTGCCGTCGCGCGATCGAACCGACGAAACCGATCAGGCAAGACGGTGCCCACCTCCGCCAAGCGCGCGGCGGTCGCGGCGGCGGCTTTTTCACCGGCGATGGCGATGGCCAACATGGCGACGACCGACGCCACGATGGGCACCAACGTGGTGGCCAGCACGGCCGCCAGCGTCCAGGCCACGCCGTAGGTCGAAAGCCCGAGCGCCAAACCTTCGGCGCCGAGCGCGAAACCGAGGCGCGTGCTGAGCACCGCCGGCAGCGATTTGCCGAGGTTTGCGAGCTCGCGCGCGGCGGGATCGGCGAGCCAGAAGGTGAGCGCGAGGCCCACGAGCAGGAACGGGGCGCCGCGCACCGCGATGGCCATGGCCACCTCGAACAGGGCGTGCCCAGCGCTGCTGTGGCCCGGCTCTTGACCGCCCAGGAGCACGAGCGAAAGTCCGAGCGCCGCCGCGCTTAAGTCGGCCACGCGCGCGCCTTCGGATTTGGGCAAATCTTCCAGCCAGTCGTGCGTCACCACGTGCAGGAGCACGCCGCTCACCAGCGCGCCGATCCAGGCCGCCGCCGAGGCCAATGCCGGGCCCGGCACTGCAAACGAAGCGGCCACCCCGAGCGCGCTGGCGACGGCGAGGGCGGCAACGCGGCGGAGCGCGACCGCGAGACCGTATTCACCGCGATACGCCAAGGTGACCACCGCCACGAGCGGCACCGTGTGCGCGATCAGCGCCAAGATGACGTCCAGGTGAGCCAGCACGCCGCCCGGCAGCGCCGCGTACGTGCCGATGCCTAGGCCGTCGCCCACGTGATGCACGAGCAGGCCGATGAAACCCGCCTCGAGCGCGACCCGTCGCGGCGACAGCTCGCTCTTGCGCAGCGCCAGGCGCTCAGTGAGCGGATGCAGCAGTAGCGGACCGAGCAAGCCGACCACGAACGCCAACGCACCCCACAAGCCGGCGCCGCTGAGCGCGTCGGGCAGCAGGTGCGTCAACACCACCGCCGCCGCGGCCGTAGCCGCGAAGGTGCGCAGCAGGCCGAGCACGGTGGGGCGTGCTCCCGAGACAGCCGTCAAAGCTGCCCCGAGCGCGACAGCCAGGACAGCGACCAGCAGGGCGAGCAGCACGGAGGGGCGACGTGTCTAGCACGCAGCCAAGCTGCGCGTCACTTGCAGTCGACCAGCTGAAATTCATAGGCGATTGGCGTGGTCGTGCCGGTGACGCTGACGGAATAAGTGGACCCCGCGCTGGCCTTCCAGCCATCCAGCACGATGCGAATGGCCGTGGCCTGGCCGTAGGTGCCAGTCAGCTGCTCGACCTTGACCGGTTTGGCTTGGCCGCCGGAAGTGACCGTCACTTGGGCTGCGCTCAGGTCGAGCTTCGGGGCTTTGGTCGTGGCTTGAATGGACCAGCCGGTGTCGTCGAGCGAGCGGCGGTAGGTGTCGGCGTACGCTTGCATCGGAAACGCCCCGGGCGGCGGCCAAGCCATCCACGGCTTGCCGGCTTTGCCCGTGCCGCCAATGTTTTGCATGCAAGACGAGCCGCCCTTGCCGGCGGAGCCGAGCCCAATCGGCCCGAGCTCGTTCGACAGGATGATGCGGCGGTGGCCGAACGTGGTCTCGTTGCCGGTGTCGACCATGTAGTCGAGCACGCTGGAGACGCCGGGGCCGCCGGAGATGTTGCTGGTGCTGGCGCCCTGGTGCCCGAGATCCGAGTAGCACTTCCACGACATCGGTGGATCATGGGAGAGCATCTTGTTCGCGGTCATCATCAGCGCGCAGGCTTGGGCTTGTTGATTGCGCGAGTCTTCGGTGACCACGGCTGGCAGATCTGCCAGCCAGCGGATCAAGTTGAAGAAGCGCAGCGCGTTTTCGCGGCCGTTGGCGGAGATGTCGCCCGCCATGCAAGTGTCGACGGAGCCGCTCCACGTGCCTTCGTCGAGGTTCGCCGTGTCGGCTTTCCAACGCGCGCAGGTCGCCTCGGGGCTGCGGTCGCCGGAAGCGGAGCCGCCCACGTTGGAGCCGCCCACGCCGGTACCACCACCGCCCGTCCCGCTCGCGCTCGCGCCACCGCTGGCAGAGCCGCCGCTACCACCTTCGCTGCCACCGGCGCCGCCGCTCGCGCCGCCCGCCGAGCTCCCGCCCGCGCTGGCGCCCTTGCCAGCCGCCGAAGAGCCGGCGCTAGCGCCGCCAGCAGTCGAGCCGGTACCGGCGGCAGAAGCGACCGCGCCGCCCGTCGCGCTGCCGGCGCTCGCACCCTTTGGGTCGGAATTTTCCGTGCTGGAACAGCCTGCCAGCCACCCGCCGCAGGCGAGGCAACCCACGGAAACCAAGACGGTTTCCAGACCGCGCCGCGAGCTGTGACGACTTCGCATGGTAAGTAAGGTGTCGCGGGGCCTCCGCCACGGATCATCAGTCCCAAGGACACTGCTGCGAGCGTCGCGCTCGGTCCGCAGTTCGCAATGAGGATGTGCAACCCGCCGCACGCGGCGCGCACATGACCGACGCCCCAAGGTCGCATACGCGCACAGGCGTTGCGCGGCCGCGCGTCAGTCGACGATGGCGCAGTTCCAGCCGGCGCAGGTGTTGGCGCCCGCGCACGTATGCTCGGATAAGGATTCGGTCGTCGAGTCGTAAGAGAAGCCCTTGGCGGTGGCGAACCCGCCGCAGTGGGGCATAACCTCGACGGTGCCACCGCGCGCGTCGCACAGGGCCGTGAAGTCGTCGACCGTCATGGCCCCCACCAGCTTGCTCGACGTGATTTTGGGCGTCGCGTCGGATTTGGACGGCTCGTCTTTGCTAGAGCAACCTGCCGTTGCCAAGCACAACAACCCTGCGAGCGCCGCGCCCAGCAGGCGCTGGCTGCAGCAAGCTCGGGCTTCGACCGCGTGGTCCATCGAAGGGGCGTTCATTCTATTGCTAGCAGGATAGCTCGGCGCCCGGGTAGCGTCGAAAGATTACGGCGCGAAATCCGCCCCTCGCCAAACCCCCCGCTGCACGCTGCTCGCCAGCCATTTCTGAATGTTTGCGGGCAGCTCCACCAGCTCCTGCGATGTCCCGGAGCTCCGACAAGCCTCCTCGAGCTCACCCAGCGCGCCTGCGACAGTGCTGCCAGCCAGCAGCACGAGAAGCTGAAGCTCGCGGGGCTCGAGCGGCACCAACCCGAGCTTCAACCCCTCTCGCCCGAGCAGCCAATGTCGCGGTCGAGCGAGGCGGGGCTCCAGTCGCAGCGCGCCTTCGCCGGGGGCTTCGAGGGCGCGTCGCCGCAGCTCGCACAGCGGCCAATGCTCGGTGAGCAGCGCGACCGCGGGCGACAGGCGGAGCCGCGCCTGCAGAAGCCGGCCTGCGTCTGCTGCCGAGGGCTCGTAGCGAGCGACGGCCGGCGCGCGAAACACCTGATGGTAGCCGAGATCGATGCGAGCGGCTTCGAGCAAGGCGTCCGGGTCGAGATCGGGTCGGGTGTCGTCGACGAGCGCGTTGCCGTTGCCTGCCGCCTCCGCCAAAAAGTCGGCGAAGCCCGCGCCGATCTCGTCCAAGCTCCAGTGACGCGGGGGACGAGCCAACAAGAAATTGCCGGCGTGCTCGTTGAAGCGCCAGTAGCCGAGTAGCCGCGCGGTGAGGGGGTAGGCGCGCTGCAGCACCGTGAACAGCCGAAACCAGTACTGGCGGTTGTAGATGGCCAGGCGCTCGCCGCTCGTCAGGTTGGGGGTGGGCAGCGCTTCGTCGAGCAACGCGCCGGGATAGGCGTCGGGCTGGGCGCGCAAGCTGCCGCTCGAGCGTTCGAGCGGCGTGCGCAACATGTCGCCGAAGCGCGCTTGCAGCTCTTCGAGCCAGGCTGGAGACGCAGGCCAGCTCATGGGCGGTGCTGCCGGGCTTTGTCGAGCTCGCCAAGCACGGTGGCCAGCGGCGGAATGTGATCGTCCCACTCCAGCAGCGTGGGGCGCGGTGCGCGAAGCTGAGCGGAACGATACAGCTGCCAAACCGCGTCGGAGACGGGCTGATCGTGGGTGTCGATCAGCGTGCCGTTCGGCTCGCGCGTATGCCCGGCGACGTGCAGCTGCAGCACGCGAGAAAAATCGATGGCGTCGAGGTATTGGCTCGGCTCAAAGCCGTGGTTCTGGCTCGAAACGTAGATGTTGTTGACGTCGAGCATGAAGTGACAGCCGGCCTTTTTCACCACCGCCGCGTAAAATTCCCACTCACTCAGCGTCGACTGGGCAAGCTCGACGTAGCTGGACAGGTTTTCGAGCCCGAAGGGGCGCCCGACGTGTTTTTGCACCAGCGCGGCGCGTTCTGCCACGAGCTCGACCAGCTCTGGCACGTAGGGGGCTGGCAACAAGTCGTGATGGGAGTAACCGTGCGCGCCCGTCCAGCACAGATGGTCGCTGAAAAATGGCGCGTTCACGTGCTCGGCGAGCCAGGCAATCCGATCCAGGTAGCCGGGCTCGGGCGGCGCGGGGCCTAGGATGTTCAGCCCCACGCCGTGCAGCACGATCGGGTAGCGCTCCTTGACCTGGTCCAAGTGGTAGCGCGCCGGCAAGGCCTCACCCAGGAAGTTTTCGCTGATGATCTCGAAGTAGTCGACGGCGGGCCAGCTCGCCAAAAGCTCCCGGTAGTGGGCGGTGCGCAGCCCCAGCCCGAGAGCGTCTGGAGCGAGCACGGGCGGCATGTCGAGACTATAGCCTGCCAGCTTGTCGCGGCGTATGACGGAAATCCTATGACGGATCCGGCACAGGCCACCGACGTTGCGCTGGTGATTGGACGCTTCCAGCCCTTTCATCTTGGGCACGTTGCGCTCGTTGCGCACGCGCTCGAAGTAGGGCGCCGCGCCATCTTGGTGCTGGGCTCGGCGGGTGCGCCACGTTCGGCAAAGAACCCCTTCACGGTCGAAGAGCGCGTCGACATGATTCGCGACAGCTTCGAGCCCGAGCTGCGGCCGCGGCTGGCCTTCGTGGCGGTGCGCGACTACTACGACGAGGCGCGTTGGGCCTCCGCGGTGCGTCGCGCGGTCGCGCTGCAAAGCGCTGGTCCGGTGGCGCTGATTGGCTTTCGCAAGGACGACTCGAGCGCGTACCTGAGTCTGTTTCCAGAGTGGCGAGAGCACGCTTTGCCGCGCCAAGCCCCGATCGATGGCACGGCGCTCCGCCGTCAGTATCTCGGCTCGGACTCGGGCGAGCTGGACGCGACGCTGGCGCAGTCGGTGCCGCCGCCGGTAGCTCGGTTTTTGGACGCTTTTCGGCGCCGTCCGGAGTTTTCGCGCTTGCAAGAAGAGCTCGCAGCCCTCGAGCAGAGCCGCGCTCGTTACGGCAGCGGTCCGTTCGTGACCGCGGACGCCGTCGTCACCGCCGGGACTCGCATCTTGCTGGTGCAGCGCGGCCGCGCGCCGGGCAAAGGATTGTGGGCGCTCCCCGGGGGCTTCCTGGACGGCTCGGAGCGGCTGTTGACCGCCGCCATTCGCGAGCTGCAGGAAGAGACGCGCGTTGGCTGCTCGGAGGCCGAGCTACGCGCCGCTTTTCAGGGCGCCCACGTCTTCGATCATCCACAGCGCAGTCAACGCGGGCGCATCATCACTCATGCTCACCGCTTCGTGTTACCGGCCGAGGCCGCCCCGCCGCCCGTCGAAGGCGCCGACGACGCCCAGGCCGCCCGCTGGTTCGAGCTTTCGGAAATTCCCAGCATGCTCGACCAGTTGTTCGACGACCATTTCCAAGTCATCGACCACTTCTTCGCGCTGACGCGCGACTGAGCCGCGCCGGGCGTGGTCCGCGCTCAGGGCGCGTACAACGGGTCGAGCGTGGTGGCCCACAGCTCGTTCACGGCGGTTTCGCCCTCCGGCGAGAAGTCGAGGCCTTTGTGGCCTTCTTCGCAGTCGGTGACGCAAAGCAGCTCGGGTTTTTCGCTGAACAGGGCGTACAGGTCCGGCGCGGGCAGAAGGTCGTTGGCGGTCACGAGCTCGTCGATCACCGCGTTGAAGTCGTTGGTGGTGGTGTGGTTACCATCGGTCAGCTTTTCGATCCGGGGAAACAGCGGAACTTTGCCGGCCGCCTTCAGCTTGTCGATCACCTTTTGCATCGAGGCTTTGAAGTTGGTCTCGGCGGGGCTGCGGTTGTTTTCGGCGTCGACCACGCCGTACGCGAGGATCCAAAAGTGGAAGTCCGGGTTGAGCTCCAACAACGTGTCGATGCTGTTCACGAGATCTTTGGCTTGGCCGCCGGCCTCCGCCAAATCGATGAGAGCGGGGTAGTAGGCGGGGTGCGCCGCGTGGATCAGCTCGGGAAACATGCCCGGATGACCGTGATAGGTGGAGCGTGATTGCCCGAGGCCGACGACGGCCCAGGTGTCCTCACTGCCCTTGGAAATATCGTGGATTTCGATCTCGTTGATCTGCGCGTCGGGGTTGCCCTGCCCGCTGACCACCTTGTTCAAGGTCCAACGCACGTAGCTCATACCGGTGAAGTCGAAGCTGTGAGCGCGGCTGCGGTACGTGACGTCGTCGGGAGCGCCCGTCACTTCGGCGACCTTGGTCCAGCTGCCGTCGGCGCCGGTGGGTGACACTTCGACCACGTACGCCGTGGGCGCGCCAAAGTTGATTTCAGGGTCGATGGTGTAGTCAGGCGTCGAGTCGGTATGCCAAAGGAAGAGCAGCTTGGTCGGCCCTTTGCCCACGTTGATCTTCAGCCAACCTTTCGGACCTGCGCGCCAGGTGTTGCCGAAGTCCCACAAACCGTCGAACGCTACCTCGCCGCCGTCGGGCGAGGAGTCCACGGTCTTGTCCTTGCTGACCAGCGGATTGGGAATCAGGTATTCGCCGTCACCGGGCGGGGCTCCGCCGCTGGCCTGACTGCCGGCGGTGCCGCTGCCCTTGCCGGCTGATCCGGTCGAGCCCGCGCTGCTGTTTTTGCCACCGGACGACGACGACTTGCCGGCGCTGGCGCTGGCGCTGCCGCCGCTGCTGCTGCCGCCGCTCGTCGTCGCTTCGCCTCCGTCGGCCGATGTGTCGGGATCCGACTTCGAGCTACCGGAGCTGCAGGCACCGCTGAGTAGCAACACGAACAGGCAGGCATGCTTCGTCGCTTCGCGCATCAAGCTCATGGGAATTTGCCGGAGATTAGCGCGCGCCGGGAGGCTTGCCTAGCCCTAGCGCCGTTCGTCGCGGGTCGTTGACGCGCGCATTTGGTGCGCCAAAAGCGACGCGCGCGCGAAATGTATCGCCCGTTTACAGATGGAGGTCGTACCTTGTTTTGCGTCCGTAGCTAGGTTGCCTGCTGAAGCGAGACGGCGAGACTGGAGGAGACCGTGCCTTTCCCGAACACGAACACGAACAAGAACGCGGAGGTGGTGGCCGCGCTCCAGGCCATCGCCGCTACGGCTCTGCTGGTGGCGTGCTCGGGCGCAAGCTCGTCCCCGACCCCGGCGGGCGTTTCCGGGGCTGGCGGCACCGCTGGAAATCCGTCGGGTGGCGCCGGTGTGGCTGGAATTGCCGGCAGTGTGAGCAGCGCCGGCGCGTCGGGCGCGGGCGGCTCGACGGACGGCGCGGCCGGCACCGCGCCAAGCGGCGGCGCGCTCGCTATGGGCGGTGCCGGTCTGGCTGGTAGCGCTGGTGGCAATGGCGGCTCCAATGCTGGCGGCTCTCACGCCGGCGGCTCCAACGCCGGCGGCGCCACCAGCTTCGTGTGCAACCAGGTCACGGCCATGACGTTGACGCGAGAGTGGTTCGAAGCTGGCTTCGAGCTGGACCGCAGCCTCGTGGACGGCCGCTGGCAGCTGAAGGCCCGCGAGCACGGCTACATCACCGAATGGGCCAACCCCAACAGCGATTTTTGGAACGAGCCGGTCGCATCGCCCTGCACCGCCGGCTCGACGAATCCCGATCACGTCGTGCTCACGGTGCTCAGCTGGAACCCCGCGTGTTGCACGACGCAGCCTGAGTGGGAGGCGAAGATCGACGCCGCCATCGCCAACCTGCAGGCCAAGTACTCGGCGCTGAAGCGCATCGATTTGATGACGGTCATTCGCGGGCCGGGAAATATGCTGTGCCCAACGCCGCCCGTCGCCAACGAGACGATCGTCATCCCGCCCGAGCTCGACGCCGCGCTGGCCGCCTCGGCCGCGAAGTTGCCGCAACTGGTGTTCGTTGCCCCGAAATTCGAAGCCCCCAATTGTGCCGCGTTCAACGGCGGCGGCCCCCACCTGACCACCGCCGGCAACACCGCCGTAGCCAAGGTCGTGGCAGCGTATTTCGCCGACCTACAGTAGATGATCGTCCGTCAGCTCTTCGATCAAGTTTCGAGCACTTATAGCTATCTTTTGGCCGATGAACGCACGCGCGAAGCGGTGCTGATCGACAGCGTCTTCGAGCAGCACACGCGCGACGCCGCGCTGATACGCGAGCTCGGTCTCGAGCTGGTTGCCGTGCTCGACACGCACTGCCACGCCGATCACGTTACCGGCGCCTGGTTGATGAAGACCGCGTTCGGCTGCAAGATCGGGCTGTCGCCCGTGTATGGGGCCAGCAACGTGGACTTGCCACTTTCACACGGTAGCGTAGTCCGTTTTGGCGAGCACGCGCTCGAGGTTCGGGCGACGCCCGGGCACACCAACGGCTGCTCGTCGTTCGTGAGCGCGGACGCCCGGCTGGTGCTTACCGGTGACGCGCTGTTGGTTCGCGGCGCCGGTCGCACCGATTTTCAGGACGGTGATGCGCACTGCCTGTTTCGCTCGATCCGCGAGCAGCTCTTCAGTCTTCCCGACGACTACGTCGTCTACCCGGGGCACGACTACGAAGGCCGCACCTCCAGCACCATCGCTGAAGAGCGGCGCTACAACCCGCGTATCGGCGGCACCGTCCGCGAAGAAGACTTCGTCGGCTACATGCAAAACCTGGGGCTGCCGCACCCGAAACAGCTCGCGGTGGCGCTACCCGCCAACCTGCGTTCCGGTGAGCCGACGGACGGTCACGCGCCCGTCGCCGGCGGCTGGGGGCCGTTGATCACGACCTACGCCGGCATCAACGAGATCGCGCCGGAGTGGGTGGCAAGCCATCGCAGCGAGGTCAATCTGCTGGACGTGCGCTCGCGCGCGGAGGTCGAAGGGGAGCTCGGCGCGCTATCGGGAGCCCAGACCATCCCGCTCGACGAGCTGCGCGCCAGGTTGGCGGAGGTGCGCGCGGACAAGCCGGTGGTGGTGGTGTGTCAGACGGGCAAGCGCTCGGCCTTGGCCACCCTGATCTTGAAGAAGGGTGGGCTGGAGAAGGTGGCCAACGCGGCGGGGGGAATGGTTCGTTGGCGTGAGCTGGGGCTGCCCAGCTGAGCCCGGCGTCTCAATGCGTCGCCACTTTGCCGGCCAGGCGGGCCAGCGCGTTCGGGTCGACGTCGGACACGAGCGCGTAGCCGAGGTCACCTTCACGCCAGAGCAGTAGGTTGAAGCCGCGCGCGGTGGCGCTCGCCGCGCGTTTTTGGCCCACCGACGTGTCGGTGTGGAGGGGGAACGACAAGCCTTCGCTGCGGAATACGAAGAGGGAGATGGTGTGCAGGCGGTGCTTGAAGATGAAGGTCGCCGCTTTGCGGTCGATGAATAGACCGATGGCGCCTCCGGCCAGCGGAAACTCTTCGTCTCCGCTGAAGCTGATGGGCGGGGCGAAATCGAGGCGCCCCGTGAACCAGGGCTTCACTTGATGGATGCCACCGCTTTCGACCTCGAGCGGGTGCTCGGCGTAAACCACGCGCAGGTGGTCGTTCACCGCTTCGTTCACGATCGCGCGATCGGGCAGGAACCAGCGTTGTCCGACGAGCAAGGCCAGCATCGCGGCGGCGAGCAGCGGGCCGGCGATGGCGACCAGCCGCCCCCAACGCGGTTTGGCTTTGGGCGGCTTCACCGCGGCGTTCAGCTTGGCTTGGAGCGACGGCGGTACGGCGTACACCGGGCGCTCCTTCAGCGCGGCGTTCAACGCGCGCTCGCGCTCGAAGATGCGGCTGCACTCCGCGCAGGTGGCCAAGTGCTCGTCGAAGCGCGCTTTTTGCGCGGCGCCGAGCCGCTTTTGGACGGCGTCGAGCAGTTGCTCGTGAATAGCGGCGCAGTCGCTCATCGCGCGTACTCCTGCAGTTGCTCGCGCAGCACGGCGCGGGCTC
>JBEQSW010000279.1:0-16553 GCA_040348565.1 Myxococcales bacterium | reverse complement strand
TCGACATGTTCGGCTCGCGCGATCCATCGCCGATCGAGAAGGAAGACCACACGTACCGCGCCTTCGGCGTGAACGCCGGGCTTTTGGGGTGGTTTTAGCCCCGCGCCACTGCTGCAGGGCCGACCGCCAGGATCGCCGGCCCTGATGTCACTTTTCACGCCCTCGGGCGGGTTGGTCTATCACCTGCGGGCGCTGCGTTATCGCGGCACCTTGTGGGCGCCGTATCGCGCGGCGCTGGCACGGTGGTTGGAGGCGACCTTGCCGGCGGGCGACGAGCTGGTGTTGGTCGGACCGAGCGCGGGCCATTGTCTGCCGCTCGAGCACCTGGCGCGCTTTCGTCGCCTGCTGGTGTTGGAACCCGATCCGGTCGCGCGCTGGCTTCTGCAGCAACGCTTGCCTCGCGCAAACCTGGTGGTCGAGCATCGCGATCTGTTGCTCGCCCCGCTGACCAGCGGCCAACCCGGGTTGGATGCGCTGCTGGAGCAGCGCCCGCAAGCGTCGGTGTTGTTCTGCAACCTGCTCGGGCAACTGCACTGGGACCTTTCGGACGAGCAGGAGCAGCGGTTCCGCGCCGGATTCATACGGCGCGTGTTGCCACTGCTCGCCGGTCGGCGCTGGGCCAGCTTTCACGATCGCTGGTCCGTCGAGGGTCAGGTGGCCCACGCCTTGGCCCAGCCGCTCGCGTTCGAACGACTTCCGACCGACGATGAGCTGGGCGTGGCCTGCTTCGGTGCCGCCGGCGCGCCCGTGACCGCGCTCGATCACGGGACGAGCCAGTTGTTTCCCGATCCGCGTCCGCGACGGTACTTCGCCTGGCAGCTCACGCCGCGCGCGCTGCACATCGTGGAAGGCGTGTCCGGCGTCCCCTAGCTGGGCTCGGTGTCGTAGGGCACGACCTCGGTCGAAGCCAGGTTCGGAATCGCGCTCTTGATGGCGTCGCCAATTTGCGAGGCAGTACCGACGACGGTGACCAACAAGTCGTCTTCAGACAAGCGCTCCACCACCGAAGCGTTGGCGGCTTCGAGGGAAACGCCCTTGATGCGCTCGATGTAGTTTTCGTAATAGCCGGCGGGTAGTCCGTACAGGGCGCTATCGAGCAAGAGGCCCACGCGCTTGGATGCGGTGTCGAGGGCGAAGGCGTGTGAACGCACCAAGTATTTCTTGGCCCAAGCCAGCTCTTTCTTGGTGATGCCTTTGCTCCGCAGGTCGTGCAGCATCTCGAGCTGAAGCTGGATACAAGGCGCGGCGTCCTCCGCCTTGGGGAACGTCCACATGCTGAAGGCTTGTCGGCGGCGGTCGATGGGCAGGCTGGAGTAGGCGCCGTACGACCAGCCGCGCTTCGCCCGCACCTCTTGGGTGAGGCGCGCCGTGAACGTGCCGCCGAACACCGTGTTGGCGACGTGCAGCGCCAAGTGATCGGGATCGGTAGGATGGGTTCCGAGCCCGCCGATCAAGATTTGCGTTTGCGTGCGATCGGGTTTGTCGACGAGGGTGAGCCGGCGCCCGGGAATGACCGCTGGGTCACCGATGCTGTCGTCGGGCGCGGGCCCGCTGGCCAGCGCGGCGCGGACCTGCTCCGCCAACTGCTCGGCGCGTGCGCGGTCGATGTCGCCCGAGAACGCGAAGATCAGGTTCGCCGGGCGCACGATGCGGCCGTACAGAGCCTTGAGATCTTCCTGCTTGATGCGGGCCACGCTGCTGGCGGTGCCCGTCACCGAGCGCGCGTAGGGATGGGCGCCGAACACGCGGTGCCGGAACCAACGCCGGCCGAGGCCGCGATCGTCGTCGAGCGTCTCGGTCAGCTCGGCCAAGGTTTCGCGGCGCAGACGCTCGAGCTCCGCTTCGGCGAAGCCGGGCCGAGCCAGAATGTCGGTGGCGATGCGCATCAAGCCATCCAGCGAGCGCGTGATGACCGTGCCTTGAAACACCAGTGTGCTCGGCGATACGTCGGCACCGAAGGCTCCGCCCAGTGCATCGATTTCGGTGTCGATGGCTTGAGCCTCGCGCCCACCGGCGGTGCGCCGCATCCAGCGCGTCAGCATACGGGTGGCGCCGGTCATGCCCTCCGGATCGAGGATCGAGCCCGTCTTGAGGGCGATGCTGAACGACACCAGCGGCAAGGCGCGGCTGGTCTCGACCAGAACGTCGGCGGGCGCGTGCCCGGCTTGCGTGGCGGCCGTCACTCTGCCGCCTCCGCCCCGGCCTTGGCTAACTCGGGGCGCACCAAAATCACGCTGCGCTGGCTGGGATCCAGGTAGCGACGGGCCGCCCGCAGCAGATCACTTTGGGTGAGCCTGCGGGTCGCATCCAGGCGCTCGAACGCGGCCGCCGGCCGGCCCAGCACCGCCTCGTAAAAGCCGATCGTCGACGCCTTGCCGTCAGCGGTTTCGAGCCCGCCCAGCAGGCCCAGCTCGAAGCGCGCGGACGCGCGTGCCATCTCTTCTTCGGTCACCGGTGCGTCCATCACCTTCTTCAGCTCCTCGTCGAGCACGGCCAGCAATTCTTCGGCGGTGTGGCCCTCGCGGGCGGCCGCGTACACCTCGAACAAGCCGGGATCGTGAAACGGGCCGACCGAGCCGCGCACTTCGCTCGCCAGCTCCAGCTCGCGCACCATGCGTTGGTGCAGACGGCTGGCGCGGCCCCCGAACAACACCTCCGACAGCAGCGAGATGGCCGGATGATCGAAGTCGCCCAGCGCCGGGCAGTGGTAGCCGACGACGACCTTTTCGGTGCTGGTCGCCTTCTTGACCTCGAGCCTGCGCTCGCTGGTTTGCGGCGGCTCGGGCTGCGCGTCTTCCAACGGTAGGGTCGAGCTTGGCAGGCTGCCGTAGCGCTGCGAAATCATGCGCAGCACGTCGGCGGTCTTGAAATCGCCGGAGATGATCAGGGCGGCGTTGTTGGGCGCGTAGTACGCCCGATAGAAAGCTTCGCAATCCTGGGTGGTGAAGCCTTCGATGTCCTTCATCCAGCCGATGGTCGGCCATTTGTAGGCGTGCTTGGTGAAGGCAGTGGCCCACAACAGCTCGTTGACGGCGCCTTCGACGTCGTCGTCCACGCGGTAACGACGCTCGTTGGCGACGACTTCTTTTTCGCTCGTCACCTGCGGCTCGCGCAAGACCAGCTTGCTCATGCGCTCCGACTCGAGCGTGAGCACCAACCCCAGCTGCTCTTTCGGGATGGCGATGTTGTACTGGGTCCAGTCGAGCCAGGTGGAAGCGTTGCTCTCGGCGCCGGCCTCTTCCAGCTTGCGATCGAACTCGCCGGCGCCGCGGCCCTCGATCTCGTTGAACATCAAGTGCTCGAACAGATGCGCCAGCCCGGTCTTGCCCTCTTGCTCGTGGCGCGAGCCGACGCGGAACCAGGTGTGCACCGACACCACCGGCGCGCTCTTGTCCTCGCACAGCAAGATGGCGAGGCCATTTTTCATGCGATAGCGCTCGACGACCAACGACGCGCCGAACGGCACCGTCTCCACGAACTCCAGGTGGCCGTGCTCCGGCGCCTGCGCGTTCACCGTCGCCAGAATCTTCTGAATCGTCGCCAGCTGGCGCGCGCTCGTGCCTTGCATCTTCACTCCTCTAGTTTGAGCACAGCCAAGAAAGCGTCCTGGGGCAACTCTACGCTGCCCACGGCTTTCATGCGCCGCTTGCCCTCTTTTTGCTTCTCCAACAGCTTGCGCTTGCGTGAAATGTCGCCGCCATAGCACTTGGCGGTCACGTCCTTGCGTAGCGCCCGCACCGTCTCCCGGCTGATGATCTTGGAGCCGATGGCGGCTTGGATTGCCACTTCGTACTGCTGCTGCGGCACCAGCTGCTTGAGCTTCGCCGCGAGCGCTCGCCCACGTGGATAAGAGATCTCGCGGTGCACGATCACGCTCAGCGCGTCCAGCGGCTCACCGTTGAGCAGCATGTCTAGCTTGACCAGCTCGTCCGCGCGGTAGCCCGTGACCTCGTAGTCCATGCTGGCGTAGCCGCGGCTCACGCTCTTCAGCTTGTCGTGAAAATCCAGGATCACTTCTGCCAGCGGCATCTCATACGTGACGACGACGTGGTCTTTGGTGGCGTAGTTGATGCCAAGCTGGCGGCCGCGTCGCGCTTCACACAGCGCGACCACGGGGCCGACGTACTCGGAGGGGACGTGCACGGTGAGCTTGAGGATTGGCTCTTCGATGCGCTCGAGATTGCCGACCGAAGGCATCTTCGACGGGTTGTCGACCTTCACCAGCTCTCCGGTCTTGGTGTACGCGTGGTAGACCACGCTCGGGGCGGTGGTGATCAAGTCCAGGTCGTACTCGCGCTCGAGTCGCTCTTGGATGATCTCCATGTGCAACAAGCCCAAAAATCCGCAGCGAAAGCCGAAGCCGAGCGCGTCGGAGGTGTCTGGCTCGAACTGGAACGACGAGTCGTTCATGTGCAGCTTGGACAGCGCGTCGCGCATGTTCTCGTATTCGGCGGGGTCCGTCGGGAAGAAGCCGGCGAACACCATCGGCTTGACCTCGCGAAAGCCCGGCAGCGGCTCGGTCGCGGCGCGGTGAAAGGTCGTGACCGTGTCGCCAATCTTCGTATCCTCGGTGGTCTTGATGTTGGCGGCGACGAAGCCGACCTCACCGGGACCTAGCTCGCTGATGGCGGTGGCGTGAGGGGCGAAGCAACCCATCTCCGTCACGTCATAGGTCCGGCCGGTGGCCATGAACATGATGCGGTCGCCCTTTTTTAGGGTGCCCTCCATCACGCGCAGCTGGATGACGGCGCCGCGGTAGCTGTCGTACCAGCTGTCGAAGAGCAGCGCGCGCAGGGGGGCGGTGGGGGAACCGACCGGCGGCGGAATGCGCGCGACCACCGCTTCCAGCACCTCTTTGACGCCGACTCCGGTCTTGCCGCTGGCGAACAGCGCGCCGCTGCAGTCGATCCCCACCACCTCTTCAATCTGCTCGGCCGCGCGATCCACGTCGGCGGAGGGCAGGTCGACCTTGTTCAGAACCGGGATGACCTCGAGGTTGTTTTCGATGGCCAAATAGGCGTTGGCGACCGTTTGGGCCTGCACGCCTTGGGTGGCATCGACGACCAACAGCGCGCCCTCGCAAGCGCGCAAGCTGCTGGACACCTCGTAGTTGAAATCCACGTGCCCGGGCGTGTCGATCAGCTGCAGCTGGTACTCGTTGCCGTCCTGCGAGCGGAAACGCAACCGCACCGACTGCGCCTTGATGGTGATCCCGCGCTCGCGCTCCAGCTCCAGCTTGTCGAGGAACTGATCTACCTGCTCGCGCGCCGTGATGGCGCCCGTCACGTCGAGGATGCGGTCGGCTAACGTGCTCTTTCCGTGATCGACGTGCGCGATGATGGAAAAATTTCGAATCTTGCTGGGGTCGGTCGGCATGGAGGGGACAGGCGCCGCGAGAGCCACGCCCTCGGAGGGGGTAGCGTCGAAGCTTTTCGAGGCGCGGGCGCGGCTGTTTAGCGCCGAGTGACGGGCGCGACCAGCACGGAGTGCCGCCGGTTGGAGCCAGCAGCTTACTTCTTCGAGGCCTTGGGCGCCGTGTCCGTCAGGCTCATTTGGCCCGGCAACGCGTGCTCGTACCGTTTGAGCACGAGGTCGATCCCCTCGCGGATGTACACCGCGACCGGCACCTTGGTGCGGTCGTGCAAGAGGCGCAGCTTATCGCTCTGCTCCTGCGTGATGTAGACGGTCGTGGAGATCTTGTTGCGTGACATGCCGCCCGAATTACCAGCCGTTACAATAGATGCCCCTACACATGTTGTCAACGCCCGTCATTCGGCGAATCTTGAAAATTATCGAATAACTACCGAAGGTTAGACAACAGATCGGTCGCCTAAATTGCGTGTCGGCCTTCGGGCCGCCAAGCTACCGGGCGCCAACGGAGCGACGTCATCACCTCGAGTGTACGGTCGGAACGGAAGCGGCTTCTGGGCCGACCAGCCCGGGGCGGTGCCCACTCGAAGCACCCAGCTGGGGTCGCTTCGACGGCGGCAGGGCCTGGCTGTACGGGCGCACCCGGTCGAGGTAAAACGCGAAGGCTGCCGTTGAGCGACCGCTCTGGCTTAGGGAACAAGTTGATGAAAAACACTGAGGAGTCGAGGAGTTGGACTGTGCTGGCCACGGTTCTCCTTTTGGTGGGCTGCGGCGGCGGGGCTGCAGCCGGCGGCGGCGCCGCCACGGGCGGCATCACCAAGCGCGATACCTCGATCACGCATGACGCCTGCGACACCGCCAGCGCCGCCGAGAAGATCGATGCCAACAACGACGGCCGCCCTGACATCTTCATCGTGCGCAAGGGCAACGTGGAAAGTTGCCGAGCCGTCGACTTGAACTTCGACGGCGTCATCGACGCCTTCTCTTACAACGACGCGTCGGGGCGCCTCCGTCGGCGGGAGTACGATTTCGACCGCGACGGGCAGATCGACGAGATCCAGACCTATCAGGCGGGCGTGCTCACGGAGAAGGACCAAGCCACGTCGATGGCCCGCAAGCTCGACACCTGGGATTTCTACCAAGCAGGCGCATTGGCGCGCAGCGAGCGCGACTCCAACGGCGACGGCATCATCGATCAGTGGTGGGAGTACACCCAGCCCGGCTGCCCGATGATCCACTCGGACGTGAACAACGACGGCAAGCCTGACCCGGGCGCCACCGTCGATTACTGTAAAGAGACGGGTTACGTGCCGCCCGAGCGTCAGGGCCCGGCGGCGCCGCAGAGCCCCGACTTCAACAAGGCGTCGTCCACGCCGACCGAAGTCGACAGCAAGCCCGCTGACGAAGCCAAACCTGCCGAGAAGAAGGAGCCCAACAAGTGAGCACGCCCCTTTGGTCGATGTGCGCGCTTTCGGCCGTGTTGGCCGTGGGTTGTGGCGGCGGAGCGGCCACCCAAGCCACCCCCAAAATGTCCGACAAGCAAGTGTCCGGCGTGGCGTCCGACGACGCTTCGCGCTGCGACTACAAAGGCCGCGCCGACCGCGAGGTTCAGGAAGTGCGCGGCCCCGGCGCCACCCAGCCCAACATTCGCCGTGTCTTTTCCATCGTCGGCGAAGGTGAAGATCGCAAGAAGATCCTCCTCTGCCGCGAGGTCGACACGAATCTAGACGGCGCCAAAGACGTGATGCGGACGTACACCGACAAGGGTGAGCCCCTGAACGAGCTGGCCGACACGAACTTCGACGGCAAGGTCGACACCTGGATCACCTTCTCGCGGGGTCGCATCGCCAAGGTGCAGCTCGACAAGTCGGGGCGCGGTCAGCCTGAAGAGGTGAAGTTCTACGTCGGCGGCAAGCTGGCGCGCGCACAGCGCGACACGAACAAAGACGGCAAGCCCGACCAGTGGGAAATCTACGACGAGGGCCGGCTGCAGCGCCTGGGCGTAGACCTCGACTTCGACGGCCGCGTCGATCGTTGGGACCGCGATGAAATCGCGCTCCGCGACATCGAAGCCAAGGAAAAGGCCGAAGAGAAGAAGGCCGCCGAAATCGAAGAAGCGAAGAAGAAGGCCGACGAAGCCGAAGGCAAGCCGGTCGACGGGCACGTAAGTCCAAGAAATCGCTAACGCGATTTCTTGGTCTTGGTTCTCCTCCGTGCCTTGCGTGGAGGTTCTAGCGACTTTCGTGACCTGCGGTGCAACGGGCGCTCGGCCTCGCCGAGTTGGTTGCGGCCGGTCTCTCATGCGCCGATCGTGATCTGCTCTCGCCAAGGTTGGGTGGGGGCGATCCAGCTCGCGCTTTGCGCTCGCGAACGCCGTACTTTCGATGCGCGAGGGGCGAACACGCCCGTCGTGACTATGGTTTGTGGCTGAAAATGCGGCGGCGAGAACCGACGGCCGCCTGCCGTGCTAGGGCACGGCTCGAATATGGAACGGCTGCAGAAGGTTTTGGCGCAGGCGGGGATTGCTTCGCGGCGAGCCGCGGAGGAAATTATCTTGGCCGGGCGCGTGCGCGTCGACGGCAAAATCGTGCGTGAGCTCGGGACGCAGGTGGATCCGCGTACCAGCCGCGTGGAGGTCGACGGCAACAAGATCGTCGCCGAGAAGCTGATCTACATCGTGTTGCACAAGCCGCGCGGGGTGGTGTGCACCTTGAGCGATCCCGAGGGGCGCCCCACGATTCTCGAGCTGTTGAAGGACGCCGGCGCTCGCGTGGTACCGGTGGGCCGCCTGGACTTTCACACTAGCGGTGCGCTCTTGTGCACCAACGACGGCGAATTCGCGCAAGCGCTCGCGCACCCCAAAAAAGGTGTACCGAAGATCTACGTCGCCAAGGTGCAAGGTGTCGTCGACGACCGGGCCCTCGAGCGTTTCAGCGAACGCATCGTGATCGACGGTCGGCCGACCCAACCCGCGCAAGTAAAGGTACTGCGGCTGGAGGGCGACAAGACCTGGCTCGAGATCACGCTGCGCGAAGGGCGCAACCGGCAGGTACGACGACTGGGTGAAGCGACCGGCTTTCCAGTCATGCGCCTGGCGCGCATCTCGCACGCTGGTGTGACGAGCGAGGATTTACGCCCCGGTCAGTGGCGCCCGCTCACCGTCGACGAGCTCGTCAATCTGAAGCGCGACTACGGCGTGCCCAAGAAGGTGCGCGCGCCGATTTTCGAGCCGGCGCTGGGTAAGGGCGGCTGGAGCGACGCTCCCCGCGTGCCGGGCGTTCGTCGCCCCGAGCCCAAATTCTCGGCGGCTCGACGCCGCGAAGCAAAACCGAGCGAGGCGCGGCGCCCGAGCAACGAACGCGGCGGCCCCCAACGCGAGGATGCGGCAGGCGTCGAGCCGTCGCGCTTCGACCGCAAGCGCGCGCCGCGTCACGAAGGGGCGAGGGCCGAGCCTGCGCGCTTCGATCGCTCCCGAGCCCCTCGTTCTGACGCCGGCAACGTCGAGCCTGTGCGCTTCGATCGCAAGCGCGCGCCCCGGGCGGAAGCTGCGCCGGCCCCGGCGGCCAAACCGTTCAACGCCGCGCACCGTGAAAAGAAGCGGTTCAACGCCAAGAACGCCGAGCCTCAACCCTTCGAAACCAAGCGCACGCGCGGTCCGGCGCCTCGCGGCGAAGCACCGTTCAACGCCAAAGGAGGCCGTCGCGCCAACCGCGAAGCCCCGTTCGAAGCCAAGGCCAGCCGCAGCCCCGGTCGTGAAGCGCCGTTCGAAGCGAAGCGCGGTGGCCCCGGTCGCGCCGCGCCGTTCGAAGCCAAGCGCGGCCGTGGTCCCGGTCGTGAAGCGCCGTTCCCGCGCGAGCTCGAGCAAGGCCCGAGCCGCAAAAATCCCAAGCGGCCCTGGGAGGCGCGCACGACGCCGGCGAACAACGGTAGGCCCGCGCCGAGCGGTGCGCGACCTAGCGCCGGTCGCGCCGTGGAGCAACGCGGCCGCGGCTCGCAGCCTGCGAAGCGCGGACGCAAGTAGCCGCTAGGCTTCGCTCGAAAGCAGCGAAGCCCGCGGAATCTCCTCAAGCTCCGAGGCCGATGCGGTGCGCCAACGTGCGCGCGCCGTCACGAAACATCACGCTGACCTTGCCGCCGTCGAGCACGGCTTCGACGTAACCTTCGCCGAACTTCGAGTGCATCACTAGCTCGCCTTCGCGAAAATCGTGGGTCATGGCGTACTTGGTGAAGGCGTCGAGCGGCTTGCCGAGCGCGCGCGTCGCCCACGTATCCTGGCGCTCTTTTTCCGCGCGAACCTTCTGAGTCACGCGCTGGGCGGCGTTCGGTTTGGCTTCCGTCTTCTTGCTACGAATGACGACCGACGGTCCCGTGGCGGTGCGCGGCGCGCGGTAGTTGTGCTCCGAGTTGCACGTCTGACAGATGACGCGCTTGGGTGCGCCGCCGACCATGGCGACGATACGGTGACCGAGATCCATGCGGCAGCGGGTGCAATAGCTATCGATTTCACTGCCAGCTGTGAGTGCCTTCACGTTCTAACTCTCCGGGGAAGGGTCCGAATCTTTCTCAGACGGGCCCGGATGTGAAGCCCCGTCTTGCGCCGCAGGCGCGGAGGGCGGCATCGAGCCCCGCTTGACCGTGACTTTGGAACGGACGTCCGGTGTCGGACGGCTGGGGCGTGCGTCGTTGGGAATGAAGCGGACTTCGGTCTTGATTTCGAAAGATAGCGCCGTCAGGCCGCGAACGATGTCTTCGGCCAGATTGGAGTGCTCCAAGAAGTCCCGAACCTCGCGTGCGACGACCCTGTAAAGACCGTTCTTGGTGTCGTCCAGCGTCCCGAACAGAGCGCCGAGCGTCTCCTTCGGCAGCTTCAGCTCGGACATCAAATGACGGACATTTTCGGGTCCCTCACTGAGACGCTCGTAGCCGGCCTCGATCACTTTGCGGACGATCTCGCGCAGGGCGCGCTCGACGCGGCTCTCGTCGCGCTCTTCGCTGTCCTTGTTTTCCTTGGAGGGCGGGGGCTCGGTGGGCACGCTCGACGATCTCGTAGCTTGCCGCACTGCGTCAGTCAATGCGCGTCGCCAGAAACCTCGATGATTCCGACAGATAGCAAGCGGGTGGGGCGGCCCAACCGGCGCCGGTCAGGCATAGTATCGCCAAGATGCAGTCCTTCAGCGAGCGCCGCGCCCGCCTGCTCTCAGCCATGCACCCGGGCGTGCTCGTGGTGTTCTCGACGCCGACCGCGATCCGCAACAACGACGTCGAGCACGAGTACCGGCAGAGCTCCGACTTCTTTTACCTGAGCGGCTTCGACGAGCCCGACAGCGTGCTCGTCCTGTCCAGCGTGGCCGAGAAGGAAAAGTTCGTGCTGTTCGTGCGGCCGCGAGATCCGGAGCGCGAGACCTGGGACGGCCGGCGAGCGGGCGTGGAGGGCGCGTTGAAGGATTTCGGCGCCGATGCGGCCTATCCCATCGCCGAGTTGGCGACGCGCTTGCCCGAGCTACTGCTCGGGGCGAGCGAGCTCCACTACTCGCTCGGTCGCCACCGCGAACAGGACGACGTCTTGCTGGCGGCTATGGAAGGAGCGCGTCGGCGCGGGCGGCGCGGCCCAACTTACCCGACGCGGATCAACGACGCCGAGGTGCTCTTGCACGAGCAGCGTCTGTTCAAGACTCCGGAGGAGCTGGACATCATGCGCCGCGCCGCGCGTATCAGCGGCGAAGCCCACGTGGCGGCGATGAAGAGCGCCGCCCCCGGCGTCAACGAATGCGAAATCGACGCGCTGTTTCGAGGGATTTTTCGCAAGCACGGCTGTGAGCGCCCTGCCTACGAGCCGATCGTGGGCTCCGGGGTGAACGCGACGATCTTGCACTACCGGCGCAACAACAAGGACTTGCAGGACGGCGAGCTGCTGCTGATCGATGCCGGATGCGAGCTCGAGTACTACGCCTCCGACGTGACGCGGACATTTCCGGTCAATGGTCGCTTCTCACCCGAGCAACGCGCCATCTACGACATCGTGCTCGAAGCTCAAGAGCGCGCGATCGACAAAGCAAAGGCGGGCGCCACCCTGGACGAGGTACACGTGGCCTCGGCGGAAGTGATCACGCGCGGCCTCATCGCGCTCGGGCTCGTGGAGGGGCCGTTCGAAGAAGCGATGAAGGAGCAGCGCTACAAGACCTACTACATGCACAAGTGCAGCCACTGGCTGGGCATGGACGTGCACGACGTGGGCGCGTACTACCAAGGCGGCAAGGGGCGCCCGCTGCAGCCGGGCATGGTGTTGACGGTCGAGCCCGGCATCTACGTGTCCGAGCACGCGACCGGGCCCGCCGAGCGTTACCGGGGTATTGGGGTTCGAATCGAGGACGACGTGCTCGTCACCGAATCGGGCAATGAAGTGCTGACGGCGCACATTCCGAGAACGGTGGATGCGGTCGAGCGAGCCTGCCAGAGCTGAGCCCGTCGCGTTCGGGCTAGTCGCGCTGCTGCTGCTCGCTCCTCGGCTGGCGTTGGCCGACGCCGAAGACCCGTTCAGTGAGCCGGCGGAGAAGCCTGCCGCTTCGCTCGCGCCGCCCCCGTTGCCGGCGCCGGCGCACACGCCGCGCTCGGCCGCCGGGTACCAGCATTGGCTTGGTGGCGTGTATTTGGGGCGCGGGCTGCGCTTCAACAATCCGTACCGCTTGGGACGCGTGCTCGGCGACGACGCGCGCTCGCTCTCGCTCAGCGCCACTTACCTCGATCTGCACCTGGGCCGCACGTTCGGCTCGCCGAACGGGTTCGAGCACGGAGTCGCGGTGCACCTGTCGATCGCCACCGACGGCATCCGCCAAGAGGTGGCAACGCCGTCCTATCTGCTGCTCCGACGCTTCACGCCGCGCGTCTTGGGCTACGCGCGCGCCGGTTTTCCGATCGTGCTCGAGCCCGACGCAGCGGTCGGTCTCGAAGCAGGGCTGGGCGGAGCCTATTTCTTCACGGCCAACCTCGGCATCGGCGCGGAGCTGGATTTCAGCCTCTTCTACGGAGCCGCCACGATCGAGCAGGCCGTGACGGCAATTCCGGTCGCGTCGCTGGCCGTGGGCGTGTTCTTCGATTGGGAGCATTTGCCATGAAGCGTCGGCCCGTGCAGTGGATGAAAGTGGCGCTCGGCTTCATCGCGCTGGCTTTCTGTGCCGCGCCGGTCCCCGGTGACGTGGGCGGCTGCGGGCAGGATCCGCAAGAGCTCGATCCGGAGACGTTCTTCTGGAGCTTGCAGGGTACCGAGTGCGACCACTGCCGCAGCTGTGGCATCAAGACGGCCGCCTGCGACCGTGCCTGCGCCGACACACTGGTGCAAAGCGAGTTCCCGAAGGACTGCGTGCCGTTGGTGCACGACGGGGAGGTGTGCCTACGCGCCCTGCAAAACGGCAGCTGCAGCGACTTTCGCGACTACATGAGCGATCGCTCACCGAGCGTGCCCACCGAGTGTGACTTCTGCCCCGCCGGGGGCCAGCCGTGAGCGCTCGTTGGGCGACGTGGCTGCGCTTACTGCCGCTGGCGTTGCTGGGTTGTGCTTCGCTGCCCACGTTGACCGAGCGGCCCGAGGAGTACCACTTGTATCGCACGGCCCGCATCGCGCCGACGCTGGAAGAACGGCTGCGCGCGGCCGATCGCTACCTGCGTGAGGTGCCGCACGGCCCGCACGCCAAACAGTTGCGCGGCTGGTTCGTGAGCACCGAGGAAAAGTATTTCCTGACCGCTTTCGATCGCCTGCCCAACCTGTACGCTTACCGCGCCGCTTTGCCTCGCGGCCCGCACATCGAAGACGTCAGGTCCCGAATCACCCTGTTGGAGGGCAAGCGCACGCTGCGCGTCGTTCAACAAAACGAAGAAGACGCGCGCATCGCCGCCACCCAAGCGCGCCTGACCGCCGCCGACAAGCAACGTCGCGCCTTCGTCGCCACCTTCAAGGAGTGGACGGCGCGCATCACGCGCATCAAGACCTTCGGCGAGCCCACCTCCGAGCTGGCGGACGAAACCATCTTCGCTTTCCGGCTCAGCGAGCCGCGCGGCGCCTGTCAGGGGGACAGCTGTAAGAAGCTGCTGCAGCTCGAGTACGAGGTGCCGGGTCAGCGCGAGCTCGTGACGCGCGCAGCCCTGCTCGAGGTGCAGCTGGATTTGCAGCGCGGGCTCTTGCAGCGCGCACGGCTGGCGGGGCCCGAGCTGTGGACGCGCTTGGCGGAAGCGCTCTCGTTGCGACCGCTTCCCACCCCTACGCCCGAGGAACGAGCCGACGCCATCAATCGCGCTTTGTTGCTCGTACGTGCCTTGCTCGAGCCGACGCTACCCGTCGCGGAGTGCCCCGATAAGCCGGTGGCAGGTCCCGTGGTCCTCGAACGGAGCTGTCGTGGGCTGACCGCGCGCATGCTGGCGGGGCAAAACCCCGCCGAAGACGACAGTCTCGAGATAGCGCCCGCCGCGCCCTGAGCTAGGCTCCGGCGCGAACATGCACGCGCCGCTGATCCCGTATTTCACGTTGCCCGAGCTGCCGCTGATCCCGGCTCACTCGTTCGGCAGCTTTCCGCCGATCGACATCTCGATCAAGCCGTTCGGCGCGCTGGTCGCGACGGGGGTGCTGCTCGGCTCCAACCTGACCATCAAGCGCGCGCGCCGCATCGGCCTGGACGAGCGCGTCATGGCTTCGTTCATCGCGTGGATCGTGGGCATCGGCTTCGTGGGCGGCCACGTGTTCGACGAGCTGTTCTACTATCCACAACGGCTGGTGGCCGACCCGCTGTCCATCTTCAAGTTGTGGGACGGTCTGTCGAGCTTCGGCGGCTTCATGGGCGCCATCATCGCCATGCTGATTTGGCGCTTTCGCAATCGAGTGCGCACGTTGCCGTACTGCGACAACGTGATGTCGATGTTTCCCGTGGGCTGGGCCTTCGGGCGCACGGGCTGTGCCACCGCCCACGACCACCCGGGGCTGCTGAGCGATTCTTGGTTGGCGGTGCAGTATCCGGGCGGCGCTCGCTTCGACCTCGGCTTGCTCGAGCTGCTGATGACCATTCCGATCATGATCTGTTTCCTGTGGTTGGCCAAAAAGCCGCGGCCTTGGGGCTTCTTCTTGGCGCTGGGCTGCACCAGCTACGCGCCCATTCGCTTCGCGCTCGATTTTCTGCGCGAGCGCGACCCCATCCCCGGCGACGTGCGGGGCGCCATCGATCCGCGCTACTTCTTCCTCACGCCGGCGCAGTGGGAATGCTTCGGCATGTTGGCGCTGGGGCTGTTCTTGCTGTGGCGGGTGCTGCGCGCGGTGTCGCGCGGTGAAGGCTTCGAGCGCGCAGAAATTCCGGAAGCGTTTCAGTCCTTGCCGATCGCTTCAGACCCGCAGGCGTAGCGCACCGGGGGCGAGCTCGGCGCGCAGCGGTAGGCGCCCCGGCGTCTCGCCGTCCATGTCGACCAGCACCTCCGTGCCGGCCGCCAGCGGCTCGGCCTCGACGACTTTGCCGCGCGCCACGCTGACGCCCGCTTGCCCGAGGTGCGAGCCTTTGTAGATGTGCTGAGACAACGCCACACTTTGCAGCTTGGAGAGATCTTGAAGAGCCACGACGTCGAGCAAGCCGTCCGAGGGGTCGGCGTCGGGCGCAATCATCATTCCACCGCCGAAAAAGCGGCCGTTGGCCAGGGCCACGTTGAAAACGGGCAGCTCGAAGCACAGCTCGCCGTCCACTCGCACGCGCACCGGCGCGTTCTTGTAAACGAGCATGGCGCGCAGCGTGCCGAGGAAGAACGCGGCCTTGCCGCCGATCCATTTCGGGGTCGAGTTGACGATGCGATCGGTCAAGCCGCCGATGCCGAAGCTGGTGATGTTGATGAACGCTCGGCGCACGAGCTTGCCATCGTGGCCCGTCACCGACAGCAGGCCCAAATCGATGGGGCGAGGGGAGGCCCGGAGCAGCCGCTCCGCCGCTTCTTCCACGCTGTCGCCCAAACCGAAGGTGCGCCGAAAGTCGCCTCCGGTTCCGGACGGAATCAACCCCAGGTCGGGCCCCTGCGCGACACCGCCGTCATCCTCCAAGAAGCCTTGCACCGCGTCGTTCAAGGTTCCGTCGCCGCCGACCAGCACCACACATTCGGCGCCGTCTCGCCGGGCATTGCGCAGCAGCCGCCCGGCGTCACCGGGGCCTTCGGTGTGCACGACCTCGGGCGGGGCGCCCCCCACGGTGAGGGCCCGGACGATGGCTGCCTGCTTGCGAACGGCGCCGCCGCTGCCGGCGGTGGGGTTCAAAATGACGCGAAGGTGCACGCTCGGGAATCTAGCCCGGCCCGGTCGAGCCGCGCGCTCTGCCCTCACTTTTGGCCGCGTCCTTACCGAAAAGGCGGATTTGGCGTCGGCCAATTGGCCGGCATTTCCAGCCAGTTTGCGCCGGGCACTTGAACGCCGAATCCACGAAAGTTATCGTCCGCTCCGGGCTTTTCCGTTTGCCTTCTTGTCTCTTAGGCGCGGAAGTGCCGCTCTTACGTCAGTACGATAGGAACGCTAAATCAGATGGCGACTGAGGACGCACGCAAGCTCTTTGTCGCGGGCTTGCCCGAGTCGATCACGGAGGACGCTCTCCGTGAAGTATTCGAAGCGACGGGTGGCAAAGTAACCGATGTGAGCTTGCCGCGCGATCGCGCGACGGGCCGAGTGCGAGGCTTCGGCTTCGTGACATTCGCTTCGTCGGAAGAGGCCGCGTCCGCGCGCGACTCGCTCGACGGATCATTACAAGCAGGACGACCGATCTCGGTACGTCCATTCTCTTCCGAGCCTCCGCGTCGAGAAGGCGGAATGCCTGGAGATCGCCGCGATTCCCCGGGAATGAGCGGGGGTGGCGGTGGTGGTGGCGGTGGTCCACCGGGCGCCGCGGGCCAAGAAGATCGCACGTTGTACGTCGGCAACCTGCCGTACGACGTGACACAGCAAGAGGTCACGGCGCTGTTCACCGACAACGGCTTGGTCGCGCCGGTGCGCACTCACTTGCCGCTCGGTCCCGACGGACGCTTGCGTGGCTTCGGTTTCGTCACGTGCGCTAGCGCGGACGCCGCCAATCAATCGCTCGGCGTGCTGCGCAACCTCGACGTGCGCGGCCGTCGCTTGATGGTGAACATCGCGCACCCGCGCGGTGAGCGCCCTGCGGGGGCGGGTCCCAGGCCTCCGC
>JBEQSW010000252.1:0-7481 GCA_040348565.1 Myxococcales bacterium | reverse complement strand
TGGAAGACAGCGTGCGCCAGAAGCTGGACGCGGGCGCGGCGAGCCTGCGCGACGTCACGGCTCAAGTCACCGCCGAGCTGCCGGAAGAAGAGCGCTTCCGGGCCGCCGGGCGCGTGGCCCAGGTGGTGGCGCGGCTGGCTCGCACTCGCTCGGAGCGTGAACGGCCGTGGCTGCCGGTCGACGAAGCCTTTGCCATCGAAGAGTGGACCCTGCCTCGCAAGGGCGGCGCCGCGGGCTGATGCCCCCGGGCTACGAAAGCACAGCGCGGATGAGCATGGAGACGAACCAAACCTTCGAAGACCTCGCGCAGGTGGTGGAGCACGAGCTGTTTCCGGACGTGGATTTGGCGCTGCGACGCGGTCGCCACATCGATCGCGAAGACGCGACTTGGTACGGATTTTTGACGGACGCTCAGGCCAAGCTGGAAGGCTTCTATCGTCGCTACGGCGCCGAGCTGGTGCAGCGTACCGACGGCTTCTTCTTCCTGCTGCCCAGCGGCGACAAGCTCGGGCGTCGCCATTTGTCGCCGACCGAGATGCTGGTCGGTCAAGGCCTGACCCTTTTGTACTTGGAGCCCGCGACTGTCGAGCAGGGCGGCATCACGTCGCGCGATCAATTGTTGTCACAGCTGTCGGCCAGCATGGGCACCGAGCAGCTGATGTTGGCGTTCAACGCCAAGAAGAAACGCTTGGACGAGCGCGTGGCCCAAGAGATGGTGCGCTCCGGGGTGAGCCAAGCCGTTCGGCGCTTGGCCAGCCTGGGCTTCGTGGATCTATTGCCCGAAGAGCGCATTCGGCTGCGCTCGAGCCTGATGCGTTTCGCCGAGCCCGTGCGCGGCAGCGGCGCCGACATGGAAGCGCTGACGCGCTTGGTCGCATCCGGTGAAGTGGCGTTGACCGAAGGCGACGACGACGAGGACGCAGCCGACGACCACGAGACCTCGCCGGACTCCGATTCCTCGCCGGTCGCTCGGGCGGCAGCCCTACCGGAATGGAACGAAGGCAGCGAATGGGGCGCTTCGTTCGACAAATCCGACTCATTGCCCGGACCGCAGCTCGAGGCCGAGCCCGAACGCGAAATCGATCCAGCCCTCCGCACCCTCCCCAAAGCAGCCCGCACCGAGCTCGACTCCGAGCTCGACTCCGAGCCCGACACCGAAACCGAGACCGAGCTCGAGACCCAGACCGAAACCCAGCTCGACTCCGAGCCCGAGCCCGACACCGAACGCCAGCCCGAGCCCGAGCCCTACCCCATCCCCCCGCCCGCGCCCGCCCCCGATCCCGACCTCGAGCCCGAACCCGAACCCGAATCCGAGCCCGACCTCGAACCCGAGCCCGAGCTCGAGCCCGAGCCCAACTCCGTAGACGACCCGGAGACTTCGTCATGAGTCGCGCGCGGGCCACCGCGCTCGCGCTCGTCAACTGGAAGGGCGTCTTTTACGAGCGCTACCAGCTCGATCGACGCGTGACCGCGCTCGAGGGCGCCAACGGCGCCGGCAAAACGACGGTCATGATCGCCGCGTACATCGTGCTTTTGCCCGATATGTCGCGGCTACGCTTCACCAACCTGGGTGAAACCGCGGCCATCGGCGGAGACCGCGGCATCTGGGGCCGCCTGGGCGAGCCGTCTCGCCCGTCATACGCCGCGCTCGAGCTGGATTTGGGCGAGCGCGGCCGCGTGATCGCCGGCGTGCTGCTCACGCGCAAGGCGGAGCCCACGCTGGAGCTGACACCGTTTCTCATCAGCGAGCTACAGCCCGGCGTGCGGCTGCAAGATTTGCTGTTGGTGGTCACCGCCGAGGAAGAAGCGGTGCCGGAGCTGGCGGATCTCCGGCTCAACGTCGCGGCCGCGCGCGCCAAGCTCGAGGTGTTCGGCTCGGCCAAAGACTACTTCGCCGCGCTGTTCGAGCTGGGCATCGGAGCTCTGCGCCTGTCCAGCGACGAAGATCGCGGTCGGCTGGGTGACATGCTGCGCACCAGCATGACCGGCGGCATTTCGCGCGCCATCACCGCCGAGCTGCGCTCGTTCTTACTGCGCGAGCAGGTCAGCATCGGCGACACGCTCGGCCGCATGCGCGAGAACTTGAACGCGTGCCGGCGCACCCGCATCGAGGTGAGCGAAGCGCAGCTGCTCGAGCAGGAGATTTCCGGCGTTTACGACGCCGGCCAAGGCATGTTCGCGGCCGCCCTGCAGGCGACGCGCGAGCGTGCGCACGAGCAGCGCGCGGCAGCGCTGAACCTCGCCGACGCGGCGGCGCGGGCACGCCAAGCGCTGAGCGAAGCCTCCCACACCGCCGAGCAGCTCGAAGCGCGCGAGCGCCAGCTGACCCAGGAGCTGGCCCAGCAACGCGAAGCGCTCGAGCGCTTGCGCGAGCAAACTCGCATCAGCGAAAGCCACGAAGCCTTGCGCGCCATCCAGCGCGACGTGGAGCAAGAACGCAGCGCCGCCGCCGCGCTGGTCGAGCAAGCGCGCGGTCGCAAGCAGAACGCCGCCAACGAGCGCGAAGCCCAAAAGAAGCAGCGCGAAGTCGCCCGGCAGGACCAGGAACGCGCCGCCCTCGGCCTGGCCGATCTGCAAGCCGGGCTCGACGAATTGCACCGTCGGTCCAGCGCGCACCGACAAGCCCAGCGGCTGCTGGCCGAGGTCGCGACGTTGAGCGGGCAAGCGCCCAGCTCGGAAGACTTGCCGGCGCGGCTCGACGAAGCTCGAGCGCGTTTGCATGAAATCGACGCCGAGCGGCTGGGGCGCGAGCGCGCCCTCACCCTCGCCGCCCAGCGCCAGGAGGAATGGCGCGCGGCCCTGGCCTTGCTGGATGATCTGGGCCGGCCCGCCACGCCCGACACGGCCTACGAGCTGGCTCGCGAAAGCTTGCGTGAGCTCGACCGGCTGGAGCAGACGTTAGCCGACAAGCCCGCCTTGACCGAGCGGCTGGGTGAGCACCGCCGCCTGGCCGAGCGTCAACAGAGCGCTCACAAAGCCGCGCTGGCGTTGGGGGTGACACCGGGCGCGGGCGCGCTGCAAGCGCTGGAGGCGCGTCTGAGCGCCACCGACAGCGAGCTCGAGAAGCTGGAGGAGCAGAAGCGAGCGCTGGAAGACGAACGCCGTCGAGTGAGCGCCGAGCGCAAGAGCACCCGCGAGCGGCTGGCCCAGGCCCAAGCCAATTTGGGCAAGCACCGGCGGCTCCTGCAGCGCGTGGAGCGCATCACGGCCAGCGCCGGTCCGTTCAGTCCGACCCGAGACGCCGTGCTGCGCCTGCGCGACAGCCTGACCGGCGAGCGCGAAGAGCTGAAGAGCGCGCTCCAGTCCGCTACGGAGGAGCGCGAACGGCTACTGCACGACGCCAACCACCTCGAGGGCACGGGCGGGCAATTTTCGGCTGAATTGCTCAAATTGCGCGACGAGCTGGACGGCGAGCTGCTGGGCAATCGTTTCGAAGAGCTCGACCTCAAGGAAGCGGCGCGCCTGGAGGCGCTGCTCGGCCCTCTCACGCAAGCCATCGTGGTCGACGACGTGGCCGCCGCCAGCGCGCGTTTGCACGGCAAACCGCGAGAGCTGGCCGAGCTGCGCTTGCTGGCCGCCGGCACCGATCTTTCGCTGTTGAACCAGCAAGCCAGCGAGAACGCAGGCGATCTGTACGTGAACGAAGGACCGGCGCTGCGCGTGACGCGGCGCCCCGAGCGACCGACGTTGGGCCGTAAGGCACGCGAGGCGCGCATCGAAGACTTGCGCAAAGACGCGGTGCGGCTCGGCGAGGAGCTGGAGCGTCGTCAAGCCCGACTGCGCGCCGTCACCTCCGCCCTCGGCGAAATCGACCAGCTGCTGCCGGACGCCGAGCTGCTGGAGCGCGGTGACCCGGCTCAAGAGCAGAGCCTGCTGCAAACCGAAGAGCAGCAGCTCACGCGCGACGAGCAAGCGCTCGATCAGTCCGTGGTGGAGCTGGCGCTGCGCATCAACGAAACGCGTGCGCTGGCGACGCGCCAGCGTGGCTTGCTTTCCGAGGCTTTCCTGCTGGAGGCCGACGACCACGCCGAAATGGCCGCCACCATCGCGGCCGAGCTGGCAAACCTGGAGCGCGCTCAAGCCGAGCTTTCGAGCTCGAAAGCTCAGCGCCAGCGACTGGGCGCGCTGCTGGAGGCACTGCGCATTCCGCCGCCGTCGCCCGAAGAGCTGGCTCGCTTCGAAGCCGAGCGGGCCGAGCTCGGCAGCGAGCGAGATCGCGTCTTTCGCTTGTTGGAAGCGCTGACCCAGCTCAGCCAGGAGCTTCCGGCGCTGGCGTGGGAAGATGCCGAACGCTCTCTGCAGAATCGGGAACAGGTGGCGCCGGCCCTCGAAGAGCAGCACCAGCGTGCGCGCGCCGCAGTGGAGGTCGCCGAGCAGCAGGTGCTGGCCGCCGAAGCCGCCTGGGAGCAAGCCACCGCCGAGCTGCAAAGCGCCGAAGCCGAGCTGAGCGCCATCGCGGCTCACTCCGAACGTCTGATGCAGGAGCTGTCCAGCTCCGGCGTGCCTGCCGATCTCACCCCGGAGCGCGCCGCGCAGCAGCTGGCCGAGCTGAAGGCGACGGCCGAAAGGCTCACCCTCGAAGAACGCGAGCTATTGGCTCGACGCGGCGCGGGTGGCGAGCGGGTGCGCCAGCTGGGTCAAGAATTGGCCAAATTCGAGCGAGATTTGGCGACCGCGCAGGCAGCCGCCGAACCGGCGCAGGCGCGTTGGCAAGCGCTGCGCGAGCACGCCGAGCGCGCGCAGGTGCTGCACTCCGGAGAATCGAGCGAGCACGACGCGCCGCGCACCGCCCTCGAGCTGGCCGCCGAAGCGCGCAGCCGCGCCGAGCTGTTGCAAGATCGCCTGGGCGCAGCGCGCGGCGGTGACTCGTTGGCCAGCGAGGTCGGCGCGCAAGATCTGGACGCCGACGACGCTTTTCTCACCCTGTGGCTGCGCGTGCGCGAGTGGCTGGCGCGGCGCGTGCCGGCGCAAGTCGCCCAGGTCGAAGATCCGCTGTTGGCGCTCGAGCGCTTGCGCGGTCACTTGACGGTGCTGGAGCAACGCTTGGGCCACCAAGAAGCCGATCTGCGCGGCGCTTCCGAAGACATCGCGCGCGGCATCGAGGTGCAGCTGCGCCGCGCCAAAGCGCAGGTCCGGCGCCTGAATCAAAACTTGGACGGCGTGTCGTTCGGTAGCATTGCCGGCATTCGCGTCGAAATGCGGCGCTCGGCGCAAATGGAGCCCGTCTTGCGCGCGCTGGCGGAAGGCAGCGCCCAGGAGCTGCTGTTTCAAAGCAGTTTGCCGACGGAAGAAGCCCTGAGCGAAATCTTGCGTCGCTACGGCGGCGGGCGCAGCGGCGGCGGACGCGTGCTCGACTACCGCGAGTACCTGGAGCTGGTCGTGGAGGTGCAGCGCAAGGCCGACGGCAGCTGGGAGCCCGCCAACCCGACGCGCTTGTCGACCGGCGAAGCCATCGGCGTGGGCGCGGCGCTGATGATGGTGGTGCTGGCCGAGTGGGAGCGCGACGCCAACCTGCTACGCGCGCGCCGCGGCGCAGGCTCACTGCGCTTCTTGTTCTTGGACGAAGCCAATCGCCTATCGCAAGACAACTTGGGCTCGCTGTTCGATCTGTGCGAAAGCCTCGACCTACAGCTGCTGATCGCCGCTCCCGAAGTGGCGCGCGCCGACGGCAACACCACGTACCGGCTGATCCGCAAAGTCACCGAAGACGGCCGCGAAGAAGTGATCGTCTCGGGCCGGCGCGCGCTCAGCCACGAACCGCCGCCCGTCGCCGCACCGGTCGTGACCGCGCCCACCCAGGGCACCCTGTTCGAAAACTAGCCGGGCCCACGACGCACATTCATCTGGGGCTGCCGCGCCGCAGATCTCTTGCAGAAACTACCGTAGCGTCGCAGGGCCAAGCCGTCGCTGATGACGGGCGCGCCCGCCGACCCGATGGGACGAAACCCGGCGCCGGAGGGGTCTCCCAAAGTCAAAAGTGAGTTCGGAACCGAACTCACTTTTGGAACGTTAGAGGGCCTCTGAGTTTCGTCCTAGGACGGGACGGCCCTCATCATTGGTCTCATTTCAGCTGGTGGCCAGGCCCGCTGATCCTGAGCCCGCGACGCTGCTCCTGACTCGCTGGCGGCAGCGCGAACCCCCAAATGTCTCGCCTCTGTCTCGACCTCCCGTCCTCCCATCCTCCCCGTGAAAAAATCTCGATCGAACAAGGTGGCCTGGGTCCGGCACAGAAGCTTCTGCGATTCAGGCTGCAGCTCGGCAGCCCGAGCGGTGAGGAGTCGTTGGCATGCTGCCAATTACAAGACGCTACAGATCCTTACAGCACCTGAAGCCGAGGTGGTAATTGCGGTGGGCGTCGTCGGCCATGAGCTTGCCTTCGTGCCAGGCCAGCGCGCGCCAGCGGCAGTCGTCGGCGTGGGCGTCGAGCTGTTGAAAGATGAACCAGCTGCCCTTCATTTCGTTTTCGCCGGTGCCGCCGCGGCTGCCCAGCTCTTCGGCCACCAGCGGCAGGTTCATGTGCTCGGCGGCGTTACCGTGTTGATCGTAGACGCCGAACGAGCTGACACATTCGGGGAAGGAGCCGGCAGGATAGGTGTTGCTGCCGCACAGCTCCCAGCTCGGCGCGAAGCATTTGGGGCTCTTGCTGCTGCCGGTACCGCACAGCTTGTGGTTCTTTTCTTTGCCGTAGGCCCAGACAATCTCGCGATCTTTGTTGTGCAGGTACTCTTGCTGCAAACGGCGCTCGCCGAAGGTGTAGTCCTGCTCGGGGGTGTGCAGCGCGCCCGCGCACGCGCCTTCCCACTCGTGCGCGTCGCACAGGCGCTTGCCCTGCGCTTTGCACAGGTTTTGCGCCTCGTCCGACTTCACCCAGGTGACCGGGTAGTCGCAGGCAATGTTCGGATATTCGTACTGATCGATGCACAGCTTGGCACGGTCTTTCGTTTCGCCGGCGCCCGGGTCGAACACCGCCACCATGTTGGGCGCGCCGCACCGCTCGTCGCCGCTACGAAATGCGTGCTCTTTGCGGATGGCTTGGCATTCGGCGCGAGTCATCGGGTGACGGGTGATCTTGGGATTGCCCTGCCCGAGCCAGCGCGACCCTTCGAAGATGGCGCGCGTTTTCTGCAACGCTGAGTCGTCCAGGCCCAGCTGCAGCTGCAGGTTCTTCAGCAAAATCTCGCGCTGGGCGGGAATGTTGTCCGGCGACTCGTCGATCAGCGCCGGTGGTGGCGGCGGCACGCTGGCGACGACGCTGGGAACGGGCGGAGGCGGCGCGCGGCGCGTGGGCGACGCGGTCGGGGTGCTCGAACCGCGCCCGTGCTGCCGCACGCCTTTCACCACCGCCGCCACGACCAGCCCCGACACGACGAGCCAAAACAGCAACATCAGGCGAGCGGAAGGCGAGACAACCTTGGACACGGGGCAGGCTTCTTGTTAGCAGGCCTCGCGCTCCTGCAAACTGCGTTTCCGACATGTCCGGC
>JBEQSW010000243.1:0-3244 GCA_040348565.1 Myxococcales bacterium | reverse complement strand
CGCCTCGATGGCCTCGCCCCCCTGGCGAGCGATCATGCGACTCGACTCCGCGCTGCGGCGGCTCTCGAAGCAAACGACTCGTAACCCCTGCAGCGGCAGGGTGCTCGCGCTTTCGGGAGGCGGGACGGAGGCAGGCATTGCCACCCCTCAATACATGCGCTCCCGCTAGTTTCAAGAATGTTTCAGTCGAATCGACCTCAACGCGCGCGAATTCTCAGGGCGGCCTGGATCTCCCCGGCCGCCCGCTGCTCGGCGGGCTGCAGCTGGGCGTCCGCCACCAGCGCCGAGCGCGTCGCGCTCCAGATGATTTCGCTGCGCATCGGGTCGAAGCCGAAGTCGCCGAGCACGCGCAGCGCTTCGGCGCGCCCCGCCTCGGGACGGGCCAGCATGGCGCGACCGAGCGCCTCGAACGCACGCGCCAAGTCCGCGCTGGTAGCGGCGTCCGCCGGGGCCAAGCGCGAGCCGCGCACGACGTCGAGAAAGCGCGCTGCTTCCGACTCCGCCACATGACCATTCGAAACCGCAACGTGCGCGAACGCAGCCGCCACGCCGACGATGACGCGGTCGCGATCCTTGCTGCGAAACGCGCTCCACAGAGCCGAAAACTCCGGGTCTTCCATGCGCCCCTCAAGCTACGCGACTTCCATGATAGAAGCCAAGTCGTGATTCTCTCCGATCGGGACCTTCGAGAGCGACTCAAGCGCGGCGATCTGGTGGTGGAGCCACTCGAAGACCCAGAGCTGCAAATCCAACCTGCGAGCATCGACCTACGGCTGGACAAGAGCTTCGTGGCGTTTCGCGCTTCGCGCTTGCCGTGCCTGGATCCTCGGAACATTCCGCCTGACGCCACCGAGCGTATCGAGCTGCCCGAAGGCGAAGCGTTCGTCCTCCACCCCGGTGATTTCGTGCTCGGCTCGACCATCGAGCGCGTCAAAATTCCCAACGATTTGGTGGCGCGAGTGGAAGGGCGCTCCAGCCTCGGACGCTTGGCCATCGTGGTCCACGCCACCGCCGGTTTCATCGACCCGGGGTTCGAAGGACAGATCACCTTGGAGCTGTCCAACCTGGGGCGCACCGCGGTCAAGCTGTACCCGGGCATGCGCATCAGCCAGATCGTACTGATTGAAATGAAGAGCCCCGCGGAGCGCCCGTATGGCACCGCGCGCGGCAGCAAATACCAGGGGCAAAGCGGTCCCGTCGTCAGCCGCATCAGTCAGGACAAGTCATGAAAGTCCTCATCGTCGGGGGCACGGGGCTGATCAGCACCGGCATCGTGGAGCACCTGCGCGCTCGCGGCGCGGACATCACGCTGTTCAACCGCGCGAAGCGTCACAGCCAAGTCGGTGAGATCACGACCATCGTTGGCGACCGCAACGTGCCCGCACAGTTCGAGCAGCGCCTGGAGCGGGAGCGCTTCGACGTCGTCATCGACATGATCTGCTTCACCCCCGCGCAAGCCGAAGCCAGCGTGCGCGCCTTCGGGGGGCGCACGGCTCAGCTCGTCTTCTGCTCCACCGTGTGCACGTACGGCGTCGAAATTCCGCCCCACGTCTTGATCGACGAAAGCTTCCCCGCCCTGCCGATCAGCGAGTACGGGCGCAACAAAGTCAGCTGCGAGCGCATCTTCGAGCAGGCCGCCGCCGCGGGACGGTTTCAGACGACCATCATTCGCCCCAGCAACACCTACGGCCCCGGCGCCTCGCTCATCGATCAAATGGAGTTCGACAGCGTGGTCTGGGATCGCGTCGAGCACGGGCTCCCGGTGCTGCTAGCCGGCGATGGCATTGGCCTATGGCAGGCCACCCATCGCCACGACGTCGGTCGCCTGTTTGCGTACGCCGCTGGCAACCCCAAGACTTTCGGCGAGGCCTTCAATGCCACCCGCGACCACGTGTTCACCTGGCGCGACTACTACCGCGAGGCCGCCCAGGCGCTGGGCACCAAGGCCGAAGTGGTGCTGGTGCCGGCCGGCTGGGTCGTCGCCCAGAACCCCGAGCGCTTCTCGTTCTTGAACGAGATCACGCGCTATCACGGCGCGTACAGCTCACTGAAGGCCAAGGCGGCGGTACCGGAATTCCGCTGCGAAATCGGCTTCGTCGACGGCGCGCGGGACACGATTTCGGACATGAAAAAGCGCGGAGCTTGGCGTCGCCATCAAGACGACGCCGAGTACTCCGCGCTGGTCGCGCGCGCGCTCGAGCTTGGTTTCGAGCGGCTCACGGCTTGAGCGCTACGAGCGCATCAACGGCACGTGACCGTGCTCATGTAGCAAACGCACGTGTCTTGCGTCGTGCAGAGGCCTAGACCGGTGCAATCGTCCCCCGTCATGGGGCTGGCCGGGCAGGTCGCCTGTCCGAGCGTCGGGCCTTGGCCGCCGCCGCCGAAATCGCTGGTGTCGATGCAAAACCAGGCGTCGTTCTGACAGCCACAGTACGTGGTTTCATTCAGCTGACACGCGTTCGCGGCGCCCTGCGCGGCGGTGCAGGCCGAGCCGTTCATGGTGCCCGAGGGACAGGCCGGAACTTCGAAGGCGCCACCCAAGCCCGGAAAATCCGGGAAGCCGCCGATGTTGCCGAAGGTGCCACCGTTGTTGCTCGAGGTACCCCCGTTGTTGCTCGGCCTGCCGCCGGAGCCGTTGTTGGTCGTGTCAGCCGACGACGAGGAGGTGCCGGCGGTGGTGCCGGTGGTGCCGGCTTTGCTGGTCGTACCGGCGCTCGCGCTGCTGCCGGCGCTGCCTTTGTCGTTGCTGTCGTCAGATCCGCCGCAGGAGACAATGACGCCGCCCGCGATCGCGAACAGACCCAGAACCAAAAGACCGTTGTTAGCCTTCATCTTGCTCGTCTTTCTTAAGGGAGGAGGGGCACGACCGACGAATAGTCGTTCAATATCATCATCGACAGGCAACGGAGCGGCTCCCGCAGCACAGGCTGCAACAGGCCGCTCCTGAACCGGTTTAACCAGTACAGCATCGAGCTGTCTTCCAGCAATCCCCACCAATCTGTGCTGGTACGCACCTTACCCGACCAGTACACTGCTACCCATGGTCGCTGCTGCAGAATCCCCGCTGTACGAGCGCCTGGCCCACGACCTAGGAGCCAGCATCGCCAAGGGCCAGCTGCGCGCTGGCGATAGGTTGCCTTCGGTGCGGCGCCTGGCACGCGAGCGCAGCGTGAGCGTCGCCACGGTCCTGCAAGCGTACTTCGAGCTCGAGAACGAAGGGCTGGTCGAGGTGCGGCCCAAGAGC
>JBEQSW010000355.1:0-10118 GCA_040348565.1 Myxococcales bacterium | reverse complement strand
GGCGCGTTCGACGGGCGCTACTTCTATCTCGTGCCCAGCAACGGCTCGCCATTTCTGCGTTACGACACCCAGGCCGGCTTCGACGCGGCAGGCTCTTGGGAAAGCGTGTTTTTGAACCGCGTGGCTCCCAACGCGAGTCGCTTCAGCGGCGCCACTTTCGACGGCCAGTACGTCTACCTATCGCCGGGTGGCTTTGGCCCGGTCCTGCGCTTCGACGCTCGCGACGCCGCTCCCGTGCCCAAGAGCTATCAAGGGGGGTCGTTCTACTGATCCGACAGGGACCCCCCGGCAAGCGCGGTGGCTCGCTTCCGCAAGCACGTCCAATTCACGCCGGCCCGGCCATGCTAGCGATGCCCGCCAAGCATGAAAGCTGCACAGGCGACCTTTCGTAGTCGACCTTCTGAACGCGTAGCCGCGATCGGGGCAACGCTGTTGCTTGCCCTGTCGCTGAATGCCTGCCTCGAACGGGGCGACGGTGAGCCGGTAGCTACCAGCGCGACTCCGATCGTCGAGTCTTCGTGGATCGCGGTGGCGCCGATGAACGTGGCGCGCGGCTTTCATGCCGCCTCATTACTACCGAATCACCGAGTCCTCGTCACCGGAGGAATCGGGCCTTCCACCTCGACGAGCACCGCGGAGTTGTATGACCTGGCCGCGAACACGTGGGTTCCGTCAGCGGGGATGCACCATGACCGGATGAGTCACACCGGCAGCGCGCTGCTCGATGGGACCGTTCTAGTGGCCGGTGGCTTGGGCCCCGACGCCGAGGATCCCTCAGGTCGGTTCTCGAGCGCCGAGCTGTATGATGCCGCCAACGACGCTTGGACCGACACCGGCTCACTCCTCCAGCCGCGCGCTCAGCACACGGCGACCTTGCTTCAGGACGGCAGACTGTTGGTCGTCGGCGGTTTCGGTGCCTCGTCCAGCGAGAATTTGGCTGGCGCCGAGCTCTATGATCCGGCGACTCATACCTGGGCAGAAGCCGGTGCACTGGCCTTCCCCCGTTATGAGCATACGGCCACTCTGCTCGCCGACGGCAGGGTCCTGGTGGTGGGCGGGCTTCGCAATGTTCCTACTCTGTATCTCGACAGCTGTGAGCTGTACGATCCCAGCACCAACACCTGGTCCGACGCGGCTCCGTTGAGCCAACCACGCAGAGATCACGCGGCCGCGCTGCTCGCGGACGGCAGGGTTTTGGTGGCCGCCGGTGACAATGCCGGCGGCGATCTCGCGACCGCGGAGCTGTACGATCCTCGAACGAATACCTGGCAGACAACCGGCTCTCTCTCCGCCAAGCGCAGCGAGCCCAGCGCCACGCGCTTGCTCGATGGCAGTGTCCTATTGGTCGGCGGCGCCGCGAATAGCGGTCCGACCTTTTTGAGCACCGTGGAACGTTACGACCCGAGCAGCGGCACCTGGCACGCCGAGCCCTCCATGGCCCATGCCCACTACGTGCACACCGCGACGTTGCTGGACGAGGGGCAAGTCTTGGTTGCCGGCGGTTTCGACGGAGGAGCCTTCGTTTCGAACGTGGACCTCTACCTACCCAGCCGGTCCGAGCTTGGCGAAGACTGCACGGTTGGAGTGCAATGCCATAGCGGCTTCTGCGCTGATGGTGTGTGCTGTGACACGGCCTGCGCAGCTGGTAGCTGCGACGCCTGTACCGTCGCCGGCGGCGCCGAAGTGGACGGCGCTTGTGCGTTGCTGACGGGCCCTAGCTGCGACGACCGAGATGCTTGTACGGTGGGTGATAGCTGCGTTGCTGGCGCATGCCGTAGCGGCGTTGCCGTAAGCTGTGAGCCAACGGGCCCGTGTGTCGGGAGCGCCCAGTGCGACTCAGAGACGGGTGAGTGCCACGCGCTTCCGGAGCCCGATGGGTCGGCGTGCAACGAGGGAGCTTGTCGTGAGGGGCAGTGCGTGCCGAGCAACGAAGCGGGAGCGGGCGGTGAGGGTGGCCGCGGCGGCGGTGAGGGCGGGCGTGGCGGTGAGGGCGGGCGTGGCGGTGAGGCATCGGGCGGTGACGCACCGGGCGGTGTCGTCGGAGACGACGCCCCGGTCCGCGGCGATGGTGACTGTGGCTGCACCGTAATTGGGACGAGCACTGTCAATTCGAGCTGGCTGATGCTCGGGCTGTTGCTTCAACGACTCCGGTGCCGGCGACGCGCGCGGAGCTCGGATCCCGGCCGAAGCGCGTAACAACACGCCGTCGCTCGGCGGCTGCGGGCTAGTGCCGCCCGATCGTCGCGCCCACGAAGCGCACCCGGCCGAAGCGCGCCGCCTTGTGGAAATTGCCCTGGCCCAAAATCGGCGACCAGGCCACGCCGCCGTTGTTCTGCATGGCGTAAAAATTCATGCGCCAGACGTCGTTCGGGCGCGGCGGGGCGTGCTTGGCTTTGCCGAAAGAAGCCCAAGGAATGGCCATCTCGACCACGTAGCCGTCGTCTTCGTGTGCGTCGTCGAGGGTGCCGCGCAGCTCCACCGCGCTCTGCAGTTTGGCCGACCACTCTTGGTGACCGAAGGGGCCGTCGGGCTCGACGCGCGGTTGGTTGTAGGCGTCGAACGCAGAGTCGAACACCAGGTTTTGAGGTCCGACCTGGATCTCGTAGTAGTCGCGGTTGTCGCCGTCACCGTCCGGGTCGATCATCAGCTCGACCGTGTCTTTGAGCCACAAATGCGGATCGATCCGTGCGGGATCGAAGCCGCCGCGCAAGTCGTCGTCGAACACCTCGAAACCGACGTACAGCGCCTCGTCGTCGTACAGCAGCTTGGCGCTGCCCGCGAGCTCGTCGGGGGTGGGCGCTTCACCGGTGCCGACGTTGACGAACGGACCGGTCGTGGCAGCGCGCGCCCAGCCCGGCTCGTCCAGCTGGCCGTCGATCACGATCGGCGCCGTCGGCAACCTGCGTGGCACCCATAGCGTGGGTAACGCGCCGGCTGACGGCGAGGGCGACCGCTGTACCGCCAAGCGCACGACCTCGGCCCGCCCGGCGGGCGCCGCCCCGTGCGTGATGGGAAGCCGCTCTTCTCCCTGAAAAAGCCCACAAACCACGCGCATGCCGTCCGTCCGCAAGCTGGCCGGAACCCAGAACGCCACCTGGTCGACCATCACCTTGCCCGTTTCCCAAGCGCTGGGCGGATACACTGGCTCGCTGCCGCGAAGCTTGCGCAGCGGGCCGGTGGCGTCCAGGTTCAGGACGCGCTCGCCGGCGTCGTCCAGCACGTGGGTGAACAGGCTCACGCCGCGCGGCAGCGGGCCCGTTCTTCGCCAATACAAAGTCAGCTCGACACGGCTGCCCGGCTTGAGACCCGCGCAGGGCGTCACCTTGGCCCCGAGCAGCTCGACCGCCCCCGCGAACTCGACCCCGAGCTTGATCGACATGTCGGCGGGCGGCGCCGCGAGCTCGCTGCCCGCAGGCAGCGGCTCGCGCTTGGCGCAGCCGACCGACAGCAGCGCCGCCGCCAGCGCGACGGCGCCTGCCCTAGGAGCTGCCGCCGCCAAACGCGTCGAGCGCGAGCCCCGCACGACTACTGGGTGGGCTGCAGGGGACGCGCAGCAGGCTTGGCCGAGACGGGCTTGCCCGCGGGCAGCCGCTTGAGCGCACCGGCCTGCTTCTTGTCGTCCTTGGGCACGCGAACGGTTTCGACCGACGTGAGCACGCCGCCGTGCTTGCTGTCGGCGGGGCCGCTGAGCACGCTCAGGTAAACCGGCCCGAAATGGCCTTCTTCGGACTTGTCGACCTTCTTGTCCGCCTTCTTGCTGTCGGCTTTCTCGGGCTCGGCCGCCGGCGCTTCCGGCGCCACCGGCTCGGTCTTCAAGCCCACAACGATCGAGACGCGCGTGGTGTCGAGATCGGGCGGCACGCTGAACGAAAGCTCGTCGACGTACACTTTGCCTCGCTCCCAGTTGCTGGGAACGAGCTCGCCTTTGCGCACGGGGCCCGTGCCGTCGACCTCGACGCGCGCGCCGCCGGCCGCTACCAGCTCGGTGAACGGAACGTAGCCCGGGTCGAGCTTGCCGGTCGAACGCCAATACAGCTTCAGCGACAGCTGGCTGCCGGGCGCGAGCTTCTGGCCCGGCTGTGGCTCGGGATCGATGGCGTAGCCGATCAGCTCCGCGCGGCCGTTGAAGTCGATGTACAGCGGATGCGCGATGTCGGTCGGGGTCTCGTCGAGCACCAGCGCCTTGAGCTGAGGTGACAGCTCGGGCTTCTCGGTTTCGCCCTCCGGGGCGGGTGCTTGGGCGCAACCGGCGGCAACGCAAAGCGCCACCAGCCCAACTGCAAGAGCTCGCATTCGCATCACTTCTTCTTTCCCTTCTTGCGCGCGTCTCGCTCGCGCTTGCGCTGATTCTTTTTGGCGTTGCGCTCGCTTGCGCTGAGCGCCTTCATCGTCGGAGTGCGTGGTCCGGCGGCCATGCCGGGCATACCCATGCCGGGCATACCCATGCCGGGCATACCCATCCCGGGCATACCCATCCCGGGGAAACCGGGCATGCCGCCTGGCATTTGCGGAAAACCCTCGGGCATTTTGCCGCTCTTCATCGCGCGCCGCACGTTGCGAGCCAGGCCGCCCATGCCCGGCAGGCCGCCGAACAAGCCGCCACCGCCGCCGCCGCCCATCCCACCCATGCTGCCCATCATCTGCCGCATGTACAGGAACTTCTGCACCAGCTCGCCCACCGATTGCTCGGTGCGGCCGGAGCCGCCGGCGATGCGCTTCACGCGCGATGGCTCGCGGATCAAGCTCTGCGGATCCTGCCGCTCGAACTTCGTCATCGACAAGATGATGGTCTCGGCGTCGCTGAGCTCGCTGTCGTTCACCTGCGCGGCCGCGCCGGGCGGCAGCATGCTGGACAAGCCGGGAATCTTCTCGATCAGATCGCGGACCGAGCCCATCTTCTGAATCATGCGGATCTGATTCAGGAAGTCGTCGAGCGTGAACTCGCCCTGCATCATCCGCATGGCGTCTTTTTCCGCCTGCTTCTGATCGACGACTTCTTCGAAGTCCTGAATCAAGCCGACGACGTCGCCCATGCCCAGCACGCGCGAGGCCATGCCCTCGGCGCGGAACGGCTCGAGCTTGTCCGTCGTTTCGCCCATGCCCACGAACACGATGGGCGCGCCGGTGACTTCTTTGACCGAGAGCGCCGCGCCGCCGCGGGCGTCGCCGTCCAGCTTGGTCAGCACCGTGCCGCTGATGCCCAGGCGCTCGTTGAACGATTTGGCGGTTTTTACCGCGTCCTGGCCGATCATCGAGTCGATGACGAGCAGGATGTTGTCGGGCGAGACGGACGCCTTGATCGCGCCCAGCTCTTCCATCAAGACTTCGTCGATCGCCAAGCGACCGGCGGTGTCGTAGATGATGACGTCGGCTTTGAGCTTCTTGGCTTCGGCGGCGGCGGCTTCGCAGATGGCCAGCGGCGCGGCGCCGGCGATGTTGAACACCGGCACCTCGATCTGCCCGCCCAGCACCATCAGCTGATCGACGGCGGCAGGTCGCTGCATGTCGGCGGCGACCAGGAGCGGCGACTTGCCTTGCTTCTTCAGCCAGCGCGCCAGCTTGGCGGCGGTGGTCGTCTTGCCGGAGCCCTGCAAGCCCACCATCATGATGCCGGTCACGCCGCTGTCGGCGAGCTTCACCGGCTCGCCGTCGTGATGCATCATGCTCACGAGCTCGTCGTGGCAGATCTTGACGAACTGCTCACCGGCGCTGACCTTGTGCGTCTCACCGGCGTGCTTCACGCGGGTCTGCACGGTGGTGCCGAGCGACTTCTCTTTCACCGCTTCGAGGAAGCGCTTGACGACGCCCAGCTCGACGTCAGCCTCGAGCAACGACACGCGCACTTCTTTCAGCGCGAGATCGATGTTCTTCTCGTTCAGCTCGGTGAGCCCAGCGAGGCGGTTTTGCGCCTCGCGAAATCCTTTTGCTAATGCCTCGAACACGGCGGCCGGGTCTTAGCACAGGGTCTCGGCAGCACGCGCACATTCCCGGGGGCGGGGCCGCTCCGAGGGGCTAAAGCTTGTAGCGACGGCGCAAAGCGGCCTCGCGCTCCACACAGTCGGCCACCCGAACGCCCGCCTCGTTCAGCTTTTGCTCCGCGGAAATCAACAGCTTTCCCGCGTTGCGGTTGTCGCGAAAGGCCACCTGCTCCTTGGCCACTTCGGTCAAGGCCAGGGCGTCGACGTGTAACCGGTAGGCAACCTGGCAGGCGTCCCGGGTCGCGCAGACGTCGCGGCCGACGCAGCTCAGCTTGCCCAGCTCCGCCAGGGGCCCGGCCTTGGTCTGGTTGGGCGCGTTGCGCAGCACTTCGATCGCGCGCGCCACTTGGGCCGCGCTCTTCTGCTCCTCGGCGTCGCGACCCGAGCTACAAGCGAGCAAGCACGGCAGCGCGAGCAGCGCCGCGAGCCGAGCCAGACGAATCACTCTGCTTGCTTGGGAGGCGGACCCATCTGGATGCGCTCACCGATGTACGAGCCGATCAGCGTGAACACCACGCCCAGGAACGCCATCAGCGCGTACATGAACGCGGGCATGGTCTTCACCGTTTGCCCGCTGTGCAGCAGGAAGGCGGTCGGCAGCGCGACCAAGAACACCGCCACCATCGGCTCGATGAAGGTGCGGCCGGGGGAGACCAAGCCGATCAGCATGCCGCCCAAGAACCAAACCGGAATCGCGACGGTCATTCCCGCCGAGCCTTCGAAGTCGAACAGCGGCACCACCATCGGCAAGCCCATCACCAGCGCCGCGGTCATGACCGTGATGATGCCGATCGACACCCCGAACCAGGGCAGGCTGAAGCCCTCCTGCTGGTAGCGTCGCTCGAGCTCTTCCTGGCGGGTCAGGGTGCGCTTGAGGTCTTCGATCTTGGCACCGCACGAGACGCAGCGATTGTTCGCGAGCGGCGCGGTGTTGGAGAAGCCGCACGACGGGCACAGGATTTTCTTGGAGGCGACGGCCATGGCGACCTCACAGACTAATCCAACTTTCACACCAAAGTTCAGCCCGATTCTAGAAACCTTTGCTATTTCAATAGGTTATATATGCCAGGCGGGCCCCGGCCCCGTTTCCGGCGGGCCCGATCGGCTTTCCTTCTTTGACGGCGGCGGGAACAAGCGGGAAAACGGCTTGTCCGTGATTTCGCCCCGTGCGGCAGCCCATGAGCGAACAGCCCGACGCCGATCTGGAGGCGCTACCTCCCCCCCGACGCCCCTGGCGCCGGCTCACCCTGGTCGTGATGAGCACGACCTTGCTCGCCTCGCTCGGGCTGGCCGCCGCGCTTCGGGGCGAGCTTTCGTTTTCGCTTTCGGCCAAGCCCCCGCACGGGCTGGGCGAGCTGTCGCGCTTCGCGCCGTCGGCGGGTGACGCCAACACTTGGGTGCAGGGCGAAGGCGAGCTCGAAGCGCAAGGCGCCATCGCCTACCGGCGGCCGCTCGAGAGTGACTCGTACCGGTTGTCGCGGGTGAGCGGCGCGCCAAAGCTCTGGGTCCAGGTGCGCGTGCCGCGCGACGACGACGATCCGGATCACAAGCGCTTCGTGCCACCGACCTCGTTCGTGGGGCGGCTGGTGCCGGCAAGCCAGGGTGGCGTGCGGTTGTCGCAGCTCGGCTCCGCCATCGCCGAAGCGGGCCGACCGCCGTTGCCGAGCGACTCTTGGCTGTTGATCGACGGCGAGGCGCCGGCCAGCACGCGCTGGACGCTCGGCTTGGGTGCGCTGCTGGTCGGCTTCGCGGCGTTCAATCTGATCGGGCTCAGGCGCCTCTTGCGTCCCGCGGCCGACTGAAACAAGAGCGCTGGGTCATGACCCGCGCCGCCACCGCCAAATCCAAGCAACGCCCAGTCCGTCGCCGCGCGCCGCAAGCGTCCGCGCGCTCGGTCGTGATCATCGGCGCGGGCGTCATGGGCTGCGCCGCCGCGCACGAGCTTTCGCGACGCGGCGTGGCGGTGACGGTGCTGGAGCGCTCGGTGCCGGGTGCCGAGGCGTCTAGCGCCGCCGCCGGGATCTTGGGCGCGCAAGTCGAGTCGCATCATCCGGGGCCGATGACCGAGCTGGGCCTGCTGAGCCGCAAGCTGTATCCCGCGCTGGTCAAAGACCTGGAGCAGACGTCCGGCATCTCGATCGGCTACCGGCGCTCGGGCGTGCTGAAGGTGGCCTACACCGCCGGCGACGTCGCGCGCTTCGAACGCGAGCTCGGCTGGCAGCGCCGGGCAAAGCTGCCCTTCGCTCGCCTGAGCCGCGCGGCTTTACGCGGGCGTGAAGCCGCGCTGTCCGCGGAGCTGGCGGGCGGGCTGTGGTTCGAAGACGACGCCACCCTGGAGCCGCGCGCGCTGTTGTCGGCGCTGCGCATCTCGGCCGAAAAGCGGGGCGCGCATTTTCTCAGTGGCTCGTTCGTCAAGCGCATCGCCGAGCAGGGCGGGCGCGTGGTCGGCGTCGAGCTCGACGACGGTAGCCTGGTCAAGGGCAGCCACGTGGTGCTGGCCGCGGGCAGCTGGACCAGCCTGCTCACCAACGGACAAAGCGCGGTGTCGATGCCGCGCGTCGTGCCGGCGCGCGGGCAGATCGTCGAGCTGAAGACCAGCTCGCCCGTGCTCGACTCGATCGTGTTCGGTCCCGACTGCTATTTGGTGCCGCGCGCCGACGGCCGGCTGCTGATCGGCTCGACGCTGGAGTTCGTCGGCTTTCGGCGCGAGGTCACGGCGGGAGCGGTAGCCAAGCTGCTGGCCGCCGCCATCCGCCTGGTGCCGGCGCTCGCGGAGGCGGAGCTCAGCGCCACCTGGTCCAGCTTTCGCCCGTACACGTCCGACGAGCTACCCCTGCTCGGCCCGAGCGAAACCGAAGGCTTGATCTTGATGAGCGGGCACTACCGCAACGGCATCCTGCTCGCGCCCATTTCGGCGGCCATCGTGGCAAGTTGTGTGGTCGGCGAAAAGCCGCCGCTCGATCTGGCGCCGTTCGCCCCCGAGCGCGCTTCGCGCTAATCGCCCTTCAGCTCGAGCACCAGCGCGTAGACGTCGCGCCGCGAGCGCCCGCTGATCTCGGACAAGTGCTGGGCAATGGCCTTGACGGTGGCGCCGCCCGCCAAAAGCGCGCTCGCGCGTTGCCGTAGCTCCTCGTCGCTCGAGCCTGGCGCCGGCAAGGCCGCCGCTTCACCCAACACGACCACGATTTCGCCCAGCCACTCCCGTTCATTTTGCGCCAACTGCGAGAGTGAGCCGCGCAATACTTCTTCGTGCAGCTTGGTCAGCTCGCGGCACACCGCCGCGAGACGGTCCGGACAGTGCGCGGCCAAGTCGACCAGCGTCTCTTGCATGCGGTGGGGGGCCTCGAACAGCACGACCGGCATCGTCTCGTGCTCGATGCGTCGCAACAGCTCTTTGCGCCCGCTGCCCTGCCGCGGCAGAAAGCCCAAAAACAGGAACGGCCCCGCCACCAGCCCTGACAACGCCACCGCCGTCGTCACCGCGCTCGCGCCCGGCAACGAAACCACCGGCACGTCGGCCGCCACCGCCGCTTGCACCAGCGCGCGCCCCGGATCGCTCACGCCTGGCGTCCCGGCGTCGGTCGCGAACGCCACGTCTTGCCCGTCCTTGAGCAGGCCTATGATGCGCAGCACCGCGCGCTCCGAAGCGTTGGCGTCGAGCGTGTGCAGCTCCTTGCCGGTGATGCCGAAGTGCGACAGCAAGCCGCGCGTGCGCCGGGTGTCCTCTGCCGCAATCTGCGAAACCTGGCGCAGCGTTGCCAGCGCTCGCTCGGTCATGTCGCCCAAATTGCCGATGGGCGTCGCCACCAGGTACAAAGTACCGTACGCCGTGCTTGCGGGCATGCGCTAGCTCAGCTCGACGGCGTCGCCCAGCGTTTCCTTCAAGTACTCGCGCAGCTTGCCGGTCAGGCGGGCCTCGAGTTGCCGCACGCGCTCGCGCGACACGCCGAACTCGTCGCCCAGCTCTTGCAAAGTCAGCGGCTCGTCGGCCACCAGCCGCTTGTCGAAGATGATGACGTCCTTTCCGGTGAGCTTTTCGCGGAACTCGCTCAACCGCCCCTGCAGCATTTCCGAGAGCTCGGCGCCTTCGGCCAGCTTGTCCGGTGTGCTGCCGGGTGATGGCATCAGCTCGACGCGCGA
>JBEQSW010000236.1:0-11582 GCA_040348565.1 Myxococcales bacterium | reverse complement strand
ACGGAGTCGGTGACGACGCCGACGATGGCGCCTTTGCCTTTTGCGGGCGGCTTGGTGAGCGCGGCGGCGCCGGCTGCTTCTTCGGCGGCTAGCTCCTTGTCGGCTTCGGCCTCCATTTCGGCGTCGCTGGGCATGTCCTCATCCGCGGCTGCGTCGTCAGCGCTCTTCGCGTCGGCCTTAGCGGCGTCTTTCGAGGCGGGCGCGTCTTTGGGGGCGGGCGCGTCTTTCGGCGCCTCGTCGTCCATCGGCGCCTCTTCGGCGTCGGCTCCTTCCTCGGCGTCAGGCTTGGGCGTAGGCGCGGGTGCGGGCGGGGGTGCAGACTGGGCCAGCGCGTTCGAAACCAAAGAAGTCTCTAGCAAGAGCGCCGCCAGCAGTGCGGGGGCGTAACGAAAATGTCGCATGTGAAAGCGCCCCGAATGTCTCGGCGGCGCGTGACGCCTGGATGACGAATCCGAAACTTTGCAAAAAATCCGAGGACGGAGCGGTGAAGGGCTCGTGACCAGCGCGCCACCGAGCGCGCTCGGCGACCCGGCATTGGTGATTCGCGCCCGGCCGACGGGATTGTGAGGGCGGCTCGCCAAAGCGTCGGTCAAAGCCGCAGGAATGCCGTGTCGTCACGGGCACTTAGCGGCCCGCTTTACGCGGCCGCGCAAATCGGTTTCTTTGCCGGTCCCCTTCCCCGAGAGTGGCCAGGAGATGAAGTCGATGTCGATCCGGAAGTTGCTGAGTGTTGGCGTGTGCGTCGCGATGATCACGGGCTGCGGCTACAGCGAAGACGAATGGCAAGCCCAGCTCGCGAAGTACCAGCAGCTGGCGCAAAAGGACAAAGCGACGGAGGCCGAGCGCGCGCGCACTCAAGCCGAGCTCGACAAAGCCCAGAAGGACGTCGCCGATCTCAAAGACCAACTGCAGAAGATGGGCGTCAACCTCGACACCATCAATCAGCAGCTGGCGCAAACCGGTACTGCGAACCAGCAGCTGGCCAAGAACGTGGAAGACTTGCAGCGCGCGCTGAAAGAATACCAAGAGCGCGCCGCGCAGCTCGAGCGCATCAAGGCCCGCTTCGAGCTGTTGCGGGACAAGCTGAAGAAGCTGACCGAGCTCGGCTTGAAGGTGGAGATTCGTCGCAACCGCATGGTCATCCGCTTGCCGGGCGACGTGCTGTTCGCGTCGGGCGACGACAAGCTGAGCAAAGAAGGTGACAAGGTGCTGGACGCCGTCGCCGACGTGATTCGCAACGACAAGCAACTGTCGGGTCGCTACTTCCAGGTTGCCGGCCACACCGACAACAAGCCGCTCAAGGGCGGGCGCTTCGGCGACAACTGGGGCTTGTCCGCGATGCGCGCGCGCCAAGTGCTGCTGTACTTGGTGTCGCCGGTCGACGCGAAAGAAGGCGGCGGCGGCCTCACCCCCGATCGCCTGCACGCCGCCGGCTACGGCGACACCGACCCGGTCGCCAAGAACGACGCCGACGACGGCCGCAAACAGAACCGCCGCGTCGAGCTGGTGCTGATGCCCGACGTCGAAGAAATGCTCGACCTCAAGTCGCTCATCTAGCGGACTCGGTTGGGTAGGCCTGGCCTGCGCGGGCAGCTGCCCGCGTCCAGCCGTTCATCGCATCGTTCGTCTCCGCGGACCTGCCCACCGCTCTCTATCCGTAAGGCGGGAACGCGAAGGCGCGGGAACGCGAAGGCGTGGGAACGCGAAACGGCGAGGTTCTATTTGGAGCCTCGCTCATCGCCAAGATGACTTCGCATGCGAAGTCATCTGAGGGACTCGGACGCCCGTCCGTCGATCACGAAGAAATCCGGGCGGTTGGCGCGCCGCTACCAACGGAAACGGAATGACTTCGCATGCGAAGTCATTCCTGACGCGAGCGGTGGGGGTTCGGGAGCCTGTGCGAGCGTGGGGGTTCGGGGAGCGTGGCGCGCGCGTGAGGGTTGGGGAGCGTGGCGCGAGCGTGAGGGTTCGGGGAGCGTGGCGCGAGCGTGGGGGTTCGGGGAGCGTGGCGCGAGCGTGCGGTTCGGGCTTGGAGGGAGCGTGCGGGGTCGGGGCTTGGCGAGCGTGCGGTTCGGGAGCTCGGCGCGAGCGTGCGGGGTCGGGGCTTGGCGAGCGTGCGGTTCGGGAGCTCGGCGTGAGCGTGCGGGGTCGGGGATTGGCGCGAGCGTGCGGGGGATTGGCGCGAGCGTGCGGGGGATTGGCGCGAGCGTGGGAACCGGGAAGCTCGCGAGCGGAGTTGGTGGGCGCGGTGCCGGTGTGTGGGTCGGGGTTTGGCGGAGCGCGGGGAGGGCCGAGGGGGGTCCGGCGCGGACGGGCGAGCTCGAGCGTTCAGGGTGGCCCGGCACCGGCACGGGAGCTTCTGCGATTGGGGCTGCGGGTTGGCAGCCCAAGGGGACGGGCAAGGATTTCGGGGGGTTGCGGGAGCTGGCGAGCCCGATGGCCGACGGCTGATTAAAAACTCGAAACTTGGGCTACGGGGGTCGCGTAGGAAGCGTGTTGTGGGCAACTTCTAGCGCTCCAGTGTGGGCCGGTATACGACACGCCGGCTTGGACGCGCCGCGTAGCCCAGACACTTCTGCGACCAGCGCGGAAGAGCTCATGGAACGCTACGTAGACGGCGAAGCGGACGCGTTCGACCAGCTGTATCGGAAGCTTTCGCCGACACTCATGGGTTACCTCCTCCGACTGACTCGCAACCGCGCCCGAGCGGAGGATTTGCTGCAGATAACCTTCACGAAGGTGCACCGCGCGCGCGCCAGCTACCTGAAGGGCGCGCCGGTTTTGCCGTGGGCGGTGGCCATTGCGCGTCGTTCCTTTCTGGACGAACGCCGGGCGGCCGCCGTAAGAAGTGAAGATTTGAGCGCCGATGGCAGCCTACCCGAGCCCCGCGCCGAGGCTCCCGCCGTGGGCGCGGAAATGTCCGACGCTCTAGAAATCGCCCTGCAAAGGCTGCCGGAGAGCTACCGGGAAGCCATCGAGCTCACCAAGATCACGGGGTTGAGCATTCAAGAGGCCGCCAGCGTGCTTGGCACGACCGAAACTGCAGTCAAACTTCGAGTACACCGCGGTTACAACCAGCTCCGTAAAGAGCTGGACAGCTTCCAACGCGCGACATGATTTCCATCGCCGCCCACCGCCCATGACCCAGAAAGATCCGTTGATAGACCTGCCGTGGCCGGGAGCCACGGTGACGCCCAGTGAGGCGTGCTCCAAGGCCATCCGCGGTACTTGCACCAAAGGCCTGTGCAAAGAGCGCGGGGTTTCGGCGGTGGGCCGCGCGTTGCTCACGCTGGGCTTGTCGGTGCTCTTGCTCGGCTTCTACCTCTGGTATGCGGTGACCGACGCGCGGCCTTCAGCCATCGTGACGACGGCGCTATTCGGAGCGGTCGGGTGGTTGGGGGCGCAGGCCGTTTTGATTTTCGCAACGTTGGCCAGGCCGCCCGGTAAGCGCGGCTCACGCGCGCTGCGTTTGGGCTTGCTGGTCGGCGTGCCGCTCGCGTTCATGGGCTACCTGGCGTTGGTGTCCACCGAGCATTTTTCGTTCGCGAAGTTTTCGCACGGCTACCCCGCCGGGCATGCCATTGGCTGCGGGTTGGTGGCGCTGTTCTTCGGCGCGCTGGTAGCGGGTGGTGCCATGGTCGCGTGGCGCCGAACGGATCCGTACAGTCCCGGGCTTTCGGGGGCGATGATCGGTATGGTGGGTGGGCTGGCTTCCGGGGTGGGCATGACGGTGGCGTGTCCCAGTCACGAAGCTCTGCATTCGTGTTTTGCGCACGGCATGGTGGTGTTCGTGCTGGCGCTGTTGGGGTTCGGGTTCGGGCGGCGAATGCTCGCACCGTGAATACATCCTCCGACGCTCGACCTGGCCAGGGCCGCAGCAAGCTGTCCAAGGCGGTCGACTGGGCCATGTACGTCGGCGTCGCCGGCCTGTTGGGCGTGCTGGTGTCGCGCGGCACCTCGGGGCCGCGTGAAGGCACGACCGCCAAACCGTTTCAGCTGCCGCTGGCCGACGGCAGCGGCGTGTTCCGTCTGGATGAACAGCGCGGCAAGCCCGTATTGATGGAAGTGTTTGCCAGCTGGTGCGGAGCCTGCCAACACGCCGCCCCCATGGTCGACGACGTGTACCGCGAAGCCGCGAAATCAGGCGTGGTGTTCGTGGGCGTGAGCGTGGACAGCGACGTCAAGGACGCGAAGCGCGTCCAAGAGAGCTGGCCGATTGCCTACCCGGTTACGGTGGACGACGGCAGCGTGCAGCGCGCCTACGGCGTGTCGCTGTTGCCGACGTTCGTGTTGATCGACCGCGACGGCACCGTGAAGCGCGTGTCTTCGGGGGTGCCTTCGCGACGCACCCTGTCGCGCTGGCTGACCGAGCTCTAAGGCTATTTCGAGCTGTTCGGCTCGCTCGACGCACCAGGCGGCGGCGTGGTGCCGGGCATGCCCGGCTGCCTCATCAGTAGCTGGCCGTCGCGCGTCGGCGCAAAGCCTTGGGCCTGCGGGCGGGGCTTGAAGCTGCCGTCGTCGACCTCGCGCGAAATCGTTTTCCAGAGCTGCTGCTCGCGTTCGACGCGAATGATGTGCCGCTCGGCCTTGCCCCCGGTGCCGGTGGTGGTGACGCGCGCGACGGCGTGCAGCGGATCGCGTTCGAGCAGCTCGGCGGTGGCGAGAACGGTACCGCGCAAGTCGGAAGCTTGTTTGACGCAAGTCGGGTTGGCGTCGCAGGCCTTCTGTTGGTCTTTCACCTGTTGGAGCATCGGGCCTTTGGCCAGCTCCAGCGCGCCGCCCCAGCTCTTGGTCGACCAGCGCAGCTCGAACTCGAGCGCGGCGTCTTTGGGATTGTTGGCCAGCTCGACCAGCTCGACCTTGCGCGGGTCGCGCGTCTCTTTGGGCGGGTGGTAGTTGCAGCCGCCACGCGCGAACACCCACATGCACAGCGTCATGATGCCGATCACGCCCAGCATGCCCAGCGTCTGATTCGTCGGCGAATCGATCTCCTCCTCCGTCATGGGAGGCGGAGGCGGCGCTGGCTTGGACTTTTTCTTCTTCTTCTTGGGCGCCGTGGACGGCGCGCGCACGGGCTCCGCCTCGGCCGGCTCGCTCGCCGTGTTCGACTCCTCGGGCCCTTCAGCGCTCGACATGCGGGCTTCGGGTAGCAAGCCTCCAGGATTTTCGCAACCGGCCCGGCCGCCGACCGATGAGAAGCATGCTCCGTTCCGTCTGGATTCACGCTGGGATCGGCCTTTCCTTGTTGGGTTGCGCCGGCAGCGCTCCCCTCCCCCCCAAGGCGGTCGCGCTGAACCGCGCCGGGGCCGAGGCCCTAGCCCGGGGCGATCTCGAGACCGCCGACGCCCGCCTCAGCCTGGCGCTCGAGTACAGCCCGCGCTTCGTGGAGGCGCTGGTCAACCAGGGCTTGGTCGAGCTGCAGCGGGGCAACTTCGACCGCGCTCGTGAGCTGTGTCAGCGCGCCCGACGCCTGAATCCCGACGTCGCGCAGCCTCACCACGCGCTCGGCATCTTGGCGGAGCGCCAGGCTCGGCCGGACGAAGCCTCGCGCCACTACTACGACGCCTTGGCGGTCGATCCCGGGTTCGCCCCCGCGCGCGCCAACCTGGCGCGGCTGCTGTTCGACGCCGGTATGCTCGAAGAAGCTTTGGTGCAGTTCAAGCGGCTAAGCGAGGCGGCACCCGACTCCCCCGACGCCGCGCAAGGTTTGGCCGAGACGCTGCTGCGCTTGGGTCGCGTGGACGAAGCCGAAGCCGTCACGCGCGCAGCCAGCGAGCGCTTTCCCGATTCGGCCGAGCTCACGGTGCTGGCCGCGCGCAGCCTCATGCGTCGAGGCAACGTCGCCCGCGCCATCGAGCTCTTGTCGCCGCTCGGCTACGGGCGTGACGACGTAGCCGCCAACGCGCTCGGTTGGCTGGCGACCGCCGAGCTCTTGCGCGGCCAGCCCCGCTTGGCAGTGGGCGCTGCGAAGCGAGCCCTAGAGCTCGATCCGGCCTCGCGCGTGGCCACGTACGTCATGGCCCAGGCGCTCGAAGCGCTGGGAGATCCGGCGGCGATGGCGTGGCAGCGGCGCGCGCGCGAACGGCGGTAGCAGCGGCTCATCCACGCGCAGGCGAGGCCCTGGATTGATGATTTGGCCGGGTTCGGGAGCGGGTTCGGGTTCGGCGGCGGAAGCGGGAGCGGGTTCGGCGGCGGAAGCGGGAGCGGGAGCGGGTTCGGGTTCGGGTTCGGCGGCGGATCGGGGTTCGGGCGAGCGCAGGGTCGCGGGACTGGGCAGCGGGAGCGTTTGCGGGCGAGAGGGCCTGCTTGTCGGTGGGACTCATGCGAGAACGCGCATCCGGTCCGCCAGCGCAGTGTTGTGCGGAGTCAAACGGTGGGGCGCTGGCATACCGGCTGCGCGGAGGGGGGGCATGAGTCCCACCGACAAGCAGGCCCAACTTCCTCATCACAAACTCATTGCTTACCAGCTCGCGCTGGAGCTGGTGCAGCTGGTTGCTCGCACTCGCATCGGCGAGGCGCAGCTGCGGGCGCAGGCTCGCAAGAGTGCCGCGAGCGCGGCGCTCAACACCGCGGAGGGTGCGGCGCGGCAAACGCTCGCGGACAAGAGCCGCGCCTACGCCATAGCGCTGGCTGAGTGCTGTGAGTGCTGTGCGGCAGTGGAGATCGCCGGTGCCTTGGGTGCTTGCGCACCGGGCAACGTGCAGGCGGTGGTGGAGCTGGGCACGCGGCTCAAGAACATGCTCAGCCGGCTCGTGCGCTGATCCGCCCTGCGGAGCCAAGGGTCGCGCGTTTCGCCTCACCTATCGGCTTCTCGCCGAGACCGAGCCCAGGCCCCGCGCGAGCGCGGCCCTCCCTTGCCTTGCCCGAAACCGCAGCCGCTCCCGCTCCCGCAGCCGCTCCCCAAACCGACCCCACGCCCGACGCCGCGCGAGCGCGGGGCCTCTTCTACGGATCGAGACTGCGCGGGCCGGCCCTTGCGCGACAAGCCTCGGGGAAAGCTCTATGCTGCGCGCTCTTGACGAGCCTGACCGCCGAGAGCGTTGCCCCGAAGGCCATGATAGTGCCCCGTTCGCTCGTGCGGCTGTGCAGCTCGGCACAACGTGGGCTGTGGGGTCTGCGGCTCGGCCGGCTTTACGGCATCGGCATCGGCCTCAGCTACGGCGCGTTGCTATTCTTGGGACCAGCGTCGCTCGGCGCCTCGACCAAGCTGTGGGCGCGCGCGCTCGGGGTCGCCTCGTGGGTCGCCGGTGTCGGCGCCCTGTCGCTGGCAAGAGACCTGACGACGCGCGACGCTACCCAAGGCGTCACCGGGCTGGCGCGACTGCGCGGCTTCGGTGAGCGGCAGCTCGAGCACGCGCGCGTAGTGGCCGGCGCGCTGCGTCTGTCGACAACCGTGCTCACGCCGGGGCTGATGCTGGCGCTGGCCACGCTGCTGCGCTTTCGCACGCTGCACGGCACCGTCGTGGCGCTGGGGCTCGGCTTGGCCAGCGTGCCGTACGCGGCTTTGGTCGGCACGTCACTTTCGGCGTTGGGACGCGCCTGCAGCGGCTGGCTGCCGGGACGCGGGCGGTTGTTGTTGTTGGCGCTGGTGCTCGGGCCTTGGCTGCTCGGCGCGGGTCTCGACGTGGCGATACCGAATCTGCCTGCCATGTTCGGCTGGCTGCTGCGGCACCTGGCAAAGGGGCTGGCGTGATGCGCATGCAACTGCGAGCCGCGTCGCTCGGGCAGCTGCGTGGAGCCGATTTGGAGCTGAGCCCCGGCCGCTACGTCGTGCTGTCGAGCGAGCGCGGCCCCTTGGTCGACTTGGTGGCGCTGCTGGCGGGGCAGCAGCCACCGCGTCACGGGCAAGCGCTGCTCGACGGTGTCGCGCCGTTCTCCCAGCCGTCCACGCGGCGGAAAATCGCCGCGCTGTGCGCCGAAGAAGCGCTGCCGCCAGGCAAAACCGTGGAGCTTAGCGTAGCCCGCGCGCTCACCGCGCGGGGCGCATCAGCGGCAACCGCGGGCGACGTGCTGGCAGCGGCGGGCCTCGCGCGGCTCGCCGATTTGTCACCGGGCACGCTCGGCGCTCGCGAAACGCGCAGCGTCGCGCTGGCCCTGGCCCTGGCCCACGACACGGCCGAGCTGGTAGTGCTGCACGAGCCGCTCGCGACCCTGGTGCCAGCGCCGGTCGTGCCCGCGCGCCTGGACCAGCGCACGGCCGCGGGCGCCATCGTCCTCGGCGCTACTACCAGCACGGCCGACGCGACTGCGCTCGGAGGCCAGTGGCTGTGCGTGGAGCTGGGGCGGTTGCGCGACCTGCCCGGCCCGACCCCACGCCTGGGCGCCGGCCCTTGGCAACAGGTGCTCGTGGAAACGAACGACGCGCGCGCGCTCGCGCGGTTGTTGCACGATTCGGCGCACGGCTTGTCCACCGAGCTGGACGCGTCGCAAAATTCCCTGAGAGTCACCGGGCCCGCGCTCGACGTCACGGTGACGGAGCTAATCCGTCTGGCGCGTGAGCATCAGCTCGAGCTTCGTCGCATCGAGCCGGCGGTGCCGCCTGTCGAAGCTTTGTTGGCGGCGCGCGCCGGCTTCGCACGCGGCGCCTACGAAGCTGCACGCGTGGCGGCGCTCGGCAACTCGCAGGCGCCGCTCCAGCCACCGCCGCCGCCAGCAAGTGCAGGTACGCCATGAGCATCGCCGCCGGTATCGAGCTCGGACGTGAACGACTGCGCCAACGCGGCACCTGGTTGGCGCTCGCGCTCGGGCTGTCGTTCGAGCTCGGGGTTGCGCTGCTCGAGCGCGCTCACGGCGCGCTCGGAGCTGCCGACCGCGCGCTGCTCGGGGGCGCCTTCGGGGTAGCGCTGCCGCTGGTGTGCTACTTCTTGGTCGGACAGGCGTGCGGCAGCGGAAGTTTGCGCGACGCACTGTGGCCGCTCGCTCGGCACGGACTGGATCGGCGCCCGTTGACGGTAGGCCTAGCGCTGCCGGCAGCGGCACTCGCCGCCGCTTTCGGGGGCCTGGGTGGCGCGTTGGTGGTTCTATTCACGCGCGGCTCCGGCGACCCCCGGTTCTTGGCCGACGTCTGGACCAGCTTTTGGATCGGGACGGTTTCGGGAGCAGCCTACGTGGCTGCTTTCATCGGGGCCTCGGCGTTCGGACGGAGCGGCCGCGGGCGCGCCTGGCTGCTGGCCGCCGATTTCTTGCTGGGCGCCGGCGATTCGTTTTTGGCCTTTCCTTGGCCAAAAGGTCACGTCCGTAACCTCCTCGGTGGGACCGCGGTGCTCGAGCTTTCTCAAATGGGAGCGCTGTTGGCGTTGCTCGGCACGAGCTTTGCTTTTCTCTGGTTGGGTTCCTTACGCAATCAACGCTGATTGCTGGCGTCCCTCGAAATCGGACGCTAGTCTCAGGCCGCTTGCACAAAGTCAGTTATCGCTTCGACGACTTCGAAGCTCTCGGACGAGCCCTCGACGCTGAAGATACGGATCTGGCGCTTCAGGACCAGAACGTGAAGGACGGCCAGTGGCTGCTCGCTACCTTCTACGTCGCGGACGAAGCCACCTCCGTCGCCGGGCGCGTCATCGATCGCGGTGATTGCCTGCGCCTCACGTTCGAAGAGCGTGACCAGTTGCGGCTCCGCCACTTCGCCAACGGCAACGGCCGTCCCTCCGAAGGCTCCCTGCGCGCTGCCGAGCACGCGCTCTTGCCCGGCTCGACCGCGCTCGTCGTCAGCGGCAGCGCGCCGGTGGCCACGATCGTGAGCCAGCTGATCGAAGGTTGGGGCGCCAGCGTGCAAACCGTGGGCAGCGTCGAGGACGCGCTCGACTTTTTGCGCCAAAGCCCGGTCGACGTCATCGTGCTCGACTCGCTCTTGCCCGGCCTCGACTGCAGCGATCTCTGCCAAGCACTGTCACGCACGCAACGCGGCGTGCGACCGTCGGTGCTGTTGCTCGGGCAAGACCCCACCTGCGCCGACGCCCACGCCGCGCTGGCGGCCGGCGCCGACGACTTCGTGCAAAAGCCCTTCCGCGCCCAAGAGCTGCGCGCGCGCCTGGTCGGCCTGCTCGAGCACAAGCTGTGCGGCTGACGTCACGGTAGGCCTGAGCGCGAGCTGCCCAGCTGGGCAGCCAAACCAGGCCTACCAACCCGAAGCGCGCCCTCTCAAAACATCAGGTTACCGGCACCGAGAGTGAAGTTCAGGTTCGTGCCAAAAGCCGCTTTGGCGTTTTGAACCAAGGTGATGGCTGACTCGGTGCGAGCTTTGCGGAGGGCCGGATCGCTGGTTTCGGCGCCTTGTTGCAGCAGCGAGCGCGCGTCTTGCAAGCTGGTTTGCTGCGCGGCGTGCAAGGGCACGGTGTTGAAGGATGGATCGACGGCGTTTTGCAGCACGCGGATAGCGTCGTCGATTTCCTCCGACGCCAGCCGCAACAGACCCTTTTGAATGTCGTCGCGGTACGACCAGTAGGCAATGTTGAGGCTGCGAGCGGCGTCGAGCCTTTGTTTGGCGATGGCCAAGTTGAAGGAGGCGTTCAATACGCGCAAGAAGCGACCGATGGTGACGAACGACCCGACGACGTTGATGGGCTGGCCACCAAAGCGGTCGTTCAGCGCTTTGGCCGCGGGTGAATCGAGGAACTGGGTCGTGTTGTAAAACGTGACGGCTTGCTCGATCCCTTTGGTCGAATCGCCTTGGTTGCCGATCGAGTTGGAGTGAAAAAATGGGGCCGTGTCGGCGGCTTCGATGAGTGGGGGCACGTTGAAGGTGCCGTCGCCGAAGCCGAAGCCGGTGGGGGTGCCGACCGGGGTGAGGTTGGGCTGCGCTTCGTTTTGGCCACCGAACCCCGCATCGAACAACACCTTTCCGTCGGCAAGGGTGCTGGCCGAGCTGGGAAAGAACATGGAGCCGGTGTTGAAGTTGGCGTTCTTTCCGCTCAGACGCGCGTTGGCGCCGGCGTTGCTGTGACACTCGTTGCAGCGACCGACCAATGGATCCATGAACGCGACCTTGCCGGCAGCCGCGCCCGAATCCGTGAGGGTGACCTGGCTCAGGTTGAGCTCGTTGGTGCGACCGAGCGCGAGCTGAAATGCCAGCACCTGGTCGCGCTCGGCGTTGGTGGCGGCGCGGAACGACGTGCCCACCGTACGGTTCAGATCCCGCGGGTAGTGTTGGTTGATCGCACCGTCCAAGAACGAACGCAGCGAGCCGTCACCGGGCGCGCCGTCGCCACCCCAGCCGGTGCGCTGGGTGAACGCGGCCGAGGTGCGATCATCCGGATCGCGCACCAAGCTCGTGGCCAACGACAGCGTGTGCGGCACCGCGCGCCCTACGAAGCGATGCGCCTTGTCTTGGAAGCCGTCCACGTTTTCGCGAATCAGCGCGAACGGCCCTCGCAGCTCCGGCATCTCCAGCTCGCTGAGCGCAAAATTGGGGTTCTGGTCCACGAACAGCGGATCGCTCGGCAACAGGGCGGCAATCGACTGGGCGTCGATGGTGTAGTTGTTGGCCGCCGGGTGGCAGGTGCCACAAGTTCGACCGTTGCCGGCGAAGGTCTCGTCGAAAAACACGCGCGCGCCCGCGCACACGGAAAGCGGCACCAGGCCCG
>JBEQSW010000354.1:0-4910 GCA_040348565.1 Myxococcales bacterium | reverse complement strand
CGTCGTCGACGGGGGCCGAGGTAGCGGCAGGAGCGGCAGCTTCGGGGGCTGCGGGCGGGGCTTCGGGCTTGCTTTCTTCGATCATGGCTTCGAGCTTCTTCGGGTCGACACGCTGCATCAGGTGGGAAAAGGCTCCCAACTTGACGGAAAGGTGGTGGGTTTTGGCCTCGTCCCAGCTGACGAGCGGGGCGGCCAAGAGGTCGCGGCTCTGCTCGACCAACAGCGGCAACACCGGGCCGAGGTAGATCACGATCTGGCGATAGAGGTTGAGGATGATGGTGCAGACGTCGCGCAGCTCTTCCAGCTTTTCGGGCTGTTTCTTCAGCGCCCAAGGCGCCTTCTGATCGACGAATTCGTTGGCACGATCGGCCAGGGCCATGATGCCGCGCATGGCGCGCGCAAAATCACAGCTCTCGTAGGCGTCGGCAATTTCGTCACCGGCCGCCGCCGCCGCCGCGAACAGGCCGCCGTCGTCGGGGTACACCGCGGACAGCTCGGGCACGAAGCGCGCGGTGCGGCTGGCCAGGTTCACGACCTTGCCGATCAAATCCGAGTTCACCTTGGCCACCAACTCTTCGACGTTGAGGTCCAAGTCCTCCACGCGCGAGCCGAGCTTGGCCATGTAGTAGTAACGAAGGAACGCCGGATCGAGGTGCTTCAAGTAGGTCGACGCCAGCACGAACGTGCCGCGCGATTTGCTCATCTTCTCGCCGTTGACGGTGAGCATGCCGTGCACCTGCACCCGCTTGGGCAGCGGGAAACCGGCAGCTTTGAGCATGGCCGGCCAGAACAAGGTGTGAAAATAGACGATGTCTTTGCCAATGAAGTGGTGGATTTCGGTCTTGTCCGACTCCCACAACGCCGCCCAGCTTTCACCGGTCTTTTCGCACCACTCTGCGGTCGAGCCCATGTAGCCGATGGGCGCGTCGAACCACACGTACCAGTAGTGGCCCGGCGCGTCCGGGATCTCGAAGCCGAAGTAGGGCGCCGGCCGCGAGACGTCCCAATCGCGCAGCTCTTCGGCCAAGAAGTGGCCCTTCAAGTAGTTGGCAATCTCGGGCTGAAGGCGGCCCGGCTCCTGCGTCCATTCGGTCAAGAACGGACGTAGCTTTTCGATTTCGATGAACAGGTGCGGCGAGCTCTTCAGCTCGGGCTTGCTGCCCGACAGCGTGCTGACCGGGTTGATCAGCTCGAGCGCGCTGTAGGTGCTGCTGCACTTCTCGCACGAGTCGCCGTACTGGTCGGGAGTGCCGCACTTGGGGCAGGTGCCCTTGACGAAGCGATCGGCCAAGAACGTCTTGGCTTCGGGATCGTAGAGCTGCGTCACCTCGCGCTCTTTGACGAAGCCGCCTTGGCGCAGCGACGCCCAAATGCGATCGCACAGCTTCTTGCTCGCGCCGGAGTGAGTCGAGCCGTAGTGATCGAAGCGGATTTGGAAGCCGGCGAAATCGCGCTGGTGCGCCTCGTTCATCGTAGCGATCAGCTGCTCTTCCGGCCGCCCCTCTTGGCGCGCGCGCATCATGATGGCGGTGCCGTGGGTGTCGTCCGCGCAGATGTAAGTCGCGCGGTTGCCGCGCAGGTTTTGGAAGCGCACCCAGACGTCGGTCTGGATGTATTCCACCAAATGGCCCAAGTGGATGTGGCCGTTGGCGTAGGGCAGCGCGCTGGTGACGAGCAAGCGTCGGGGAGAAGCAGGCATGAAGCGGCGCGCAGCATAGCCGGCCAAGCCCCGCCGGGCGAGCGCCGCCCTTTGCGGCCCTTGTCATTCGCTAGGGCTGGAAGTACATCGCCCGCATGGCACTCCTCGACGGCAAAGTCGCGATCGTGACGGGCGCTGGCGGCGGCATCGGACGCGCGACCGCGCTGGCCCTGGCCCGCGAAGGCGCAAGCGTGCTCGTCAACGATTTCGGCGGCGCCCGCGACGGTAACGGCCGGAGCCAGGACGCAGCCGACGCCGTAGTGGCCGAAATCCGGGCTGCCGGCGGGAAAGCCGAGGCCAGCTACGACAGCGTGAGCGACGAAGCCGGCGCCGACGGCATCGTGGCCAGCGCCGTAAAAGCGTTCGGCCGCCTCGACGTGCTGATCAACAACGCCGGCATCTTGCGCGACAAGACGTTGCTCAAGCTCGAGCTGGCCGATTGGCAAGCCGTGCTCGACGTGCACCTGACCGGCAGCTTCTTGTGCCTGCGCGCCGCCGCCCGGCGCTTGAAAGACCAAGGTCAAGGCGGCTCCCTGGTCAACACCACCAGCGTCTCGGGCTTGATCGGCAACTTTGGTCAAGCCAACTACGCCGCCGCCAAGGCCGGCATCTACGGCTTGACCCGCACCGCGTCGATCGAGCTGCAGCGCTTCGGCATTCGCGTCAACGCGGTCGCGCCGCTGGCCAAGACGCGCTTGACGGAAGAGCTGCCGCTGTTCGAAAAGATCGGTGACTCGCTCTCGCCCGAGCACGTAGCGCCGGTCCACGTCTACCTCGCCAGCGACCTCAGCCGCGACGTCACCGGCGTCACCTTGTCGGTGGCCGGGGCGCGCATCAGCCAATTCAAGCTGGTCGAGAGCGCCGGCCGTCACAAAGACGAGGAGCCCGGGATTTGGACGCCCGCCGAGATTGCCGAACAATTCGCGGGGATTACGAAAACCTGACGGCCTACCGCCGTGGCAGCTCTGTGCGTTGCTGCACTGGGTCGTGGGTGTTAGCTTTGTACCGTTGAGCCGGCCGTTCGCCCGGCACCTGTTCCGTTCCAACCCCTCATGCGTCGCGAAGCGAGCATCCCGCTTTTTCTCTGGGCCGCCTCGGCGATCCTGGCGCACCTACTGTGGAGCGGCGGCGCCGACCAAGCCGCGCGCTTGATCGACGAGCGTCTCGACGTCGCAGGCTTCGCGGCGGGCATCCGTAGCCACGTGCGCGGCGCCGTCGCGCCGCCGATCGAGATCGCCATCGACGACGACTCGGTGCCGGACGAAGCCAAGCCCGAAGAGAAGAAGCCGGACGACGAGACCGAAGACGACGCCAAGGACGAGCCGGAAGATCCGCCGGAGCTGCCGAAGGACAAGCCGCCGCCACCGAAGCCCAAGCCGAAGCCGGAAGAGAAGAAGCCGGAGCCCGTCCCTGTTCCGGAAGAGAAGAAACCGGAGCCGCCCAAGGCCGAGCTGGTCAAGCCCGCCACTCCCGCCGAAGAGCCGAAGCCTCTGCCGCAGCTGGAGCTGCCGAAGAAGATCGCCGTCAATCAGCACGTCGACGACGAGCACCAAAAAGACAACCCGGACGCCAAGTTCATCGCCGACAAGGCGAACAAGGTCGCGGAAGAGACGCAGGCGCGCATCACTTCCACCGACCAGAACGACCGCAAACCGACGCCAGGCGCGGCTCCCAGTGGTCCCAAAGAAGATCCGGGCAACGCCGAAGAGACGCACGTGCGCCAAGACGCCGATCAGCCTGGCCTGCGCGCCGTCGCGCCCGGTGGCACGCACAGCGCCGAGGCCGAGCGCGCCACCGCCAGCACTCCCGCGCCCAAGGCAGGCAAGGAAGCCGGCGCCGCCGCGCCCGGTGCGCCCGGCTCGCAAACCGCCAAGCCGCCAGCGCCCGCCGTGCCCGAGTCGCAAGATCGCAATCAATCTGCCAAAGCCGCGACGCCCGAACGCACCGGCTCGCCGGAGGTGGTCGCCAGCAACGACGGCTCTTTCGCGATCAGCCGTCCCGAAGCTGCGACGCCCGAGCAGCGCGCGCGCAAAGCGAAGAAGAAGCTGCCACCACGCCGGCCGCGCTCGATTCTGGAAGCGCTGGGGCTCGGCGCCGCCGGCCGCACCATGAACGGCGTAGCGCTGAACCTGACGCCCACCATGGCCACCGAGGCCGTCGGCTCCGACGAGATGTCACGCCTGCGCCGGGCGGACGGCGAGCGGCGTCGCAGCCAACACCGCGGCAGCTGGGCGACGCCCAGCTTCGAGCGTTACCGGAGCGCCATCGAAAACTACGTGCCCAGCGTGAAGCCCGGCAACCAAACCGCGCTCAACACCGCCGCCAACGCCTTCGCCGGCTACCTCAATCAAATCCACAACCGCATTCATCCCATCTTCGCCGACGAGTTCATCGACTCGCTGTCGCAGCTGCCGGCGTCGCACCCGATGAACGATCAAAGCTTGGTCACCGCCATCGAGATGGTGATCGAGCGCGAAGAGGGGCGGCTGGTGCGGCGCGGCGTGACCCACACCAGCGGCATCACCGCCTTCGACATCAGCGCCATCGCGGCGGTGGACCGCGCCGCTCCCTTTGGCACGCCCCCGTCCGAGATCGTGTCGCCCGACGGCAACGTGTACCTGCACTGGGAGTTCAGGCGCGACGGGCAAATGTGCTCGACGTTCTACGCGCACCCCTTCATCTTGAAAGCGCAGCCCGCCCCCGCACCCGTGCCGAGCGCCCCGCCGCTGCCGCCGCTGCGCGGACCCGACGAATCACCGCCGCAGCCCGAGCAGCGTCATGGCCTGCTGAGCCCTTCCCCAGGGCCCAAACCCGCCACACCCAAAGGCTAGGCGCGCCCCGATTCGCGTAAGCGCGCCGTTTGGTGTAGCTAAGGCCTCGGTGAACGACAGGCCGAGCGACAACGGCGTACCCCTGCGAGTGGTCGTGGCGCTCGGCCTCGCGGCGACGCTGCTGGCGCGCTGTCTTGCTCCGGCGTTGCAGGGCGTGGCCGGTGATGGCGTCATCATCTGGAGCGCGCGCGCCGGTTCCTTGCTGACCCTGTTGGCGGCGACCGGGCTCGTCGCCGGCATCGCGCGGCTGGCCACCGCGATCGTGGGCGCGCCGCAAGCGCCGCTGGTCGCGCGCTTGGTGGTGGTGCCGGCGGTGTCGATGGGTTGCATGCTGCTGCTGTTTGCCAGCTTTCGACCGCTCGAGCCGCTGCTGGCGCTGA
>JBEQSW010000208.1:0-7717 GCA_040348565.1 Myxococcales bacterium | reverse complement strand
CGCACAGCGTAGTACCGTTCGGCGTCGGACCGCAATTCTTGATCATGCTGCAATTGGTGTCAGCGGCCGTGAGGCGCACGGTGGCTCCACCCTTCGCTTTGATCTTCGCCGTGTAGTCGAGCAGGTATGTCGTGTGATCCGTCACGCCTGGCGGCTTCACCGAGTTGAAGAAGTAGTCCTGTTTGGGATCGCTCACGCGCGCCATGTACACGTTGTAGTCGTTGCCCGATTCGGGCACCCCACCGGTGTAGAAGCCATCCATCTTCGGATGCGCGGCTTGGTTGTTTTGGTCCATGCCGTTGATGTAGCCCTTGGCCTCGACCTCACCCTGGACGTGGAGAGTGATGGTGTACGTCTTCGCAGGATCACCACCCAGCTTGATCGTCTTGTCGGTGGTCAGCTGACCGCCGACCGCGGGGTCCGCGCTGTTCTTGGGTGGGCAAGCGCCTGGAGCCGTCTGGCAAACGGTCTTGGAGGAATCCGTCAGGCAGGGACCGGTCCACATGGCTCCGTTGATCGGGCCCGCGACCGTTTCTTTGAGGTCGCCGCCGGAGGTGCCGCCCGCCGAGGTGCCGCCCATGGGAGCTGAGCCGCCCATGGGAGCCGAGCCGCCCGCGCTGGTGCCTGCCGTCGGACCAGTGCCTGCCGCCGGGCCCGTGCCTGCCGTCGGGCCGGTTCCGCCCGCCGCGGGGGTGCCGGCGGTGGGGGTGCCGTTAGTGCCTGCCGTAGGAGTAACGGAGCTGCCGCCCATACCACCGGTGGTGGTCACCGGTGCCCCGGCACTTCCGCCCGAAGGAATGACCGATTGGCCTCCGGTGGTGGTGGTGGCGCCGGTTCCGCCCGAGGGGAGAGCGGCCTCGTCGCCGCACGCCATGGATCCAACGACCATCGGCAACAGGAACGCACAGGTCAGGACAGGTAGGGTAAGCGAGCGGGACGGCACAGGTTTCATCGGCAGATCCTCCGTTTTGCAGGTAAGTGACGACAGGGTCGCTGAAAGCGTCAGAAAAATTAACGTTGTTAAGATATTCACTCGGACACCCGGCTGGGCGCCAAATAGAGCTTGATTTTCGGCGTTTACGTGATCCGGTTCCAGGTGAAAAGCTCGACCAACAGCGGAACTGGAACCGATACCAGTAGCCGAAAATGCCTCCACGTCATGGTCGATCTGACGGCCGGGCCGCATTCTTCCCGGCTAAAAGCCGTGGTATGGGGCGTAGGTCGGGTAGCCGGCGACCGCCTTTGGCCGCTCACAGCTCGTCGATCCGCGAGGAACACATGCTGCGCGTCGAAGCCTCCAATCTCCCCAAGCCCCGTGGTGCTCCGCGTCCGCGTCGCTTGTTGCCCAATCCGCCCATGCCGCGCCGCGGCGCGATGCGAAACGAGCTGTTGCCGCCAGCGGACGCAACTGCGTCTCCGCTGACGGAGCTAGCGCTACCGAGCGAGCCGACGCGCCCGATGACGGGGCGCGAAACTTGGAGCGTGAAGCTCGAGCTCGGCGACGAAGAGATCGCCAAGCTCTACGGCCAAGGCATGACGCGCGGCGCCGTCGTGTGGAAGAAGGGCATGCTCGAGTGGCGGCCGCTGCTGATCACGCCCGAGCTCACGGGCTTGCTACGCCGCACGCGCATCACGCTGCCGGAATCATCTTCGCCACCGTCGGTTGCTCCCGTCAGCGCAAGGCACTCCCTACCGCCCGATGAGCCAACAGTACCCCGGCCGGCGCGCCTGCCGAGCTTCTCGTCGCCGAGCTTTGCCAACGAGGTCGTGGTCGAAAGATCGCCCATCGCTAGCGTCGCCCCCACCGCGCTCGACGTCGAGCCCACCGCCAAACCGCGCCGCCGCAAAGGCGAGCTCGCGGTAGTCGGCGTGGCGGCGTTTGCGCTGGCCTGGATGGCGCATGCCATCCTACATCCGACCACGCCTGGGGCCGTGAACCTACCTGCGATGGCTGCCGCCGGCCCCGTCGCGGCGCCCGCCTGCGAGCCAAGTCGGACGTCGTCGAACATCAGCGCCAGCACTCTCAGTGGCTCGTCGATCCCCACGGTGTCCATCGCCGACCTGCCCCTTGCCGGCTCGCGCGGCGTCGCCCCGACGGCGTCACGCGCCGACAGCGGCAGAGTTGCCGCGCGCTCGAGCGCATCCGGTGCGTCGGGCAACGAAAAGCCCAGTCGCTCCGCGTTGGTTGAGGCACTGAGTCAAGTGGCGCGCGCCGCCAGTGGCTGCGGTGAGCGCGGCGGCCCCGTGCGCGTCGTCGTCACATTTGCGAACTCTGGCGTCGCGCGGAGCATTCAAGTCTCCGGTGCCGATCTGCCTGCGAACACTCGCTCGTGCATGATCGGCGCCGCTTCACGCGCTCGCGTGCCCGCGTTCACGGGTGAGCCGGTGACCGTCTCAAAAACTTTGTAGTCTCCCGCGCTGAACGATTTCTGACTCGTGTTGGAGCGACAGGGCCACCTGGTCCTCGATGCGGCTCCATCGGTGCTCCGTCGGCGTCGTGACGCTATCGTTCGCGGCGCTCGTCGGTTGCGGCGACGGGAACGCTAGCAGTCCCACCGGCGCGGCCGGATCTGGAACCGGTCCCAGTGCTGGCGCAGGCGGTTATTCCGCGGCTGGCGCGAGCCCGGGCGGTTCTCCGTCGGTAGCGGGCAGCGGTGTGACCTCCGCTGGCACCAGCTCGGGTGGAGTAAGCTCCGCGGGCGCGGCGGGGACGGCGAACGCCGCAGGCGCCGCGGGTAGCAGTGTGGGCAACGCGGGAGCGCCGGGAGCCGGCAGTGGCAATGGCGGCAGCTCCGGCGCCACTGGCACGGGGCCGTTGGTTTGGCCCAACGAGCAAAGCAGCAAGAACGGCGACGCTTGGCTGCGCGACCATCACGACCAGATCACCGAGCTTCGTCCGCGCGTGTTGCTCGTCAATTTCGATCCGACCAGCACCTTTCAAAAGGTCCAAGACAAAGCCAAAGCCATCGCCGCCGCGATCGCTTTCGGCTCGAAGTATCACGGCTACTCGAAGCCGGACGCGCCCGCGTTCGTGAATTATCAGATCGCGCACGCGGTTGATCTGCACGGGCAGGCAACGCGCAAAAACGGCGGCTTCGGCTACGGCGAGTTCATGACCGACCAAGCCTTCGCCGACAAGGTGGGCTTCAAGGCGCCCGGCGGCACGACCAATCTGACCGTGTGCCAAATGTTCGAGCAGGGCTACATCAACGAAGTGTGGGTCGGGGAGCAGAACGACGACTCGGCCAAGCTGTACGAGGGGCTCGCCCGCGCGCAGGTTTACGACGACAATTTGCAGCCGAAAGCGGGGCAATTCGACGACTGCGCCGGCAACGGTTGCGTCAACGGCTTCACCTGCGGCGTGACGGTGCGGCTGGGTGAAATCAACCCCACGCGCGGCCCCGGTTGCGGCCTGCATGCCTACGGCCACGCCTTCGAGGGCGCGGTGAAGCGCAACCAGATCCCCTACCTGCGCAAGAACGCGGCGCGCTTTTTTCAATTCGATCTGAAGGCCCGCTACGGCGCACCCTTCGACGACTTCTACGTTTGTCCCTACAACACGGCCGTGTGCATCGATTTCCAATCGTCCACCCACCTGGTCAACGGCCCTGCCCTCACCGGCAAGACCTTCGACATTCAGAACTACGGCGCCGGCTGTGGCAACGTCCACTTTGCGCCGCACTCGCGCTACCAGTACGACTACGAAGGCCCGGATAGCAACGCGGGGCGCGCGACCTGTGAAGGCTACGGGCTAGGCGCCGGCGCGGGCGGTGACGACGTGAGCGTGGACATCAGCTACGCCACCTACAAGAGCTACAACCAAAACTCCGCTTACAACGACTGCGGGGGTGGCTGGCAAGAGTACATGCGCCAAAGCTTCCCCGGTTACGGCAATCAGGCCAAGGACGTGGACGGCGCGCCGATGAAGAATTGGTGGCCCTTCATGTTCTACTGAGCGCGCGCTGCTGCACGACGCGTAAACAGGCGGGATCCGCTGCCAAAAAGGGCAGCGAATCGAACCGCCCTCACTTGGGCGGCTTCTGCGGAACCTTGTCGTCCTGAATACAGGCGGAGAGGTCGAACAGCATGAAGCTCACCGCCTTCTCTTGCGACGACAGCTCACGCGCCTCGCAGCCGCTCGGAAAGGGCTGCCCCGGCATGTCATTGCCGGTTGCCGAGACGTGCAAGTCGGTGAACACGGCGCGACCACACACCTTGTCTTCGGGCGCACCAATGGGCGCACCGAACGATAGGTACTGAATGGCGGTCGGAGCGTTGGGGTAGTTGTCGTTCTGGACCGTGATCCATTGTCGGGCCAGCGTCGGATCGACGGCTTGGATGTTGTCGCGCGGCTGGATGATCTGCATCTGCCCCGCCGTCGTGGAGGCGTTGACGTTGACCAACCAGTCGGCGAGCGCCGCTCCTTTCGGAAAGCTCGTGTCGATGGTGCCCACCGCGGGATCCATGGGCGCCGGATCGCGATCTTCCCAGGTGCCGATGCTGGGGACCGGATTGGGGCCGTCGGAGAACCAAAAACGGTGCCAATGCGACGCGAACAGCCGACCGCCGAGCGAGGCGTAGTCGTACAGCGCTTGACGTGCGGCGACGGGCTTTTCGGCCTCCATCGTCCCGCCTTCGCAGGACAAAATGACGATGTCGTAGGCCTTCAAGGCGTCGACGGTGCTCCACAGGTCCGTGGCCGGCGGCAAGGCCACGCCCGCGTTCAGCTCGGGCGCGAATGCCTTGGTGGCAACGTCATTGGCTTGGCCCGCGACGTGGTCGGCACCTGCAAACAGGTGAATGCGCCCCGTGCCGGCGCTGGTCGAAAATTCGCTATCGTCGAGCCCCATGCGCCGCGGCAAGCACTCCATCGAATCCGCGCCGCCGGTGGCGATGGCGATTTTCGGAATGTCGCCTTCGCTTTGGTTGCGAGGCAAGCGCGTGACGTTCGGATCCGTGAGGGCATTGTCGACGCAGGCCGCCACGCTCGGAATTTTGACTTGCCGACGCCATTTACCGACTTGGATCACGAGCGGAATGTCGGTGCCCACCGGCACGTCTTGCAGGACGAATTTTCCGTGCGTGTCGGTCAGAGCCGACACGACCGGGTTGACGATGTTCGAGTCACAGCGGTCGCAGCTGGCTCCGGGCGAGAGCGGAGCAACTCCAGCCTTCGGGACGTACACCGCTGCGTTGTAAAGTGGCGTTTTTCCTGCAGGATCGTAGACGACGCCGGTTACCGTCGTGACCGCTCCCGCCGCGCACGGCACTTGTGCGCAGGGGCCCGCGCTGCACGTAGTGCGTTGACACTCGAGGCCCTGACACTCGCCCGTGGTCGGCGCGCCTCCGATATCGATGGCGATCGAGCCGCCCCCCTTGCCGGGCTGCGTCGCTGCCCCCGCCACGTTCGCTGCGTTGCCACCGCTCCCTTCCGGAACAACCCCGCTGCCGCTGGGAGCATGCGAGCACGCGACGAGCGCGGCCCCGACGAGCAGAGCGGCGCTGTGTTGGTGGAAGACGGCCATGGGCAATGGCTCAGGTGCCCAGTGCCTTCCGAATCGGATCAAGAATACGGACGGTCGATTTTTGAGCAACACGAACGCCGCCGTGCCTCCTTGATGAGGGACAGTGTGCCCAGCCGTCAGGGCTCGTTTGCGGTCGCGCTAGCTTTCTTCGGGCTCTTCGGGCGTCGCCGCCAAGCGCTCGGCGTCCACTTCACGCAGCAACTCCGAGACACGCTGTTGCGCGTCCGGACCGACGTCGTAGTGAAAGCGCAGCTCGGGCGCGCGCTTGAGCTCGAGGCGCGGAGTGATCACGCGCCGCAACCGCGGCGCCGCGCGCCGCAGCCGCTCGATGATGCTGCGGCGCTGCTTCTCGTCGTCGTCGGCGACCAGCAAGCGCACGCCAATGTTGGCGATCATCAAATCGTCCGAAACCGTGACGCCGGTGACGACCACCGCCGCAAACCGCGGGTCGTCGACTTCACGCCGCAAGACCTCGGCAAAGTGCCGCTGAATGAGCTCGGAGACGCGCTTGGTGCGCCGGCCGTCGTTGGTGGGACCTGGCATGGCTCAGCTCTGCTCCTCGTCGTCGTTGCTCGTCCGCGTGCGGCGCTCGAGCGCTCGTTCGATGCCGCCCTGGATGCCGGAGCCGCCATCGCCGAACGGAACGATTTCGGTGGCGACGTCCGCCAGCACGGCGTCGTTCGCTTGCTCGGCTGCCCGCGACACCGCCGACAGCACCTCCGAGCAGCGCGCCGCCTCACCCGATACGATGGCCACCCCGAGGGTTGCCACCTGCCAGCGCGAAAGGTCTCCGACCTCGGCGATGGACACCGGAAAGCGCGCGCGCACTCGGTCTTTGAAGCTCTTCACGACCCGGCGCCGATCTTTCAGCGAAGCCGCTCCAGGAATTTGAAACACGAGCCTCAATACTCCAATGAACATGACGGCGCCGTAACGTCACAGACGGACCCAGATTTTTTCACAGGGAGATCGGGAGGTCGGGAGGTCGAGCAGAACGAGAATTCTGGGGTTCGAACCGCAAGCAGCTGGACGTTACCGTTTTGGTCGACGTTCGGCTCTTCGTGGTTCGAACCCATCAAAACTCCCGATCTCCCGATCTCCCTGTAAGAAAATCCGGGTCCTCGCAGCGCGGTACGGAGCCGGACGGCTCCGTTACAGCGTCTGTTTGACCTCTTCGACCTCGAAGGCTTCGATGATGTCGCCTTCTTTGAACTCAGAGAAGCCGTCGAGGCTGATGCCGCACTCGAAGCCTTCTTTGACGTCCTTGGCGTCGTCCTTGAAGCGCTTGAGCCCGCCGATTTTGCCTTGCCAGAGAGAGACGCCGTCGCGCATCAGGCGTGCACCGCCCGACCGCTTGATGACGCCTTCGATGACCATGCAGCCGGCGACCGCGCCCGCTTTGCTGGTCTTGAAGACTTGGCGAATCTCGGCCTTGCCGATGTTCTTTTCGACCATCGTCGGCGCGAGCAGGCCTTCCATGGCCGCCTTCACTTCGTCGACCACGTTGTAGATGATCGTGTAGTGGCGGATTTGCACCTCTTCCTTTTGGGCGAGAGCTGCAGCCTTGCCGGCCGGGCGCACGTTGAAGCCGATGATGATCGCACCGGCCGCGACCGCCAAGTTGACGTCGCCTTCGGTGATGGCGCCGGCGGCAGCGTGAACCACGCTGACCTTCACCTTCTCCGTCGTGAGGCGGGTGAGCGAGTCGGACACGGCTTCCACCGAGCCCTGCACGTCCGCCTTGATGATCAGCTTCAGCTCGGCCTGTTCGTTCTCGGCCATGGCCTTGGCCAAGTCCTCGAGCGTGGTCGCGCGAGCGCCGGTGCCAGGAGCCAGGCTCTTGCGCACCTTCGTCTTGCGGCTGTCGGCGATCTCTTGCGCCTTCTTCATGTCGTTCAGGACGTGAACCGGGTCACCCGCGCTGGGGACGTCGGCCAAGCCGATGACGACGACAGGCGTGGAGGGACCGGCGCTTTCGAGCTGGTTGCCCATGGCGTCGTGCATCGCGCGCACCTTGCCGTGGGCGCCGCCGGCCAAGATGACGTCGCCGCGATTTAGCGTGCCGTCTTGGATCAGGATGGTAGCGACCGGACCGCGTCCGCGATCGAGCTCGGCCTCGACCACCACGCCGGAAGCCGGCTTGTTGGGGTTGGCTTTGAGCTCGAGCACTTCCGCTTGGAGTGCCAGCGTTT
>JBEQSW010000158.1:0-19978 GCA_040348565.1 Myxococcales bacterium | reverse complement strand
CCTCACTCATGGTCGCGCTGCCGGCAGTGCCGGCACTGCCGCTGGTATCGGCGGGGTGGCAGGCGCCGTCACGGTACACGGTGCCTTTGCCGCACGCGTCGGCCTCACTGACGGTGCAAGCTGCGCACAGCGCCAGCGTGAGGGCGGTCAGGGCGGTGAGGGACAGCGCGCGGCTTGGCATGAGGACCTAGAAAGACAACACGAAGCGGGAATCAATCAGACGGAAGTTGTGGTCGCTGGCGTCGCCCCCGTCTTTGACGCGATAGAACTTGGCGGCGACGTATTGGGTTTTGAGCTGAGCGTACGGCGAAAAATAGATGTTGAGGCCGAGGCCGGGCAGATACGTCATGTCGAACGCACCGTCGCGCGGCGTCAGGTACTTGAGCTCCGTGTACGTGTACGGCTCGAACGCGCCCAGGCGGTAGGCAAAGATCGAATACCAGTAGTATTCGTAGCGATTGGGGTGCGTGGTGCCCGGCTCTGCGAACGAGACCGGCTCGTGCGGGCTGTTGCCGTGATCCACGCGGTGGACCAAGCCTTCCGTGCGGATGCGCAGCTTCTTCCAGTCGAGCGAGAGGTCGCCGCCCACCGCCCACTCTTTGTAGCGGTATTTGTCGGAAGTCACGACGCTGGGCCCCGAGCTCGAGATGGTGAGAACCTTGGATTTCTCGAGCGAGTCTCCGGCGTAGCCGGACAGGCCAAGGCGCAAGGTGTGATTGGGGCCGCTCAGATTGGCGAACACACGCGCGCCGCCGGCTTTGCCGTCGGTGGGGTCTTCGATGAACGGGGCGCGCCCGTTGGTCACGTAGGCGGCGTAGCCGAGCTCGGTATCGCCAGTCGTGGTGGAGCCGTAGGCCTGCACGCCGAGCTGCCGGTTGGGCATGGCTTCTTCGACTTGGGACGCCGGCAATACGAGTGAGATCAACGTGGGCGTGCCGTGGTCGACGTTCCAAATGCCGTACGGCGTGAGGAAATAGCCGACCCGCAGGTTGAACAGGTCGGTCATCGTGTGCTCGATCTGCGCGCGCTCCAAGATGACGCCGCCCCAAATCACGTGGTTGCGACCGGAGGCGCTGTTCGTATCGAACACGCGCGTGTCGGTGCGCGTGAATTGACCACTGGCGTCGACGGTTTCGGTGCCGTGAGGGTAGGTGGTGAGTCGCGCTTCGATCAGCGCGCGCCAGGTGGCGGTGGGCTGGGCGTCGAAATACAAGTTGACGTTACCGAGGACGAACGTCAGCTTTCGCTCGATCAGCGCGGCAAAGAACGGGTCTTTGGCGGGAAACGACTTTTTCAGGCCGAAGTCGAGAAAGCCGTAGATCTTGAAGCGCTGGTCGTCTTCTTCGGCGCTGGCCGAGGCTTCGGCTTGTTGCGACTCGATCTCGTCGAGCCGCTGCTTGAGCGCGGCGATCTCGGCTTCGGCGGTGGGACCGGTGGCGGGGGGGGCGGTCAGGTCGACGGCAGGTGGCGGCGCCACTTGGCCATTTTGCGCGGGAGCGGGTGGCGTGGTGGCGGGGGCGGGCGTGGCCGGCGCGGCGGGGCCAGGGGCCGCCTCTTGCGCGAGCGCGCTCACAGGCCCGCCGAGCGAGAAGAGCAGCATCGCGGAGAGGGAAAGGAGGCGCATGAAAGCTGGAAAGCCTAGCTCAAGGGCCCGCCCGCCCACGGCCGAGCAGGACGCCAATCAAGGCGAATAGGCCCAAGTCGAGACATATCCGAGCAGGTTCTACGGGCTCTCGTCAAGAGACTTGCTAGAAGCTGTGCGCTCGCTCCGCTCTCGTTCCAGGTGCCCTCGTTTTAGCGGGTTCGTCGCCCGCCGACCCTTAGCTACTCATGCTCGACATCGTTCCCCGCAGTATCTGCTCCGGTTGCTCGCGACCGAGCGTGGTCTGCATTTGCGCGGCCATTCATCGAGTCACCACCCAGACTCGCGTCGTCATTTTGCAGCACCCGCGCGAGAGCGATGTGGCCATCAATACGGCCAAGCTGGTGGAGCTGCAGTTGGAGCGCGCCGAGCGTCACGTAGCGGTCAAGCTGTCGGAAGCGCCGGCCCTGCAGGCCCGCCTCCACGATCCAGCGGCGCCCGCCATTCTGCTCTATCCAGGACCCGACGCGCTGGATCTGGCCCAGGCGCCGCCGTCGGGGCCGGTGACGCTGGTGGTGCTCGACGGCACCTGGTGGCAGGCGAAAAAGCTATTCCAGCAGAACCCGGAGCTGGCGCGATTGCCGCGCTACTCGCTGACGCCGAGCGCTCCCAGCCGCTACCGCATTCGGCGTGAGCCGGCTCTGCACTGCATTTCCACCATCGAGGCCATCGGCGAGGCGCTGACGTTGCTGGAGCCGGCCGGCTTCGATCGCGAAGCTTGGCTTTTGCCCTTCGACGCGATGGTGAACCATCAACTTCACTTCGTCGGTGCCCGTAGCTCGCCTCGCCACCTGGCGTTTCGGCAGCGGCCGCGCAAGCCGCGCGTGCCCAAGTTGCTCGTCGAGCGCGAGCCGGACTTGCTGGTGGGTTACGGCGAAGCGAACGCCTGGACGCGCGGCAGCCCGCTCGGCGGCGACGCCGAGGTCGTGCAATGGGTCGCCGAGCGCGTGCAGACCGGCGAGCGTTTCGAGGCCTTCCTGGCGCCGCGCCGACCGCTTTCGCCGTCGTTCGAGGTTCACGCGCGCGTGGCCTCGGAGTTGGTGCTGGCGGGCGAATCCGTCAGTTCTTTCCGTGAGCGCTGGCAGGCGTTCGTGCGCCCGAACGATCTGTTGCTGGGTTGGGGGTTCTACGCCTCCGAGCGCTTGGTGGCCGAAGGCACGAGCTTGCCCGAGCGGCTCGACTTGCGGGACCTGTCGCGTCGGCAGCTGCGCCGCAAGACCGGCGAGGTGGCGGCGTGCGCGACGGCGCTGGGCGCCGAGTTGCCCAAACCGTGGGCCCACGGTCGCGCGGGTGAGCGCTTAGCGGCGGCGGTAGCGGTCACGCGCGCCTTGCTCGACGCGGCGCGGGCGCCGGCCGTAGCCGCTCAAAGCTCGGTGTAGCCGCTCGCGCGGTTGCCGACCAAGCGGCGCGCGACCCAAACCGTGGTCGCCAGCAAAGCCATGGCCCAGACGCCGAGCGCCGCCGCCAGCAAGCGCCCCTCGCCGATCAACTGCGACAGCTCGTAGATGGCCTTGGTGATCGGAAAATGAGCCTGCTGCTGCGCCAGAATCAGCGAGTCGGATACTTCGAGCATCGACAGGGCAAAGGCGAACAGGCCGCCCGCCAGCAGATGCGGCAAGACCAGCGGCAGGGTCACGCGCCACAAGATGCGGCGCGGCGACGCGCCCAGGCTTTGCGCGGCGTCCTCGACGCTGCGGCTGAGCTGGAGCAGGCCCGCTTCGGCCGAGCGCAACACGAAGGGCAAGCGCCGCATGGCATAGGCAATCACCAACAGCACGGTTGGATCTCGCGCCGGATCGAACATGGCAAGCGGCCTGCCCGGCCGGGAAATGGCCAAATAGCCGAACGCCAGCACCAATCCGGGCACCGAGAGCGGCAACATCGCCAACGCGTCGAGCAATTTGCGCCCGGGCGCATTGCTGCGCACCACCACCCAGGCAATGCCAAAACCGAGCACCAAATCGAACGCCGTCGACAGCGATACGTAGCGCAAGCTCTGCGCGATGGACGGCACCACCAAAGCGTGGCCCAGCGCGGAACGAAAGTGATCGAGCGTGAAGCCGCTCGGTAGCACGGTGCCGTACCAGTCGCGTGACGCCGCCAACAGCAAGACGGCCAGGTTGGGCAGCGCCGCCGCCGACAGCACCAGCAGCGCAAAGCCGGTGCAGGCCCAGCGCGTCGCGCCCTTCAGCGGTCGGCGCTCACGTCGGGCGGCGCCCTTGGCGCCGGCGGTCACATCCAGCTTGCGCAACAGCAGCCGACTCAGCCCGTACAGCCCCACCGTGGCCAACAACGCCACGCTGACCAACCCGTAAACGAACGGGTTTTGCCCGATGTCTTTCAGTCCCACGAAAATCTGGACGGAAGTGACCCGGTCGTAGTCGCACAACAGCGGGACGCCCAGCTCCGTCAATGACCAGATGAAGATGATGGTCAAAGACGCGAACAGACTGGGTGCGGTGAGCGGCAGGGTGACGCGCCACAGCTTGCGCCAGCGAGTCGCGCCCAGCGTTTCGGCGGCGCGCTCCAGCTCGGGGTTGAGGCTGGCGAGCGAGGCGGAGAGGTTGAAATACAAGACCGGGTACAAGTGCAGCGCGGTCAGGGAAATCACGGCGAAGAAGCGCCCGTCGCGCAGCCAGTCGATGGGCGCGCTCGGATCGGAGAGTCCGACGCTGGCCAGCGCGGCGTTGAGCGCCCCGTTGGGACCCAACAGCCGTTGAATGCCGAGGGCGCCCACGAAGGGAGGCACGAACAGCGGCAGCGGCACGAGCGCCGACAACCAACGACGGCCCGGAAACTCCCAGCGCGCGAACACCAGCGACAGCGGGATACCGACCAGCGCACAAAGCAAGGTCGTGCCCAGAGCCACGCCCAAGGAGTTGCGAAAGCCCAGCACGTAAACCGGGTTGTGAAAGACCGCGGTGACGTAAGCCAGCGTGAAGTCGCCGCGCTGGTCGACGAACGCGCCCCGCAGGCTTTCCAGTAGCGGCCACAGGAAGAAGACGCCGAAAACCAGCGCCAACAGCGGCAACAGCAGCGCGCTCGGCGGGCGCGTCTTCATCGATTGCTCCGCGCAAGCTCGCTGACCTGCTCGTACTGGAGCTTGAGGGCTCGGACGAGGCGGTTTTGCAACGCCACTTCTCGTAGCGGCTCGCCGTTGGCCAAGGTGGGGGCAATTTCGTCTTTGACCACCGCGTACGAGACGAGGCTGACGTCTTCGAACAGGGCAAGGGCGCGCGGCGGGTCATGATGCGCGGCCAGCTCGGTGGCGGCTTCGTGCAGCTCTTCTTCGGTGTCGACGCCCATCACCCGAATCACGAACGACAGCGCGCGGAACAGCGAGCCCGTCCAGGCGGCGTGGTACGTGAACGAGCGCGCGGCCACGTACGGGTTGTCGTCCGGATCGGACAGCCACGAACGCCGCTCGGGCTCGAACATCAGCGGCAAGATCGGCGTGCGGCGGAGGGCGTAGCGCTCGGGGCCGCCGGGCGCGCCCCGGCGGTACGACCAGACGGCTTGGCCCTCGGGGCTGACCAAGAACTCGATGAAGGTCTTGGCGAGCTCCGGCGACGGAGCGCCCCGCAGCAGCGCGACCGGATCGCTGTCCATGGCGCTGCCGCCGTCGGGCAAAGCAAAGCCCAGGCGCTGCATCGGCCCCGGGCGGTCGCCCTCGAAGCGACCGTAAAAGTCGATGCACGTGCCGACGGCGGCGTTGCCACTCTGGACGTCTTGCGACACCTTCGACGCCTGATCGGCAAAATACCGTGAATTGCCGGCCAATCTGCGGATGAGCCGGAGGCCGTCGTCGAAGCCACGCGCGAGCGCGGCCGCTTCGTCCGGGCTACCTGCGGCGGGCGAGCCCGCGCGCGTCAGGGCGTCGCTCATCGACTGCTGCAGCATCATCTCGAAGGCTTTGCCGGCGGAGCCGCTCTTGCTCGGATCCACCAGCGCGATGTGGCCGGCCAGGCGCGCATCGGCCAAGTCCGACCAGCGCGTGGGGGCGCGGTCGATGCCGAGCCGGCCCAACGCTTCGCGGTTGTAGCAAATGCCGAACGCCGACACGCACACGCCCACCCAACGACCCTGTTTGTCCCAATAGGGCACGCCGCCGTTCGTTTGCGGGATAGCTTGCGGACCGAACAGCTCGGGCCGGCTGGCGAGAATGCCCGAGTCGACGTAGCGCCCGGCGGCGGCGTGATTCACGAACTCGTAGCTGCCCCCACCGAACGAAAGATCGATGCGGATGCCGACCTTGGAGGCCAGGAACAAGCGGCGAGCCAGGGCCGGCTCGTCGTTGCCTTCGCTGGTTTGCTTGGGGTTGGCGAAGCCCAGCGCGCCACGCTCGGACAGGGCGCGCCCGGTCTTGGCCAAGAAATAGCGCTCGAACGCCGAACGGTATTCGGAGGACAGGTAGCGTGACTGCTCACTGGTTCCACCGGGGTTTCGCCAGTCGATGTGCACCTCGGCCTGGCCGCGCGCCTGCAAGTAGCGCCGGAAGCCGCGCTCGATTTCGTAGCGGATGGCTTCGTTGTGCGGTGTGAGCACCACCAACCGCCGCGAGGTCTGGATGTCGGGGGGCCGCCCCGGTCGTAGCGCGAAGGGCACCACCAAGAGCGCGGCCAGAAGCGCCAGGCCCGGCAGCACGCTCGGCAGCACCGCCTTCACGCAGGTTGCTCCGGTTCGAGCAGCACGACGTCGCCGGGGCTCACCTCGGCCCACAGCTCACTGCCGTCGTGCCTGCGTAAGCTGCGCGGGTTCAGCTCGTAGGCGCGTAGCCGCACCCCCGCGTGCGACAGCTCGTGCTCACACAGCTCACCGAGGTAGCTGCTGCTCACGGCGCTGACCGGAAAAGCATCGTCGCTGCCGCGCGTCGTGCTCAGCCGCACGCACTCGGGGCGGATGGATAGCAGTACGTCGGCTCCCACCTCGAACCCGGGGCGGGTCGCGGCCGTGAGCTCGAGCTTGCCGGCGGCGACCCGTAGCGTGTCGCCGTTTTTCGACAGCACCTTGGCTTCGAGCAGGTTCGTTTCGCCCAAGAAAGTAGCGACGCTGCGCGAGCGCGGGGCGCGGTACACGTCCCAAGGCGAGCCCAGCTGCTCCAGCTTGCCGGCCCTCATCACCGCGATGCGATCGGCGATGGCGAGCGCTTCTTTTTGATCGTGGGTAACGTACAGCGTCGTCAAGCCGTGCTCTTTGCAGACGCGACGGATCTCCTCGCGCATGCTGTGGCGCAGCCCGGCGTCCAGGTTCGACAACGGCTCGTCGAGCAATAGGCAACGCGGTCGCGTCACCAGCGCGCGTGCCAGCGCTACGCGTTGTTGCTCGCCGCCCGACAGCTGATCGACCCGCCGCCCAGCGAATCCACCCATCTTGACGTCGGACAAGGCGCGTTGAACGCGCTCTTCGATCTCCGGCAGGGGCCGCTTCTGCTCGCGCAAGCCGAAGGCGACGTTTTCGCCGACCGACAGGTGTGGAAACAGCGCAAAGCTCTGGAATACCATGCCGATCTGTCGCTGGTGCGGAGGCAGGCGCGTGACGTCCTGCCCGTCGAACAGCACGCGGCCCGCCTCGGGCACGACGAAGCCGGCGATGGTGCGCAGCAGCGTGCTCTTGCCGCAGCCGCTGGGACCGAGCAACAGCATCAGCTCACCCGGTTCCAGCGCTAGACTCACCGAGCCGAGCGCCAGGGTGTCGCCGAACCGGACCGTGAGCCCCTCGACGGCGATGGCGATCTTGGCCACGGCCTCTCAGCCCGACTCGCCGACGCGCTGGGGCAGGCCCCAGAGCCCAGCGAGCTCGTTGAGCATTTCCGCTTCACTCTCGGCGATCGTGTCGCGCACGGCGATGCCGTACACCAGCTCGAAGATGACCTCTCGCGCTTCCGGCCGCTCGACACCCTTGGCCGCTTGCAAGATGGCGGCACCGTCGGCCAAGGCGGCGGCGGCGTCGCGGGCGGCCTCGAAGCGCTGCTCGCCGATTTCGTCGGCGATCTGCTCGAGCAGCTCCAGCTCTTCTTGCGAGACGCTGCCATCCATCCGGGCCATCAAGCCGACTAGCGCGAGCAGCACGACCTGTTCCGGCTGCGACAGATCATCCAAGGTCATGACGGCCTTGCTAACACACGGCCGAGCAGGCCGAAACTATTGCAGAAAACCTTCGCGAGTCAGGCGCTCGACCACGCGCGGGTCGTCCTTGATGTCCGGCTTTGCCACTTGCTTGCGGAGGGCGGTGAGCGTCTTGTGCGGCCAGCTTTTTTGCACCATGTTCACGATGAACGTGGGCACCGAGCCGGCGGGATCGACTTCGACCTCGGCGTTCACGATGGTGCCGCGCGTTTTGGTGCCGTCCTTGTTGGTGCGGGTGGCCATGGTCAGCTCGAATTTGCCGGCCTTGAAGCTGCCGCGCACGTAGTCGTCGGTCTCGGGCGCTAGCGGATCGGTCACCGACCAGTAGCTGAACACCACCTTCTTGCGACCGGGATCGGTCGTGATGGTGCTCTTGAAGACGAAGTCGCGATCTTTCAGCGGCGTGGGCGTCTTGATGTGGTTCCAGTTGATCGATTCGGTCTCGCTGATTTGACGCAGCACCTTGGTCTTCACCAAGCGATCGATCCACTCTACCGAGCGCTTGCGGTCGGCCAGCACGCTGGCCACTCGCGCAATGGGCGCTTCGACGAAGCCCTCTCCGCGCAGCGCTACGATCGAGCTGCCCGGCACGTCGCGCCGATACATGCGGATGCCGTCCTCTTCGTCGAACATTTCCCACTTGGGCGCGCTGGGCGTGTCGGCGTGGGCCAAGCCCGAAAGCGCGAACGTCGTGACCAGGGCGGCGGCAAGTGAGCGTAGGCGCATGGCGTAATCTCCTACGCTAGCTTACCAAAGAAACTTCCCGAGCCCGACCCAAGGCCGGAAGCTGCTGCGACGTCTCACCCCCGATGAGACGTTATTTCTGCGCCAAGCTGCCGACGCTGCTCATTTTTCTGCTCGCCGCCGCCGCCGAAACCGGCTGCAGCCGACAGGCGTCGCCGCCGGCTCAGGCCCGCGCCGAGCCCGTAGCTCCGCCGCCTTCGCGCGCCGAGCCTCGAGCCGCCGAGGCGAGCACACCGGCCGAGACGCTGGCTCAGGCCGACCAGTTGTACTCGTCCCAGCTCGGCGCGACACGCGGTCAGTTCGACGACGACCGGCAGATCGCCGTGCTCGAGCAAGAGGTGCTGCTGTACCGGCAGTTCCTGGAGCGCGCGGATGGCCAGCCGGAGCTCGAGCCGGCGGTGCGGAAGAGCCGCGAGCGCATCACCGACGCCGAGGCGACCATTGAGTTTCTGCGCAAACACCAGCGCGGCGCCGCCGCCGAGCCGCCGCCGGCAGAGACCGAATAGCTAGCCCGAGCGTCGCGTCGACGCGGGAACCAAGCTGAAGGGAGCGACCCGCAGGCGCACGCAGCTGCCCGGCTCGTTCGCGCCATACACCGGCAAGATGCCGGAATTCTCGCCCGGCGCGGCCAGCGAAGGGCGCGGCGCGGGTACCGAAGAACGCGCCGCTTCGTCGTTGGCGGCGGCTACGCGGAAAGCGGTGAGCTCCTCTTCCATGATGCGCTCGGCGCTCAGCGCTTCGATCTGACGCGAAGCGCGGGTCGAGTACGGCGCCGAAAGCTCCGTCTCGGCCTCGCTGCGATCGGCGGTGGAGCTGGCCAGCTGGAACAACTCCCCGAGCGCGCTGCTCAAGGTGCCGTAGCGCTTGGCGCGCTTGCACGCCTCCGCGATGCAGCCGGAATACGAAAGGCCGTGCTCTGTCGATTCCAGTCCTGCGGCTTGGCGCAGCATGTGGCGCACCACCGCGTGCCCGCAGGCCTCGCGAGTGCGGATGCGCTCGAAGCCTTCCAGGTTTCTGCCGAGCGCCCACAGGCTTTCCAGCAGCGGCTTGAAGGCGGCGCGCCGGCCCGCTTCGCTCGAGTACAAGTCGACGCTGTCGGGGCCGCACACGATCGCGAGCGGAGCGCCCAAAGCTTTGGCTCGCTTGAGCCAATGTTCGACGTCGTCCCGACCCAGCTCCAGCACGGCGCGCAGGCTGCTCGGCGCCGAGCCGAGATCGATGGACAACAAGTGAAGTGATTCGGAAGTGGCCATGGGCCTCGGCATTGACAACGGCTGGTTCGACGCCGAGTTGAGGGCTTGACCCAGCTGGGTCGCAAAAGACCGCCCCCCTGGGTCAAAATAGGTGGGAGAATCGCGGCTCGCCTCGTACTTCTGCGTCGGCCGGAGGGCCAATTGCGGCGTTGGCTGCCCTGGGCCGTTATAGTGCGCGGCGATGACATCGCCGGCGCTCAAGGAGCGCGATTTGGCCGAGCTTTCGATCTTTCCGCTGGCGCAGGTGACTCTGTTTCCGGGCGCGGTGCTGCCGCTCCACGTCTTCGAGCCGCGCTACCGCGAGCTAGTGCGCGAGGCGCTGGACGGTCGTCCTCTGATCGCCATGGCGCGCCTCAAGCCAGGCTTCGAGAACGACTACGAAGGGCGCCCACCCATATTCGACGTGTGCGGGGTGGGGATCATCGAGAGCTGTAGCGAGCGCCCGGACGGTCGCTTCGACCTCACGCTGCGCGGCTTGGCGCGGTTGCGCATCACCGAGGAGCTTCCGGCCGTGCGCGCGTTTCGCCAAGTGCGGGCCGCGCTGTTGAAGGAACAGGTCCCGGACAAAGCTTTGGTGGCCGCCTGGCAAGCCAAGCTGGGATCTTTGTGGGGCCGCTTGGCGCCGCATCTGCCGGAGCCGGTGCGGGACCTGAAAGCGCTCACGCGCGGTGCGGACGACGCTTCCGCGTACTCGGACCGGCTGGCGGCGGCGCTGGTCGCCGATCCCGACGCCAGCCAAGAGCTGTTGGAAGAGACGGACCCGGCCGAGCGGCTACGGCTTTTGACGGCGCGCGTGCAGGAGCTGGTCGATGCCCTCTCGCCCGGCAGCGTCGCCCGCGACAACGCATTGAACTGAGCCCGAGCGGAAGACTAAGCTCGCCGTATGCAGCGCGCGCCCTTGGTCATCGGCATTGCGGGTGGCACCGGCAGCGGCAAATCGACGGTGGCGGCGCGCCTGGTCAGCGAGCTGGGCGGAGGGGTCGCGGTGCTGGAGCACGACTGGTACTACCGCGACCGCTCCGGGCTGCCGGTGAGCGAGCGCGAAGACGTCAACTACGACGAGCCCGCCGCGCTGGACAACGCGCTCTTGGCCGAGCACTTGGCGGAGCTGCGCGCGGGGCGGGCGGTGGAGTGCCCGCAATACGACTTTGCCACGCACACGCGCCGCCCAACGACGCGCCGCGTGGAAGCAGCCAGCATCGTAGCCGTCGAGGGCATCCTGCTGTTTGCCATTCCTGAGCTGTGCTCGGCCTTCGATCTTCGAATCTTCGTCGATACCGACGACGACATTCGGCTGCTCCGGCGCATTCGCCGCGACATCGTCGAGCGCCAGCGCGATATCGCCTCGATTCAACATCAGTACTACGCCACGGTGCGGCCCATGCATTTGCTGCACGTAGCGCCCAGCAAACGCCAAGCGCACTTGGTAGTGCCCGAAGGCGGCGAAAACGCCCAGGCGCTGGACGTCATCGTCGGACGCCTGAAATACCTCCTGCTCGGTCATTGATTGCTGCCGCGCCGCAGATCCCTTGCAGAAACTCCCGTAGCGTCGCAAGGCCAAGCCGAGCGAGCGCTTCGGGCTGCTACCCTGCCGGGGGGTCTTATCGAGAGCATCCGAGATTTTCACAGGAAGATCGGAAGGGCAGGAAGGTGAGAGACGAGAACGCATTTTTGTTTTTGGAGGACCAAAACCAAAAATATTCTCCTCCAAGCCCAGAAGATCACCCCTGGGGGTGCCGCGTCGCAGGTCTCTTGCAGAAACTCCCGTAGCGTCGCAAGGCCACCGTGTTCGAGAGCGCTTCGGGCTGCTGCCGTCCTGGCGGGTCGTGTCGAGAGCCTCGGGGATTTCACAGGGAGGACGGGAGGACGGGAGGCGTGCGGGGAAGGCGAGAACGCATTTTTGTTTTTGGAGGACCAAAACCAAAAATATTTTCCCCGTGAGAAGCCCGGAGGAATTGAGCCCGCGACGCTGCCGCAGACCCGCTGGCGGCAGCGCGTACCCCAAATTTCTCGCCTCTGCCTGCCCCTCCCGTCCTCCCGTCCTCCCTGTAAAAAAATCTCGCTCGTTCGAGGTGGCCTTTCGCCGCTACAGAAGCTTCTGCGATTTGGGCTGCATCTTGGCAGCCACGGATGCGTTAGCGTGGTGCGTCGGCGATGCGGATTTGGCCGTTGGGGGAGGGGGTGAGGTTGGACGGAGACGAAGCGCGGGCTGAGGGCTGGTATTTTCGCCACCACGCATGTGCGCGTTCGTCGGTCCAAAGCTCGTCGGGAGAAAGCTCGCGCTCGGCTTCGACGAGGCGGGCCAGCAGCGCGCGCGCCGACTGGGGACGGTGGTCGGCCGACTTGGCCAAGCAGTCCATGACGCACGCCTCGAGCGCTGGGGGCAGATGACCGGGCACGAGCTGTCGGAGCGGCTGCGGCGGCTCCTGAATGTGCGCGATGAGTAGCATCATTTGCGTGTCCTTCTTGAACACCAACTGGCCGGTGAGCAGCCAGTAGCCCACGCAGCCGAGCGCGTAGAGATCGCAGCGACCGTCGAGCTTGTGGCCGAGCGCTTGCTCGGGCGCCATGAATTCGGGGGTGCCCATGACGCTGCCGGCGCGGGTCAGCTTGGAGTCGCCGGGATTGGCCAGGCCGGCGGCGGCCGTCGTTTCGAAGACGGCTTGCGTCGACAGCGGCGCGCTGTCGGGCTCGCCGCTCGAAAGCGCGCGAACGAGGCCGAAATCCAGGACTTTCAGCACGTCCACCTCGTCTGCGACGCGGCACACGAATAGGTTGGCCGGCTTGATGTCGCGGTGCACCAGATCGTGGTCGTGCGCTTCGGACAGCGAACGGCAAGCCTGCTGCAACAGCCGCAGCACGCGGCCCGGCGGCTGCGGGCCGTACTTGAGCACCAAGCTTTCCAGATCCAGACCGTCCAGCAACTCCATCACGTAAAAGAACGTGCCGTCGCTGGAGACGCCGTAGTCGAACAGCTCGATGGTGCTCCGGGACCGCAGCTGCGCCAGAGTTTGCGCTTCGCGCCGAAAGCGCTCTTGCGCTTCTTTGGGCGAGGGCGCGCCGCTGTCCAACCGGATGAGCTTGATGGCCGCTTCGCGCGCCAAGAGCCGGTGCTCGGCGCGCCACACCTCGCCCATGCCGCCTTTACCCAAGCATTTGACCAGCCGGTAGCTGCCGAGCTCGCGCGCTTCTTGATTGGCGCGCTTGGCTTCGGCGCGGGCGTCGGCGGCCTCGCGCCGCACCGTGACGACCAGGCGCGCAAACGCCAGCGACAGGCCCAGCGCGAGCAGCACCGCCACCGCCGCGATCGCAAAGCTACGCCGCCCGTAGGCGTGCAAGCTCTCGAAAAAAGCGCGCTCGGGCACGACGTACGCCACCGTCCAGTCCAGGGTGGCGTCGCTGCTCACCGGCGAGAGCGCGGCCAAATGCTGCGCCCCGCCCACCTCGAAGGCCAGCAGTTGCTCCGGTCGGGGCTTCGGCCCCAACTGCGCGAAGAAAGCGTTGAGCGTGTCGTCCTTCAAGTCTTTGTACGACAGCGTGTGATCGATCGACAACGGCAGCTGGGCGATGCGGCGCTCGCCCTGCGGGTAGGCCAGCAAGGTGCCGTCGCTCGTGAATAGCAGCGTGCGCATGTCGGGCAGCTCGCCCGAGCGCAGGAAGCGTGACAGCTCGTTGACGTCGAAATCGACGGTCAAGACGCAGTGCAGTCGCCGTTCGCCCCCGACCTGCAAATAAATGGGGGCGGCGCGCGTGATGCCGGTGTGGTGGTTGCCGTAAAATGGATACGGCCGTGTCCACACGCGGGTGCGCGCAGCCGCTGCTTGCGTGTAAAATCCACGCTGCCGCGGATCGTAGCCCGAGGTTTCCTCGCGCAGCGGGGTCAGAGCGCCATGGCCGCGGTAGTCATAGCGGCGCACGCGCGTGTCGTGGACGCCGACGCGGCTGTCTTGAAACACCACCCGCCCTTGCTCGAAAGTGGCGCCTTGAAAAGTGCCATCCGGAAAGCTCAAGCTGACGTACGCCACGCCCGCGCGGCCTTGCATCAGATCCAACAACACGGCGGCGACCGGTTCGAGCGGGTCGTCCGGCGTGTGAGTCAGGCTGAAGTCGGAAAGCCGGTCCAGCATGGGATCAGCCGCGTCCAGCGCCCCGCGCAAATGGGACGAAACGAGCTGGGCCTGCTCGGCCAGCCGATGTTGCCCGAGCGCACGATTGCTGGCTTCGAGCGCGCGTTGCCCGACCAACGTCAAAAATAGGCCGACGGAGAGAACGATGGCGGGAAAGACGATCAGAACCCCAAACGGAGACGCCAGGCTGCGCGTCAGCGCGAACGCGCGGCTTTCCCCCGACGAAGTGGCCTGTTCGCGCAAGTGCTCGCGTTTCCCGATGCGGGGCGCCGTCATCCCGGGGGCGAGATTACTCCGCGCAGCCCGCTCGCCGCTACGCTAGAACTCCGCCCATGCAACCGCAGCTCGTGATCGAGGCTCGACAGCGCGACGTGGGCGGATTCTTCGTGCGGCGGGTGCTGCCCTCGGCTCAGCAGAAGCTGGTCGGCCCGTTCATCTTCTACGACCATTTGTGTCGCGTCGACTTCGCGCCTGGCCAAGGGCTGGACGTGCGCCCGCACCCGCACATCGGCCTGGCCACCGTCACCTACTTGTTCGAGGGCGCGTTCTTGCACCGCGACAACCTCGGCTACGCCCAGCTGATCCGGCCGGGCGACGTCAATTGGATGATCGCGGGGCGGGGCATCGCTCACTCCGAGCGCACTCCTCCCGAGCTGCGGGAAGCGGGAGGACCCCTACACGGCATTCAGTGCTGGGTAGCGCTACCGCTCGAGCACGAAGAAATTGCCCCGAGCTTCATGCATCACGCCGCTTCGACCATTCCCCAAGTCACCCGACCGGGCGCGCGGCTGTCGGTGATCGCGGGCACTGCCTACGGCGCCAAGTCTCCGGTGAAGGTGCTGTCGCCGACCCTGTACGTGCACGCCCAGCTCGACCCCGGCGCTACGCTCGAGGTCGACGGCGAGCACGCCGAGCGCGCGGTGTACGTGGCGGCCGGTGTCATCTCGCTCGCGCAAGGGGGGCCGGAGTACGGCGAGGGCACGTTGCTGGTCTTGACGGCCAACGAGCGCGTGGAGCTGTTCAGCCAACCAGGCGCGCGCGTGATGTTGCTAGGCGGCGCGCCGCTGGAAGGCGCACGTCACATCTATTGGAACTTCGTGTCGAGCTCGCTGGAGCGCTTGGAGAAGGCCAAAGGCGACTGGCAAGACGGGCGTTTCGCCAAGATCCCCGGAGACGACGTCGAGTACATCCCGCTGCCGGAGACCTAGAAACGGCGCCGTTCGTCGCGCCCGTGCGGCGGCTGGCTCAAGCCGCGCGGATTTTGCCGCGCCGCACCCCGAGCTCCCGCGTCACCTTGCGGTGGCATTCCCAACACAGCGTGCGCAGATTCTCGAGCCCACACGAGCCGCCGCCTTCGACGACGGGCGTGATGTGATCGACCTCCCAGTAGCGTCGCCGCCGCAGCAAGTAGGCGGGTAGGCCCAGCTCCTCCAAACGGCGCTTGCGACGGGCACGCTTGGTGACCCGAATCTTCCGAAATAGCGCGTCGCAGTCGCGCGCGCACGTCACGCACACGCCCTTGTCACGTGCATGCACCTGCTCGGCGGCGAACTCCGGTTGGGTGCGGATCTTCCATTCCACCACGCACGAGTCCGAGCAAAACGTGCGGCGTCCGCTACCCTTGAGGATTTCGCCGCTGCACTTCCGGCACAGCGGGCGCCCATTGGGGCCGAGCGGCAATTGTTTCGGATCGGCCCAGCCTCCCGCTTGCTTGCGCGGGGGCCGCGTCTGCACGCCGCTGCTCGGGGCCGGCGGCGTGGAAGAGGCGGGAACGTCGAAGTCTTCAGGCTCGTCGGCCACGTTCTGGCCATGCAACGCCGCGCCGGCGCGGGCCAAGTTTGTGCCGGTTATCGAAGCGAAACCCAGGCCGAGCTAAACTCTCGAGGTGAACCCGGAGCGCCCGCTCTACTTCCCGGTCCAGCCGGAGCCGCTGCGCATGCGGGCAGGGCTGGCGCGCTTTGGGACTGATTTCGGTAATGGTGAGGCCGACCAACGCTTTTTCCCCCGCGATGCCACGTCGCCGCGCTACCTGAGCGAAAAGGCGCGCGTGCTGGCCGCGTATCCAGCGCGTGACGCCATCAGCATCCAGAGCCCGCGCGACGAGGCTTGCGTGCAGGCGGCGCACGTCTGGCTTTGCCAGACCCTCGAGCGCGAAGGTCACTTGCCGCTGTCGCAGTCGTCGCGGGTCGCGCTCGGGCGCGAGCTGGTCGAAGACTTCGCGGTGCTGCGCCTCGACGAAACCGGCGCCGACCGGACCCTTTGGCTCCACGCCTGCTTCCCCAGCGGCTGGCGACCGGAGCAGGTGCTTGGCCGCAGCTTTGCCGGCATCCATGCGCACATTCCGGCGTTCGACGCGGTTGCGCGCAAAGCCACCAGCCTCGTGGAAGCAATGGTGAAGCGAGGCCCCTACGTGCGTTTCGTGTGGACCATCTCCGCCGACGACGAGCTCGATCACCATCCGGACCAGGGCTCGCAGCGCGCTTGGACGGCGGAGACCGCGCGCGGTTTTCTGCGCGTGGAGCGGCAAACCATCGCTTCATTGCCGGACGTCGCTGGCTGCGTCTTCTTGATCCGCACGTACCTTTACGGCTTCGACGAGCTTTCGCCCGAGCAGCGCGCGACCTTGGCTCGAGCGCTGCAGCGCATGCCGAGCGAGATTTTGTGCTACAAAAACCTGACTCAGGCGCTTCCCTTCGCCCTTTCGCTGTTGCGCTGACTCACAGCGACCAAACGCCGACGGCGCGCATCGATAGCAGCAGCCCGACCGGCCAAGAGTCGTAGGCGACGCCCAGGTGGTCGATCGAAAAATCGTTGCGACGCAGCGGCAAGAGGGCGCTCGCCGACACCTCGACGCCCACCGGTGACGAGGTCGTCGCCAGCGAAAAGCCGAGCGGCACCGCCAACCAAGCTTTGTCCGCCGAGTCGTTGCGCGTGTAGTGAAAGGCGCGCACCCGGAGTAGGCCGGCGTAAATGCCCGAGCACAGGTCGAAGCGCAGTTGGGCGCCGCGCACGGTCGTGAGGCAGGTGCGGGCCACGCCGCTGACCAAAGACTGCCGCAGTTGTCCGGGCCCGAAATCTCGGGTTTGCGCGGGCATCCACAAAACGCCGAGCCCGGTGCGAAAGCGATTCACGCCGATGCCGAGCTCGGCCAACGCTGTCGGTGCGACCGGCTGAACGACGCCGAACAGCGCGCCGCCGCCCAGCGACAATGCCAAGTGGGTCGTGTTCTTGCCGACATCGAGCGCCGGGGCCGTGTGGTCAGGAAGCCGTTCGCGGCGAGTGACGAGCGGCGGCGCCGGCTCGGTCTCGTGGCTCGATTCTTCGGGAGGTAGCGCGCTCGCGTCCGAATCGAGCAAGAGCGCGAGCGTGAGGGCCGTCGCTTGCTCGAGCGAAGCGCAGGTGGTCCGACGGTCGAGCAGCACGCGCGCGCCGCTGCTCTGCCCCACCTGGATGTCGGCGCGGAACACTCCCGCTCGGTAGCTGAAGCGGACATGGTAGGCAGAAGGCTCACGTGTCGCCTGGTGTCCTCGCAGGCGCTCGATGTGCGCGCGCAGCGTTTCGGTGTCGGGGCAGCTTTCGGCGCCTTCGGCTCGCGTGACGCTCAAGAACGGCGCTGCGGCTTCTGGCTGCCCGCCCGGCACTGCGCCGGCCGATTGCGCCTGGGCTGGAGTGCTTCGCCACGGCAAGAGCGCGAGCGAGCAGAGAAACGCGAAAACCCAGCGCATTCGGTGGCTGACAATAACCGCGCCCTGCGCGACTCGTGGCGCATTTTTTGTGATCGCGGGCGCGCTCTCTCCCCACTACCGATCGCAGTGGTATCGTCGATCCCCAGGTATCCGCCCCCGGTTGCTGCCACGCCTCCCGCCCGCGAGCGGCAAGACCCAGGGCCCCGTTCAGGGCATGAGCACCCCACCTCCCGAATTTCGAGCGATCTATGACGCGCACTTCAACCTCGTTTGGTGCTCGCTGCGGCGCCTCGGGGTGCGCGAGGCGGACGTGCTCGACCAGGCGCAAAAGGTGTTCATAACTGCGCATTTCAAGCTGGCCGAGTTCGAAGGCCGCGCTCAGATCACCACCTGGTTGTTCGGAATCTGCCAGCGAGTCGCCAGCGACTACCGCCGCTCTGCGCTGTTTCGCCGTGAGGTGACGACCGACGCCGCGGAGATGGATCTCTACCGTGGCGCCCACGAAGACTCGTCGCAAGGCGCCGAATCGCGTCAGCGCGCGCAAATCGCCGAGGCCGTTCTCGACAAGTTGCCCGAGCCGCAGCGAGTCGTGTTCGTGCTGTTCGAGCTCGAAGAGATGAGCGGCCAAGACATCGCCGAGCTGCTCGGCATCTCGGTCGGCACGGTGCGCTCGCGCCTGCGCCTGGCGCGCGAAGCATTCTCTCGTGAGGTCAAACGCTTGGCCCTGGCTCGAAGCGGCGGCCGAAAGGAGGCGGTATGACCGGCGATCCCGAACGCCTGTTGAATACCGCCAGCGCCGATCCGCTCGAGCGCGAGCTGCTGGGGAGCGTCCGGGAGGTGGGGCCGCCCGACGGCGCGAAAGATCGCGCGTGGCGTGGCATTGCCGGACAAATTGCGGTTGGCGCTGTCGTTGGAGCGGTCAGCAGCTCGACGGCGGCGGCCGCCAGCAAAGCTTCGGCCGGCAGCTTCGCAACCTGGGCGCTGTCGACGAAGGTCGCGCTGGTGGCGGCGGGTGGGTTGGCGCTGGGCGGCGGCTACCTCGCGCTGCAATCAGCGTCGCCCGCGGCGCCGGGCAAGGCGCCGAGCGCTGTGGTTTCGCACGCCAGGCCTGCCGCGCCCGCGCCGCCTCCAGCACCCAAAACGCCCGAAATAGCGGTTGCGCCCGAAGCCGTCGTCGCCCCCGCGCCGCCCGCGCCCACCGAAGACGCCGCCAGCCACAAGCTGGAGCCGCGTCGCCTCGACTCGTTGAAAGCCGAAAGCGCGCTGCTCACCGAAGCGCGGGCCGAGCTTCGCTCCGGAAACCCCGCCGCCGCGCAAGCCTCGCTCGATCGCTTGCAAGCGCAGTTTCCGAAAGGCGTGCTCACGCAAGAGCGCGAGGTGCTCGGCATCGAGGTCTCTTACGCGCGCGGCAATGTCGAAGGCGCCAAACGCCGCGCAAGAGCATTCGTCAAAGCGTACCCAAACAGCCCGCACAGCGCGAAGCTGTCGCGCTTCCTCGACTAGTGGAGTCGGTGGCCGTCGCCGGAGCGCCCATTTCCCTGCGCGAATCGGTCTTACCGATGTAAACAAAATTCTTCAATGATTTCGCGCGTGGTCCGCGGCGGATCCCGATACTCCTATCGGTAAGCATTCCATCCACTCGAAGCGGACCGCGGTTGTGCATGTCGCGGGCAGATGTTCATTGGGGTGAAGGAAGTGGGGCGAGGGCGCGCAAAAGTCGGGCGGGGCGTGATTGAGTGATCGCACGCGGGGGTGGTCACCACGGAGAGGGAGTACGAAACGCCGGTTTCGCCCCGAAAGACTACATCGTTGGTCAACAAATCCAGACGCTTCGGAAGTTTTGCGCCGCTTGCGGGGTTGGCGGCGCTGCTGGCCTTTCCTGGCTGTAACGGGAGCCTCACCGGCGCCGACGGCACGCCGGCAGGTGTTGGCGGAGGCGTGAGCGGCGGCGGTGCAGCGCCAACCACGACACCTGGCGGCGGTGTAGGTGGGACGGGTGCAGGCATCGACACCTTGGATTGCGCGAAGCACGTCGTCGATCCGGGGCCGTCGCCCATGCAGCTGCTGTCGCGCCAGCAATACCTGAACACCGTGAAGGAGCTGGCCGGTGACGTGCCTGGTCTCGAGCAAACCCTGGGTGACGACGTCACCGCGTCGGCGTTCGGCTTGGTGCAGCCGGACGTCACGCAAGTGCAGCTGGAGCACTTTCAAAAGGCGGCGGGCGCCATCGCGGCCGCCATCGTCGGTGCTCCCGCGACGCTGGACAAGATCGCGCCCTGCGCGGCCGGCGCGCCTGCGACCGACTGCGCCAAAAATCTGGTACAAAAATTCGGCGCGCTGGCGTACCGCGCCCCCGTTACCGATGCCGCCGACATCGAGCGGCACGTACAGCTGTTCAATG
>JBEQSW010000142.1:0-18393 GCA_040348565.1 Myxococcales bacterium | reverse complement strand
GGCTTAGGTTCGGTTTTGAGCTCGGGCACCGGCTCTTCCTCTTCCTCTGCCTCTTCCTCTGACTCGGTCTCGGTCTCGGTCTCGGTCTCGGTCTCGGTCTCGGTCTCGGTCTCGGTCTCGGTCTCGGTCTCGGTCTCGGTCTCGGTCTCGGTCTCGGTCTCGGCCCCCGACTTTAGCCTTGGCCTTAACTTTAACCCGGACCCGGACCCGGACCCGGACCCGGACCCGGACCCCACCCCCGCCTCCGGCGACGGAGACTTGCGGAGGAGGATGAAACCGATGGAAAGAAGCGCCGCTGCCAGGATTGAGGCGGCGGCGATGTAGCGGGCGTTTTCGGAGCGTTTGGGCTCGCCGCGCTCGAAGCGGGTTTGGGTGGATTTGGCGCGGGGGTTCCGCGGATCGGTTTCGAGGGCGCGTTCGAGGAGGGTCGAGTCGGCGATGCCGCTTTCTTCGAGGGCTTCGGCCTCCAGCGTGAGGCGCAGACTGGTCGCGTCCTTGAGCGTGGGATCGAGTCGCTCGGCGCGCCGGAGCGCGGCAAGGGCGTCGGCGCGCGATTTGTCCTGCACGGCTTTGGCGAAGGCCACGTAGCCGGCGGCCAGCTCCGCCCGCTCCTGGAAATTGGGATCGTAGGCCAAAAGCTTGTCGAAGCTTTCGCGCATGGCCGGCAAATCGCCTTTGGCGCGGGCGGCTTGTCCGTCCTCGAACAGCTTGCCGACTTGCGCGAAGCGCAGCCGATCGAACTCGGCGAACAGCTCGCGCGCGGTGCGCTCCCACGCCCAGTCGCGCGGTGGCTTCTTGCCGACCACGTCCTCGTAGGTGTCGCGCAGCTGCCAGCTCGCGACCTCGCCCATCAGCGCCACCGACTGGCGCGACGCCTCGCGCACCTGGGCACGCTCGCTGTTGGCGAACGAGACCACGATGCGCACCGCGTCGGCGGTGCGGGTGCGACCGTAGGCGCGCAGCACGTCCGCCAGCACGGCTTGGTCCTGGGTCTGCACGGCCTCGCTCGGGATGCCCCGGCCCAGCATGTCGAGCTGCCGCACCGCCCATTTGGCAATCTTTTCCGCGGGATGGCGCTGGGCTTCGATCAGCGCCGGCACCGCTTTGTCACCGAGCCGGTTGAGCGTGTTCTGGGTCGTGATGCGCAGAAACTCGCCGAAGCGCGCGTACACGTCGATCAACCCGCGCACCGCCTCCACGTTGCCGATGCTTTCCAGCATCCGCGACAGCGCCAGCACCGAAACCAAATTGCGCCACGCTTCCGACTTGGGCTCGGCTTTTTCGGCCAGGCGCGCCAAGTAGTCGAGGCCGGCCGACGCCTTCTCGGATTCGTCGTCGTCTTTCTTGTCGAGCAGCTCGCGTCGGGTCTTGAGCAGCAGCCGCTTCATCGCTTCTTTGTCGGCGGCGTCCGCGATGGCGCCCAGCCGAAAGCGGATGGCTGCGACTTGCTTCGGCTTGGCTTCGAGCAGCTCCCGCACCGCGCTCTCTCGGTCCTGCCCGTCCTCGGCCACGATTCGGCCGAGCAGAGCGTCGACGTCGGCCAAGTCACCGGCTTCGGGCCGCTTCAGCTCGATGCTGGGCGGCGTGGGCAGCTCCGGCAGTTTGCGGTCCGACGCTTTGCTGGGTGGCGGCTCGGCGTCCGCCCGCGGGCCCAGTGTGGTGACGGTCGTCGCGAGCGTGAGCCCGAGCCACAGAGCACGCAGACGTCGCATCAGTCGATGATACGAAAATCCGGAAAGTCGCCCGTGAAGCTACGCCAGCGCGTGTCGACGCGTTCGACTCGAGCGGCGGTGGGACCTTTTTGTGCCCAGCCGTACAGCTCGCGGATCGATACTTCTTCGCCCTCGGCCACGATCTCGATCGTGCCGTCGGCGCGGTTCTTCACCCAGCCCGTGATGCCCAGGCGCCGCGCCTCGCGCTGGGTCGACGCGCGAAAGTACACACCCTGTACGCGCCCGCGCACCAGCAATTGGAGCTGCTTCAAAGCCATGGCCTGTCCGAAGCTTTCGCAAATCTGAAGCCTGACCGCAAGCGTTCTGGAAAACCGGCCGGGTTTCGTGGTTCGATCGGCTGGTGACGGGCACTCTGGGCGTTGAAGCACGAGCCACACCGGAGCGAGGGCTCTCGGTGCACGAGCTGACCGTCCAGGAGCTCACGCTGCGCCTTCGCCACGAAGAGCGGGTGTCGCAGGCCCTGCGCGAGGTGGGGATCGCTCTCGGTACCACCTTCGACCTCGACGATCTGCTCGAGCTCATCTTGGGCAAGCTGACGGAGCTGGTCGAGGCCGATCGCGCCACGCTGTACTTGTTGGACGAGGCCAACGACGAGCTGGTCAGCCGCATGGTCGTGGGGGAGCAGGTGCGCTCCATCCGCATGAAGGTGGGTCACGGTATCGCCGGCCTCGTTGCCGAGACTGGAAGCGCGTTGCGCGTGCGCGACGCTTACTCGGATCCGCGCTTCGAGCGCGACTGGGATCTGCTCACCGGCTACCGCACCTCCAGCATCTTGGCGGCGCCGCTGAAGAACCACGTCGGGCGCACCATCGGCGTGATTCAGATTCTGAACAAGAAGGACGCTGACGAGTTCACGACCGAGGACGAAGCCATCCTGTCGGCGCTGTCCACCCAGGCGGCGGTGGCCATCGACAACTCGCGTTTGTTCTTGTCGCTGATTCAAAAGAACAAGCAGCTGCTCGACACCAAAGGCGAGCTGGAGCGCCGCCTGCGCGATTTGTCACTGCTGTTCGAGCTGGAGCGCGCGACCGGCCGCGCCACCTCCCTCGAAGAGCTGGCCCAGGCCTTGCTCGGCCTGTCGGCAAAGTCCACGGAAGCGCGCGGCGCCGCGCTGCTCGTCGCCGAAGAAGAATCGGGCGATTTGGTGCAGTACGTCTACGACGCCGAGGCGCCCGACACGCTCACGCGCATCGGCGTGAAGGCGGGCGAAGGCTTGTTGGCGGCGGCCATGGCGCGCGGGGAAATGCTGCGCGTAACTCCGGGGGCCCGTAGCCCATTTTGGCACGAGCGGGTCGAAGGCAGCCTGCCCTTTCCGGTCGACACCGCGCTGGTCTTGCCGCTCGAAGGCGAGAACGCGCCGCTCGGCGCGGTCGGGCTTTTCGGCACTGCCGGCTCGCGGGTCTTCAGCGGCGGAGACGAGAGCTTGATGCAGCTGGTGGGCGCCAACGTCTCGACCGCGGTGCGCTTGTTCTTCGCCAGCCAAGCGCGCGAACGCAGTGAGCGGCTGACCTCGATTGGCCGCCTCCTGTCGCAGGTCATCCACGATTTCAAAACGCCCATGACCGTCATCAGCGGCTACGTGCAGCTGATGGCCGAGGCCAGCGACCCCAAGAAGCGCCACGAGTTCTCCGAAGAAGTGCTGAAGCAGTTCGACGTCCTCACCGGCATGCAGCGCGAGGTGCTGGAATTCGCGCGCGGCGAGCGCACGCTGTTCGTGCGCCGCGTGTACCTGCACAAATTCTTCGGGGACTTGCGGCGGCAGCTGGAGCTGGAGCTGAAGCTCAACGGCAAACCCATCGAGCTGAAGCTGAACGTCGACACCAAAGTGGTGGCGCGCTTCGACGAGGCTCGCGTGGCTCGCGCGGTCCACAACCTGTGCCGCAACGCCATCGAGGCCATGGGCAAGGGCGGCGTATTGACGTTGAAGGGCAAAATGGAAGGCAAGAGCCTGCTGATCGCGGTGAGCGACACCGGGCCCGGCATTCCGCCCGCCATCGAGCATCGGCTCTTTCAGTCGTTCGTGACGCTAGGCAAGGACGGCGGCACCGGGCTGGGCCTGGCGATCGTCAAAAAGATCGTCGAAGAGCACGGCGGCAGCGTGAAAGTGAAGTCGAGCCCGCGCGGAGCGACCTTCGAGCTCCGACTGCCCCAGCCCGAGCTGCCCGAAACGAAGCCTGCCAGCAAGCCTGGTGCCCGCAAGAGCACGAAGGGCCAGCGCTCCACGCCGTGACGCAAAACCCGCGACGGCCTCGAAAACGCCTCGCCCGCACCCGCTAGCCGATAGGCTAGAACTGTCCGGATGCCCGCTTCCACCAGCTTGCCTTTGCTCGCCGAGCGTCAGGACGAGCTCTCGAAGTGCGCGTTCTGCCCGAAGCTGTGCCGCGCCACCTGTGTGGTGTCGGAAGTGATGCCGCGCGAGGCGCTGGTCCCCGGCAGCAAGATGACGAGCGCCTTCGACGCTTCCCGCGCGGGCTCGGTCGACGCCGAGCAGGCGGAGCTGGCGTGGGGCTGTAGCAACTGCTTTCGCTGCCGCGAAGCTTGTGACCATCGCAACCCGGTGACCCAGACGCTGAACGACGCGCGCGCCGACTACGTGGCGCTGGGGCAGGCGCCGGCCAGCGTGCTGGCGTTGCTGGAGCGTGAGGCCGAGCTGGAGAGCGAGCTCAGCGCCGCCGTGGGCGAGCTTTCAACGACGCCGGGCGTGCGCGCGGACGCGCCGAGCGTGCTGTTGCTGGGTTGCCGCTACGCTCGCGTTTTCCCGGATGAAGCGCGCGCCGCCATCCGTTTGGCGTCGCGTTTGGCGGGGCCGGTGCGGCTGCTGCGCGGGTGTTGTGGGGCTTGGCAGCGCGCGGCGGGGGCGCCCGATTTGGCCGACGCCGCGCGCGACCGAGTTCGAGGCTCATTGGGCGGAGCGCGCCTGCTCGTGTCCGATCCACGCTGCGCGCTCGAGCTCGCCGAGCTCGCGCCCACCACGTTGGTGGAGTTGGCGGCGCGCCACGCCGATCGGTTTACCTCTTCGGCTGGCTCTCCGGGCTCCCAACGTGTGCGCTATCACGACAGCTGCGCGCTCGGCCGGGGCCTGGGCCTGTACGAAGAGCCGCGCCGGCTGTTGGCGCAAGTTGCCGGAAGCGCCGTGCTGGAGCTGGAAACCGAGCGTGAGCACGCGCGCTGCTCCGGTGGCGGCGGCATCTTGCCGGTCAGCATGCCGGAGGTGGCGCAGGGCGCGGGCCAGCGCCTGGCCTCCGAGCACGAACGCCTGGGCGGAGGCGCCCTCGTCACCGGCTGCGCCTCGAGCTTGTCCCAGCTGCGTCGCGCCGGCGTCGACGCGGTCGACCTCGTCACGTTCTTGGAAGCGGGCCTCGGCGATGACTGAAGCGTTGCGTAAGCGCCGGCCGGTGGCGGCGCGCGTGTTCGGGGCCTTCGCGGTGGTGGTGGTGGCGTTCGCGGCCGCTTCCGGCTTCAGCGTCTTTGCTCAGCGGCGCGCGGTGGCCGAAGCCAATTTGATGCGCGCCGGCTACTTTCCGCTGGCCCTGGCGGTGCGTGACGTCATCGCCAATCAAGCCACCTGGAATACGCAGCTCAACCACAGCACCTCCGCCGACAACCCCGCCGACATCCGCGTCTGGTTCGAGTTCGCTCGCCAGGGGCGACCGGCGCTGTTCACGCGCGCTCGCAGCGCCATTTCGCGCGCCTTTCTGGAGCAAGGCAGCCCCCAGTCGCAGCGCGTGGGCCGTGAGCTGATGCGAGACATCGACGAAGCCGAGCGCTTCGTGGCCCCCGACGGCGAGCAATTGGAGCGCATGTTCGCAGCGCTCGAGCGTCACGACCGGGCGCAAGCCGATCGCCTGAACGACGAGCTCTCGAAGCGCGGCGTGCAAGAAGGCGTGCGGCTCGCGCAAATCGAGAAGCGCGTCGAAGAAAACGTCGATCGACTGGTGGCGCAGGCCCGCGCCCGCGAGCGGGTGGCAACCTGGCTGTTGGTGTCGCTGACTCTGGCTACCTTCGCCATCGGTGCAGGCATGGCCGTCTATGCGCGCCGCATGCTGCTGCCGCTCGGCTTGGTCACGGAGCGGGCCAAGGCGGTCGCGCTCGGTGACTTGAAGCCGCGCCCAGCGGTGGTGTCGAACGACGAGATCGGTGAGCTGGCGGCTACCTTCGAGGGCATGGTCAGCGCCATCGCGCGCGCCAACGAGCAGCTTTTGGCTTCCGAGCGCTTGGCCACCATCGGCAAGATGGCCGCCCACGTGACCCACGAGATCCGCAACCCGCTGTCGTCCATCGCCCTCAACCTCGAGCTGCTCGAAGAAGAGCTGCCCGCGAGCGCCGAAGAAGCCAACAGCTTATTGCGCGCGATCAAGGCCGAGGTCGAGCGCTTGTCCGGGCTGAGCGAGCAATACCTGTCGGTGGCGCGCCAACGGCCGCAGCAGAAGCGGCTCGAGAAGCTGGGAGAAATCGTCGAGGAGGCTTGCGAGTTCGTGCGCCGGGAGCTGGAGCAGGCGGGCATCGTCTTGCAGCTGTCGATCGAGCCGGGCGTCGGTGAGCTGTCACTGCCCGTCGACGAAGCGCAGGTTCGTCAGGCGCTGTTGAACCTGCTGCGCAACGCGCGCGAGGCCATGCCCAGCGGCGGTCGCGTCGTGGTCAAGCTGCTGCAGGCCGAAGGCGGCGGGCTCGACTTGATCGTCGACGACGAGGGCGTCGGCATGCCGTCCACCACTCGCGAGCGGCTGTTCGAGCCGTTCTTCACGACCAAGCAGCACGGCACCGGCCTCGGCTTGGCCATCACCCGGCAGATTGCCGAGGCCCACGGCGGCGGCATCCGCGTCGAAGCGCGCGAGCCGAAAGGCACGCGCATCGTGCTGCACCTGGCGGGTTGAGCGTGCTCCATCCGGCGAGACCTACAGGCCTTGTCGGAGCCCCTTCATGATTCATCACCTATTGGGCTGCCGAGATGCAGCCTGAATCGCAGAAGCTTCTGTAGCGGCGCAAGGCCACCCCGGGCGATCGAGATTTTTCACAGGGAGGACGGGAGGACGGGAGGGCGAGAACGAGGCGAGAATTGGGGGTCTGCGCTGCCGCCAGCGAATTCGCGGCGCCATCGCGAGCTCAACCCTCCGGCTTTCTCTCCAGGGAAATATTTTTGGTTTTGGTCCTCCAAAAGCAAAAATGCGTTCTCGCCTCCCGTCCTCCCGTCCTCCCTGTGAAATCCCGGAGGCTCTCGACACGACCCGCCAGCACGGCCGCAGCCCGAAGCGCTCGCCCCGCGGTGGGCCCTGCGACGCCACGGCAGTTTTTGCAAGAGATCTGCGGCCGGGCAGTCCACGAAGCGCTGAACCTCGAGGAGGCCCTGGCGCCGCTACTTCTGCGAGCGAATCAGATCGAAATGCCCGCCGACGGTGAACGTGGCCCAGGCGTGGCCGTCGCCGTCGTCGACACTGCGCGTGAGCGGCAGAGCGTTGCCGTTGGGCCCCACCTTGTCGGCGCTGCCGAAGCCGCCGACGCCGACGGTGAGCAAAGCCGAAATCGAGCTCAGCGGATTGAAACGCCACTCGCCACCGAGGCCGAGGCGAGCCTCGAAGGGCGCGTCGGTGAATTGGTACTGCACGTCGTTCTTGAAGAACGTGCGCGCGCGCCGGTAGCCGACGGCCACCTCCGTCAAAAAGCCGAGCCGATCCGGATTCGACGAAGCGCGCAGCCCGACCGCCCAAAAGTCGCTTTCGGCGCCGTCTTGCGCGCCGTCGGGGCCGCTGCCGTTGTCGCCCGAGCCCAGCTGAGCGCGCTCCCACAGCCCGAACACGGTGTAGGCGCGTGACAGGCGCACGCCCGCGTCGAGCTCGAACATGGGCCCAGACGACGCGTAGTCACTCCAGGGCACGCCGCGCAGCACGTAACCGCTGCTGCCGCTGACCGGCTCGGCGCGCGCCCAAAGATTACCGAACGGAATGAACCAACCGACGCGCGCACCCAGCCACAGCGAGGTGAGCGGTGCGACATGTCGGCTCACCGGTGGGGGCGGCGGCTCGTAGTAGGAGCCCGGCGGTGGCGGCGGCTCGAACGGCGGCGGCTCGCCTGGCCCAGGTGCAGCGGCGGCGGGTGGGGCGGCTGGTGGAGGCGCCTGCTCGACGAAATACTCGTCCCCAGGTGGAGCCTTCGGCGGCGGCGGGGCGGGCGCGGGGCCGGCAGCATCGGGCGCAGGCGCGGGCGCCGCGGCGGGAGGCGCAGCGGCTGGGGGCGCCGTGGCCGGGGGAGGGGTCGTCGCTGCCGGGGCAGCGGGAGCAATCGGTATCTGGGCCTGGGCCACGCTCGGCGCGACCGCGGCCATTCCCAGGAGAACGGCAACGCGCTTCATCCGGGGTGGACCCTAGCACGCAGCGTGCTACCGCACGCCCCCTGGACCCCGCGCTCCCTCACCGCGCCTTGCCCCCTCGAGAGCTTCCCATCGCCCCGCCCCGCCCCAAGCCGCCCTTGCAGCAAGACTGGAAAGCCTTGGGCAACTACGGCACTTTGGGCATGGAGATCGCGCTCAGCGTTGTCGTGGGGCTGTTCGGCGGGCAGTGGCTCGACAAGAAGCTCCACACCGGGGGCATCCTGACTTGGGTCGGCTTCGCTTACGGGCTTGCGGCCGCGGGGCGCGCCATCTATCGAGCGATGCGCAAGAGCAACCAGGAAGCCGAAGCGCACGAGCAACGCGAGCGCGAGGCTCGACGAAAGTACGATGACGACGCCAAGAACGGATGAAGAACAAGGCCTGCGCACGGCGCTATGGGCGATTGCCCTGTGCGGCGCGGCGTTGACGCTCGCTTCGCCGTTCGTGCTCGGCAAAGAGGGCGTGCTGGGCGTGGCGCTCGGCTCGGCCATCGCCGCGTTCAACTTGTGGTCGCTCGGTCGCATCGTGCGCGCGTTCATGAACGGCGCGGGATTGCCCTGGGTGCTGTTGGCCGCGCTCAAGCTGGTCGGTTTGTTGGTGGTCGTGGCGGTGGTGCTCAAGCTGGGCATCACGACCGTGATTCCGCTGGCCATCGGCTACGGCGCGCTGCCGGTCGGAATCGTGTTTGCTCAGCTCGGTGCGGCGCGGCACAGCGTCGCCACTTCTCCCAATATTCAAGGCGGAATCGTGGATGATTCCGGCCCCGAAGGTCGATAGATGCCCGAACATTCTTCTTGGCTCACGCTGATCCTTTCGCACTTCCGTGACACGCTCGATCACAACGCCGACATGCTCGGCCAGAGCATCGTCGGTAAACAGTCGCCCACCTGGCACGGCTTCGAGCCGTTGGCCGCGTCGCTGTTCGTCACCGTGCTCGTGTTGTTGATCGCCGCGCGCGTTCGCTCGCGTCTCAATCAGACCGACGAAGCCATCATTCCCGAAGACAAGCTCACGCTGCGCACCTTCATGGAATTTTTCCTGGCCTACTTCTACGACCTGGCCAAGAGCGTGATGGATGCCGAGCGCGCCAAGAAGTACTTCCCGCTGATCGGCACCGCCGCCACCTTCGTGTTCTTCGCCAACGTGATGGCGCTCATCCCGGGCATGCCGGTCGCGACCAGCAACCTGAACATCACCCTGGGGAGTGCCCTGGTGGTGTTCGTGCTGTTCAACGCCTACGGCCTGATGACCAATGGTTGGGGCTACATCAAGCACCTCGCCGGTCCGGCCTGGTATCTCGCGTGGCTGATGTTTCCGATCGAAGTCATCTCGCTGTTCGTTCGGCCGGTGACCTTGGCCGTGCGTCTCATGGTGAACATGGCCGCCGACCACCTCCTCCTGGGCCTATTCTTGTCGCTGGTTGCCCTGTTGGTGCCGGTGCCGCTGATGTTGCTCGGCTGCTTGGTGGTGCTGATTCAGACGCTGGTCTTCACGATGTTGACCTGCATCTACATCGGCCTGGCGACCGAGCACGAAGCGCACGGAGCGCATCACTGACCGTCACTTCCAACCAGCTCGGAACGCTCGATCGTTGAAAGCCTCATCGCCCTCAAAAACGAGTGGCACGGGGAACGAAAACGAATTAAGAGCGGGCCCTGAAATTGCCCCTGCCATGCGCAGGTTTTCGGCGCGAATCGAAAGCGCCAACGCGGAGTTAAAAGGAGTCCTTATGTCGAAGAACAAGCTCAAGCTTGCCAGTGTTGCCCTCACCACCCTCACCGCTGCCCCGGCTTTCGCTCAGGGCGCTGGCGCCGCTGAAGGTAGCTCGGGCTCCGCTGCCGCGATCGGCGCTGCCATCGCGATCGGCTTGGCAGTGCTCGGTGGTGGTCTCGGTCAGGGTCGCGCTGCCGCGGCCGCTCTCGAGGGCATCAGCCGCAACCCCGGCGCCGCCCCGCGCATCCAGACCCCGATGATTCTCGGTCTGGCGCTGATCGAGTCGTTGGTGCTGTTCGCGTTCATCATCGCGTTCATCCTCACCGGCAAGATCTGAAGCTGAGGCTCCGCGTTCCCGCGGGCTGAGCCGACGCGACGTTCACTCGTCGCCAATCTGGCTCAGCCCGGCGGATAGTCGCGAACGTAGCTCCAGCAAATCGAAGCTGCCCGGCGCCGAGCGCTCCGCGATCCCGCGGACGGTGTTGTGCGCGCGGTCACGGGCCACCGCCGACAGGCCCAAGCGATCGCCCAGCAGCGAGAGCACCATCGCCTCCGGCTCCGACTGCTTGCCGTCCACCTCGGCCATCCAGCACGCGGCGGCGTAGGTGAACAGCCGCGTGAGGCGGTTCATGCGCACGGTCTCGACCTCGGCCAGCGTGACCTGGCTCGACAGCGCGCGCTCCACGCTGACCAAGTCTTCGCCCTGCACCAGCAGTTGCTTGGCGGCTTGGCGCAAGGCGTCAGCTTCGCGCGGGTCCATCGAGCCGTCAGCCCAAGCCACCGCCGAGATGGCCAACAGGGTATCGCGACCGATTTTGAGCTCCATGGGGTCCTTCCTTAGCTTACCCGCGGATACCCTACCCAAATTCCCGCCGGTGCCGATTGGGCTTTTGGCCTGGGTTGTGGCCAAATTGCAGCCTGGAGTGCCGAACCCGCCGTAGCGGATCCAAGCGGATCCGGGTCCACGGCGTGCAGGCTTCCGGTTGTCCCAAAAATCGACAAATGAAAGCCCCGGGGTCCAGGGAACCAATGGGGAGGAGAAATGATGTCGCGAGGCGTTCTCGGCAGGTGGGCGGTACGGTTCCTGGCGGCGGCAGGGGTCTCCAGCGCCGCGTGCTCCGGCCGTTATGCCGACACGACCGAAGGATCGGCGGGTAGCAGCGGCGACCTCGCTGGCTCGAAAGCGCACAGCGGTGGCAACGCGAACGCGAACGGCGGCGGGTCCCCGAACGACAGCGTTGCCGGCGAGCCTCCGAGCGCCGTGGGCGGGGCCACGGACGCACCGGGCGCAAGCGGCAGCCCGGCCTTAGAGCCCGAGCCATTGAACCAGTTTCCGTGCCTCAATCCTTTGCCCTTCGGCAACCCGGAGTCGGGGCTCGAGCGCTGCGACAATGGGATGATCCATCGCGCGAAAGTGGGCCGCTGCGCGAGCGCCAACCCGAGTGGCGGAGGTTGCGTCGTCGACGCGGACTGTCCGCCTACGCCCAACGACGTCGGCACCATCTGCGGCTGCGACGCGGAAGGTGTGGGCACGTGCCAGGCAGCGAACTGTGACCGGGATGAGGCCTGCCAGGATGGCTTCGCGTGCGTTCAAGCGGACTACTGTCCGTACTCGCCCGGCTCGTTGGATTTTGCCTGCCAAACCCCGGACGACCAATGCGGGCCGTTCGAGCCGTACCAAGTCCCGGGCACGTACAGCGGCTGCGTGCCGAACGCCGCCGAGGTCTTTGAGGGCGTCCAGGCGTGTTGGGGGGCCGCGGGTCGTCCCTTCCTGGTGGAGGCTTGTCCCCGCACCGCGCGCACGCAGCCCGGCTCCGCTTGGCTCGAGCCGTCGCTCACGCTGACGACCAATCTCGCGCCGGGGCTCCGCGCGCGGCTTACCGCGCATTGGCAACACCAAGCCGAGATGGAGCACGCTTCGGTGGCCGCATTCGCCCGCTTCGTGCTCGAGCTCTTGTCGCTCGGTGCCCCGCCCGAGCTGGTCACGGCCGCTACCAGCGCGCTCGCCGACGAAACGGACCACGCCAAGCTCTGCTACGCCGTCGCGTCGAGCTACGCCGAGCGGCCGCTCGGCCCTGCGCAGCTCGACGTCACGGGCGCTCTGGCCGACCTGAGCCTCCAAGGCATCGTTACGCGCGCGGTGCTCGAAGGCTGCGTGGGCGAGACCCTGGCCGCCATCGAAGCCAGCGAGGCCGCCAGTCACGCTTCTGATTCAACCCTTGGCAGGGTGCTCGCGCGCATCGCCGAAGACGAAGCCCGCCACGCCGAGCTTTCGTGGCGTTTCTTGCGGTGGGTTCTCGCGCCCGGCGACGCCACGCTGCTGGACACCGTGCGCGGCGCTTTCTCGCAAGCCCGCCGGGACTTGGCCGAGCCTCGAGCTGCGACCATGCAGAGCTCGGATGAAGCGGAGCTACTGACGCACGGCGTGCTCTCTCCTCGCAACGCGGCTCGGCTTGCGCTGGCGGCTTTCGACTCGGTGATCGCTCCGTGCGCCGACGCGATACTCGAATCGGCAAAAGCGCGCGGCGGCGAAGCGCGGATGGCCGAACAGCCCCGTCAGTCGATCACCGAAGGGAGCCAGGTCTAGCCGCGTGACCAAACGGAATACTCGGGAGAAGGCGTCGTGGGGTTTGGCGCTCTTTAGCTGCTGCGCCTGTCAGGGGTACATCAGCGAGCCCGGGGGCGGGGCGAGCACCGAGGTCGGCATGACGGTGCAGCCGGGGCCGTCGCCGATTCGTCGCTTGAATCGCTTCGAGTACAACAACACGGCGCGTTCGCTCTTGGATGATGCGTCACAGCCGGCCAATAGCTTCCCCCCGGAGGAGGCGGGCAATGGCTTCGGCAACGACGCGACGGCGCTCGGCGCGTCGCAGGTACTGGTCGAGAGCTTTGCCACCGCGGCTGCAGAGCTGGCCGAGCGAGCCACGAGCGCCGAGCGCCTCGCCAGTCTGGTCAATTGTCAGCCCGTGGGCGAGCAGGCCGAGCGTGAGTGCACGGCGGCATTCATCCAGAATTTCGGTCTACGCGCGTTTCGTGGGCCGCTGAGCAGCGGCGAACGCGACCGTTTCCTTTCCCTGTTTCAGCGCAGCCGAGCTACGCGAGATTTTGCCGGGGCCATCGCCGACGTCGTTGCGGTGATGCTGCAGAGCCCGCGTTTTCTCTATCGAGTCGAGCTCGATGGCGCGACGCTGGAACGTGGCGCCGTCGCACGGCTGAGCTCTTACGAGATCGCTTCCAGGCTGTCGTACTTCCTGCTCGGCTCGATGCCGGACGACGAGCTGTTCGAGGCGGCGCGAACCGACGCGCTAGGGTCGCGCGAAAGCGTGCGTGAGCAAGCCGAGCGCCTACTTTCGGACCCGCGCGCGCACGCCGTCGTCGACTATTTCCACCGCAATCTGTTCGGGCTCGCCGGACTTGGGTCGTTGGAGCGCAACCGCATCGCCTATCCTTCCTTCACGCCGGAGCTGGGTCCGCTGTTGCAGCGCGAAACCGAGATGTTCTTGGACGACGTCGTTTGGCAGGGCACGGGCCGCTTTGCGACCCTGCTTTCAGCCGATTACACCTTTAGAAACGCGCGCCTCGCCGAATTCTACGGCGTTCCGGGGCCCCGTGGCGATGCGTTCGAGCGGGTCGAGCTCGGGTCGGAGCCGCGGCGCGGCTTCTTGACGCAGGCGGGCCCAATGGCGGCGCTCACGCCCGGTGTATCCGCCAATCCCGTGATCCGCGGCGTCTACGTGCGGGGCCGGCTGTTCTGTGATCCGCCCCCCGATCCTCCGCCGGCGATCATGGTTCAGGAGCCTGCGCCCGACGCGGCTCCGACCGCACGCGAACGCTTTAGCAACCATCGCACCGACGCCGTGTGCAACACCTGCCACGCCCTGATCGACCCCGTGGGTTTGCCGTTCGAGAACTACGACGGCGTGGGTCAATGGCGCGATGCGGAAAACGGCGTGACCATCGACTCCAGCGGGGACCTGGCCGGCACGGACAGCGCGGGTCCGGTCGCCAGCGCGGTCGAGCTGGTTCAAAAGATCGCGCAAAGCCCGCAGGCCCACCGCTGCTACTCGGACCACTGGATGTCGTTCGCCTACGGCCGAGGTTTCGCGCCGGAAGACCGCGCCATGCGTACCCAAGTCGAGACCGCTTTTCAAAGCAGCGGAGACATCCTCGAATTGCTCGTTGCCCTCACGCAAACCGACGCCTTCATGTACCGAAGCGTGGAGACACCATGAGACTCAAATCGCTCTCTCGGCGAACCGTGCTGCGGGGCCTGGGTGGCGCCAGCCTGGCATTGCCGCTGCTCGAGGCCATGTGCGACGAACGGGGGGCGCGGGCCGCTCCAGCGCCCCCCAAGCGCCTGCTCGTCTTTTATACGCCGGGCGGAACGATCCGCGACGCGTGGCTGCCGCAAGGTTCGGAGACGAGCTTCACGCTCGGTCCCATCTTGGCTCCGCTGGCCGACGTGCAGGACCAACTCTTGATCGTCGACGGCCTGGATCTCAAGGTCACCGTCGAAGGCCACGGCTCCCCGCATAGTCGCGGTATGGGTGCTGTTCTCACGGGGCAACCCATTGGCATCGGACCCTACGAGACTTGCGGGGGCAAGGCGGGCTTTGCTTTGGGGCCGTCGCTGGATCAGGTCGTAGCTACTTCACTCAAGGCGGGGCGCAAGCTGGCTTCGCTCGAGGTCGCCGTCAATTGGCCCACCGATCGTCGGGACGGCGGCAAGGCCGCGCCCACCAACTGTCTGAATTTTTCTGGCCCCAATCAGGCGCTGCCGATGACGATCGACCCGCGCCGGGTCTGGGATCGGTTGTTCAAACGCGTGTCGCTCGCCCCCGCCGAGCGCACGGTCGAGGCCGCGCATCAGCTCTCCATCATCGACGCTGTATCGGAAGAGTACCGGCAATTGTTGCCGCGCCTGGGACGTTCGGATCGCGCCAAGCTCGAAGAACACCTGTCGCGAATCCAGGAGCTGGAGCGTAGCGTTCAAGCCGAGCGCAACGCTGCGTGCGTCGCTCCGGTCGCCCCGGCCGCGCTGGGCGACACCGGGCAAGGACAGATGGGCGAGGTGGGAGATCCGGAGCAGTTCAACACGATCTTGGACGCGGCCATGCCGACCCTGGGCAAGAGCATGATGGACCTGATCGCGACCGCATTTGCCTGCGACTTGACGGCCGTGGCCACGATGCAGTGGACCGATTCGCAGGCCTACAATACCTTCCCTTGGCTCTCGCTTTACGAGAACCATCATGCTTACCAGCACGGCCACGTGTACGCGCCCGATGTGCTCACTCGCATCTACGCCTGGTACGCGGAGCAGTTCCGCTACATGCTCGACGCGCTTGCCCGCGCCGGGGTGCTGGACGAAACCGTGGTCTTGTGGGTCAGCGAGCTTCAGCACCCACAAACCCACGCACAAGACAACATGCCGTTCGTGCTGGCGGGTGGTGGGCAGGCTCTGCGCACGGGACGGTTCGTGAGTTACTCGAACCTGCCCCACAACGATTTGCTCTGCGCTGTCGCCAACCTCTTTGGCCTCCAGCTCGAGAGCTTCGGCAAGTCGGACTATTGCAACGGCCCACTCACCGGCCTGAGCTGAATCCGGCAGTTCACCATGAAGATGAAGAAGTATCCGAGCTTCGAAGAATTCTACCGGGACCAGACCCCGAAGGCGCGAGCCGTGCTGCGCGCGCTCAGGAGCTTCGTCAAGACCGCCGCTCCGCGGCTGGTCGAGTCCGTCAAGTGGGGCAATGGCTGCTGGCTGCTCGACGAAGCGCCCGTCTGCTTCGCCCACATCGAGCCGGACCACGTGCAGTTCGGCTTCTTCCACGGCGCCCGCCTCGAAGATCCGACAGCGCTGCCCCAAGGGCCGGCGCAGTACGTTCGTCACATCAAGCTACGCAAACCGGCGGATCTGCAAGCCGCCGCGTTCAAGGCGCTGCTGAAGCAAGCGATCGCCAAGCCGTGAGTGCCGCTCACGCCGCGCCGGGTTTCTAACGCACGCGGACCAGACTGCCTGGTTCGTAAACGGTGGGCAGCGCCGCGCTCCAGCCGCTCGGCAGGCGCGGGCTGGCAAAATCGAACAAGCGCTCGGCGTCGGCCGGGCTCAGGTTGACGCAACCGTGGCTTTGCACGCGCCCGAAGGCGTGATGCCAAAACGTCCCGTGCAGCCCGTAGCCTTGCTGGAAGTACATCACCCACGGCACGGCCTGGATGGCGTAAGCCTCGTTGGCTTCCAAGTTCTCCAGGTTGTCCATGTCGCTGGCCGCGAGCTTGACCCAGATGTGGTGGATGCCTTTGGGGGTGGCCAGCACGGTGCCTTCCGGGCCGCGCCCGCTCGACACCAACGTCGCGAACACCGGGTGGTCGCCGACGTAGGCGGTGAGCGTTTGCGTCGAAAGCTCGACGTCGAACCAGTGCTCGCCGGTCTTCACCTCGGCGGGACGCGCGAGGCGCGTGGGGCGCGAAACCTCGTTCGCCGGTAGCCACTGGCCCTCGCCGATGCGCAGCCAGAGCTTGCCGCTCTGCTCGCTGGTCTCGAAGACTTGCAGCTGCGTTTGGCGAGGCAACACGTCGCGCGTCGGCGCGGCGCCGGGGGTCTTTCGCGGGTGCGCTTTGTCCACGTTCACCCAAGCGACGTCGAGCGCGTCCCCGACCGTCGTGCCGCGAAAGCGCGGCGTCGCTACGCGCCGCAAGTCGCGGAGCGGGATCCAGAAGCCGTGGGTCGAAAGGCCGTAGCGCTCACCGCCCGGCTTTTGCCCCTCGCGCGTGATCGCCACGCCGAAGCCGGGTAAGAGCTGCGTCTCCGGCACGCCTTCTTCGGCCACCAGCAAGTCGCCGTAGCCGAAGGAGCCGTCGGGGCCGACGAAGTAGTAGTCGTTGGGCAGGCCGTCGGCGCTCCTCGCGCGCGGCTGCTCGGGGGGCGGGCTGGCGGCGGACGCTTCGGCGCCCTCCTCGCAAATCCACGCCAACGGACCCACCGAAAACCAACGCCCGCTGCAGCCGCCGCCGCGCGCCAGCTCGAATACCGGTAGGCGCGCGCCCCGTTCAGCGGCTCCGCGCCGCGCGGCGCCCTTGTTCGGCTCGGTGAACAGCGGCTCCTCGCGACGCAACACCAGCGCGCTGCGCACGCCCTCCAGCCTATCTGGCGCCGCCGACGTCGCGGCGGCGAGGCTCAGCGTCGTCAGCAGCGCAAGCAGAGGCAGCCCTAGAGCCCGAACCGACGGGAAATATCGGGGCAGGGCTCTCGGCCGCGAGGGTCGCAAGCGCCCTCAGCTGAAGGTGAACTTCAGCTCGTGATCGCAGACGCGGAAGGAGTCTCCCTCGGAGATGACCTTCCGCTGCACGCGCTGGCCGTTGTACTCGACGCCGTTGGTCGAGCCCATGTCCACGATGTAGTACTGGCCGCTCGAAAACTCGATCATCGCGTGCTGGCGCGAGACGTTCGGATCTTTGATGGTCAGATCGCTCGACTGCTTGCCGCGGCCGATGATGAAGCGGTCCTTGGTGACCGGAAACGTCTCACCCTGGTAACTGATGGTGAGCTTGGCTCCCGCGGCCGCGCCAGGAGCGGCCGGCGCCGCGCGACCCGGCGGAGGCGGAGGTGGCGGCATGCTGCGCCCACCGCCGCTGGGGATGGGCGGCGGGGGCGGCCCGGGGGCGCGGCGCGTCGGAGCTGGTAGCGCCGAGCCAGGGCCGGGCAAAGGCGGGGGAGCACCGACGCCCGAGGCCGCCGGTGGTGGGGGTGGCGGCACCGGTGGCGGCGCGACGCCGCGCTTGCCCGGCGCCGGCGGCGGTGGGGCCACCTTGGCTGCGGGTGCCAGCGGAGGCGGCACCGGCGGCGCCGCCAACCCACTCGAGCTGGGAGCGGGGCCCGACGAGGGCGGCGCGGCCAGCGGCGGCGGAATCGACGGCGAGCCTGCGGCGGCACCGTAGCCGCGCTGGCGCGCGTACTGCTTCATGGCGTCGTTGACCAGATAGTCGACGGAGCATTCGAGCTCGCGCGCCATCTGCTCGAACTTCTGCCACAACGCGTCTTTGCACTGGAAGGTGCGCGTAGTCTTCTTGTTCTGATCCGCCGTCATCGCTGTTCTACTTTGCCGCCTTGTTTTTCTCCATGGCCGGCTTGACGCAGTGCTCGACGAACTCACCGAGGGTCGTCACTTCTTTCGTCTCGGGACCCTTGGCGGTCTGGACTTCACACTTCCAGTCGCAGTCCTTGGCGTCGGCCTTGCACTTGGGCGTCGCGGTGTGGTCCGAAGCGTAGCCCGAAATCTTGGGCAGATCAGCTGCGGTGCCGACGTTGTAAAAGTAGCCCAGCGCCACCAGGCGATCTTGCACCGAGTGGCCAGTGCTCGCGTACTTCTCCGCGACCTCGGCCGGCGACGGCGACCCTTTCATGTTGGAAAGGAGCGCGCCGTAGCGCAGGGGCTCGGTGATGGCCATGTTGTCGGCCTGGCTGAGCTTGCTGAAGAACTCCGGCAGCTGCGGGGTTTCGCTCATCTTCAGCACCAGCTGGGCTGCGACCTGCCGCACCTTCCAGTTCGGGTCCTTGAACAGGTCGTACAGCTTGTCGATCAC
>JBEQSW010000103.1:0-15306 GCA_040348565.1 Myxococcales bacterium | reverse complement strand
AAACCCTCGCCGAAGCACTGTCCTGGACCTGGCGCGGCTACGTGCCCTGATCGCTGCAGCTAGCGACGCGCCGTTGCGACGCGTGCGGATCGCGCCGTTGCGAGGGCGCGGTTTGCGAAGCGCGCGCTTGCGAAACGTTCGGCCAACGCAGCGAGCCCGAGATCGGCAACCTCAAGCGACGAAAATCGGTCTTTCCCAATGCAATTCGGTCTTACCGCTGTAAGCAATATTCCTCAATGATTTCGGTCGCATCGCTTTCGGGGCGCCGATACTCCAACCTGTAAGCAATGCGAATGCGCGCGCGCTCCGGCCATCAACGAAGCGGTGCTCTGCTTTTGTGCGCTTGGTTTGAGCCGCATCGCGCTGTGTGGGCCGTCATGGTCGCCGCCCGCGCCGGCGCGTAGGCGGCCAGGCTCGCTCCGACTTCGGTAGCTACTGGAAAAACAATGAGCGGCGCGTATCCCGGCCGTGGCGAGGAGGCCAGTGACCACGAACGGAGCCGGGTTGGCAAGGCAAGGGATGTCGGCGATGGCCTCGGCCGCACGCATGGTCGATCTCGCGGATCAGCCTGATCCTAGCCTCGCTCGATTCGGGTTCGCTCCAGAGACTACCCCTCCCTGAGCGCGCTCGGCGCGCGATTGGGGAGGGGTCGGCCGCGCGCAGGCCGCAGGCCGAGCACGGACGGGGGTGGGCATCCCACCCGGATGGCATGAGCGTCGCGCTCGGATGGCATGAGCGTCGCGCACGGATGGGGATCGGCATTTTGCACGAACGCGGTGGGCTTCCCGCACGTGGGGGGCCGCCGCGCGCGGGCGGATGGCGCCGCTGTCGCTCGCAGCCGCTTGCTATTCGGGCCGGCGGTCTTCCAACAACGGCTCGGGGTCGACGGACGCGCTCGCCGTCATCCGGTGGCGAGCGAGCGCACGAGCGCGGGTCAGGCGGGTCGAGCTGGCCGTCGGAGTGAGTTTGAAATCGCTGCCCGGGGCCACGAATCCTTACAGATAGGAGTATCGGCCCGAACCCGACAGGCCTCCGGAAATCATTCGGGAAATTTCGTTTCACTCGTAAGACCAAATCGGCGCGCGCGAACGGCCTCCTCGTGGCGACCGGCAGCCGTGCCTCCGACGGTGGTGACATTGGTGCCGGCGGCGCGCACGAGCCGCGCGAATGGCCTCCGCGTGGTGACCGGTAGCCGTAGATCAGCCGAAGAGGGAGGGGAGGTTGCCGGTGACTTCGCCGAATTTGTCGTCGGTGGAGCCGGCGGCTTGCATGGCGCTGATGAGGACTTTGCCGGGGTGGGTGTCGGCGGGGGCGACGATGTGGCGACCGGGGGCGAGGCCGCCGGCACGACCGCCGACGAGCAGCACCATGCGGTCGACCGAGTGCGTGGCAAAGTCGCTGGTGGCGTCGTTGAGCTGAATGCCGTGACCGGCTTCGGGCATGAAGACCACGACGGAGTTGTCGAGCACCGTGCCGGCGCCTTCGGGCGTCTTTTTCAGTTTGTCCATCAGGTAGGCGTAGTGGCCAATGTGCCAACCCAGGCACATGCTGACCGGCAACTGACCGCGGGTGGTGGCGTCGCCGTTGTGGCCGCATTCGTGCAGATCGGCGCGGATGGGCATGCCAAAATCGGTCGAGATTTTGAACACGTTCATGTGCGACTGAAACACCGTGATTTGCAGGGTGGCGACGCGCGTGATGTCACAGACGAACGCCATGTGGATCAGATCGGCCAACATCCGCGCTCGCGTATCTTCGTCGCTATAGCCCGTGTTGGTGCCGATCGTATCGGAGCCCGAGCCCGCGTTGTCGGTGCCGAGTGGCAAGTTGTCGGCTGGCGCCATCGGCTTTTGGCACTGCGCACCGCCCGTAGGAGGCATGGCCGCAATGCGCGTCTCGAGATCGCGAATTTGATCGAAGTGCTCTTGCAAACGCAATTTGTCGGCAGCGCCAAGCTTCGCCAAAATGCGCTCGCGCTTGTCGGTAATCAGCGACAGCACGCTTTGACGCGCCCGCAGCTCGAAGTCGTGCGCCGCTTGCTCGCCGCCGTCTTGCGGCGTGAATGAGTCGAACAGCGAGTGGTAAACGATGCCCGGGTTGATCTGCGCTTCGATCGCCTTGCCGCCGTCTCCGTAGGAGATGTACTGGCGCCCCGCGAATTCCGAGCCTGACAGGTACCAGCTGGGTTGGGCGCGTACGACGAGCGAGCCCAGCGTCGTCTTGTTCAGCTTGGCGACGATTTGGTCGCTGGTGATGCTGGCGGCTCTGAAGCTGGCGCTGGCCGAGCGCGTGCCGCAGAGAAGCGGGCTGGCGCCGCCTCCGTGAAAATCGCGGAAAGCGCCGGCCGCCGGTACGTCGGCGCCTTCCGTCGAATTGGCGTTCCACGGAATCTTCAGGTTCGAAACCATGCTGAAGTCGCCCATCAAGCCGAGCGCGTCCAGCGGCTTGAGCGGCGTCGTCACCTTGTAGCCTGCGCCCGCCGCCGTGTCGGCAATGTGGTGACCGCCTTCGGTCGTGCGCGTTCCGGCCACCATGTACTTGTTTTCTTCCCACTCGTCGCCACCGATGGCCTGGCCGGCGAACACGACCGCGTAGCGCTTGGGCAAGGCGCCGGCCTGCGCGTAGGCGTCACCGTTACCGTTCAGCATGCACTCGAGCACCGGCAAGCCGACGGCCAAGCCGCCTATGCCGCGCAGCAACGTGCGCCGGGGGAGGATGAATTTCTTCACGGCGCCACCTCCTCTTGACGGAGCGCAAAGCGCTCGTCACTGACGTAAGTCTTCAGCAACGTTTGCAGGTCGTAGGCGTCGCCCTTGAAGGACGCCACGAGCGCGTCTTTCGTCGCGCTTTCTTCGGCCCGCAGCTCGCGCCCCACCGCGTAGGTCAGCAGCTGCTGCACGAAGCATTGCTCGATCTTGCCGCCGTCGACCAACAGTCGCCCGAGCTGCCCGGGGCCGCTGAACTCGCCGAAGCCGGGCAGCTCACCCTTGTCTGGCAAGATGCACTCTGCGTGCGCGTCGTCGTGCGTGCGGTACTTGCCGCCAATATCGTAGTTCTCGAGCCCGTAACCGATGGGATCGAGCTGCGAATGGCAGCCGGCGCAGCTCGCAAGCGTGCGGTGCGCGTCGTAACGGTCGAGCTTGCAGACCTTGTCGGGCGCGGCCGGCGGCTGATCGACGTTCACGTTGGCGGGCGGGTTGCCGACTTTGTTACAGAGGAGCCGCGTCTGCACGAAGATGCCGCGTTGAGTCGGGCTGGTGTCGGAAAACTTGCTGAACGCGGCCAGCACGCTGCCGTGTGAAAGGATGCCGGCGCGTTTGTCGTCGGCGTACGAAACCCAACCTTCGCCGCCCGCAGGAGGCGTCAACCCGTATTGCGCAGCGAGCGTGGCGTTCACGTACGTTTGCGTGGACGTGAACAAATCGAGGTAGCTCGAAGGCTGATCGAACACGACTTTGTCGATCAGCTTGTTGGTTTCCATGCTGAAAGCCGCCGCCAAATCGGCGGTGGCGGGAATGGCGCGGTAGCCCAGCCACATGGCGTGAAACCGTTCGAGCTGCGCTCGGGCATGAGGATCGCCCAGCATGCGTGACGCTTCGGTAGCGCGTGAGCCTGCGTCGAGCAAGGCGCCGGCTTTGGCTTGGTCGAGCAATGCGTCGTCGGGACCGCTGCCCCACAACAAGAAGGAGAGGCGCGACGCCAGCTCGTAGTTGTCCAGCTTGAAGATACCGGGCTCTCCCGACGGCGTGCCGGTTTCGATGCGGTATAGCACCTCGGGGTCTTGCAGCATGCTGCGCAGGACCAGGTTCACCGCGGTGTAGAAGTCGTGTGGAACGTCAGCGTTGACCTCCGTGGCGTAACTCTGGAGGGTTAGATAGGCGGTGATCTGCTCTTCGCTGAGCGGGCGGCGGTACAGCCGCTGACCGACCGTCTCGATGGTGCGGCGCAAGCACACCGCGTCGCCGGGGCCCGTCGGCGTGCAAGGCACGACTTTGGCGCGGTTGGCGGCCGAGACGGCGCGGTCAGCCACGTCGTCGGCCATCGCCTCGAGCGACTCGATCAACGCGCCCGAAGCGTGCTGCAACGTGTAGTCGTTGTCGAAGGGACCATATTGGTCTTCGGCCAGGAATTTGGCGGGCGAGCCGCTGTCGTCACCCAGTACGTCGCGCACCAGGTTGGTCAGCTCGGTGCGCGACAGGCGCCGCGCCACGCTGGCCGACGCCGTCGACAAATTGCCCGGTCCGACGCTACCGCCGCCGGTGCCATTGCCGCCCGTGCTCGAGCTACCGGCGCTGCCGTTGCTCTTGGCGCCCGGTGTCGACGAGCCTCCTTCACAAGCCGTCAGCGAAACCGCGAAACAACACGCGCCGACCCAGGCGAGGAAACGCGGCGCGCTGCACTTGAGCCCGTTCAGTGCATGCATGCACGAGATCTTGCCCCAGCCCCGCCGCGCGCGGAACCGCTACCGTCCCCGAGCCCCCAAATAGCGAGGTGACGGGCGCACGTTGAGCGCGCTTATCCTACAGGCCGCGTCTCAAGCCGAGAGGCGCGTCTCGGTGATGGTGCCTTCTACGACACCAGCTTTGGGCACGGTGACGTAGAGCGTGCTGTCACTGCGCACGAGCTCGATCTCGAGGTGCTTTTGCAGATGCGTCTCGAGCGTGTCCAGGAAGCTGCCGTCCAGCAAAAATACGGCAATTTCCTCGAGCGCATGGATCTTGCGCGAAGCCGCTTCCCGCTCGAGCAGCACGCGATCGGTGGCGCTGAACAAGGCCACGCGCCGCGCCGCTTTCGACGCGCGGTGCAGCCGATCCGCCGACGGTGAGCCCACATCAATCCACGCCAACAGGATTCCAGTCGGATCCACGATCGAAACTGGGGGCTCGTCACTATCGGACAGCCCCCCCTTACTGAACGCGATGCCCTCTTCATACGACAGGCAATACGCCAGCGTCCGCTGCCAAAAATACCGCGCGCTCTCCGAAGGATGCCGCGCAATCCTCAAATCGAGCTGCTGATAAACTCCACGATCGACGTCGGAGAGCGCGATGCCCAGCTTGTAGACGGTGGCGGTGAGAGCCATGGGGGGCTCCGGCTACTGCAGATCCAGCACGAAGCCGCCACCGCGAGTTGGGGCAGTGCAGCCGTCAGTGCACTTCGGCGGGTTCAGGCCCGTCGAGCAAGCGGGTTTGACTTGGTCCGTGGGGTCGCTGTCGATGCATAGCCGAAGGGGAGGCGAGATTCCGACGTTCCCGACGCGGTCGACGGCCCGCGCCGCGAAGCAGACCCAGCCGTCTGCATCGACCAAGCTGTCGTAGCCCCATCCCTGGCCGGTGCACTCGCTCCCACCGGTTGGCGAGAAGGCGTAAATGGCTGGCTCTTTCGCGTCGCTTTCGAACTGGCCGATGAGTTGCCACAAGCTCGAGTCACCTCCGCAGAGGGTCTGAGGCTTGCTGCCGCCCGGGAATTGGCCGCAGCCCAACGTCGGGGCGGCTACGGACTCGGCGTTGTACCAAGCAGTAGTGGTCGGCGTGAGCGCCGTTAGGTTGATGGACTCACTCTGCACACCCGAGTCTTGGATGTCGTCGCAGGCGCCGGTACCAGGCGCTTTGGTATTGACCAGTAGGGTCTTGGGATCGGCGGGATTTCGGAAGAACAACTGCACCGAGCTTTGGCGGGCGCCCGCAAGATGAAGTGGCGCGGCACTGCCGATCTTTCGGTTCGTTCGGTCCCAGACCATGACTCGCATGAAATCGAGACCGCTTCCGGACTCGAGATCGTTCTTGTTGTCGGAGCCCACCGGATCGAAGGACACGCTGCAGTTGCCGTCGATATCTGCCGTACGCACGTTGGCCGGGTCGATGTCGACTTGTGGGCCCACGTTGTCTAGGTAGACCGGAACCGAAGCCGAGGACGTCGCGTTTCCGACGTTGTCCTGCGCCGTGATCTTGATGGGGATTTGCACGAGGCTGTTCGATAGCTTTCGACTGTCGAACTTGAACGTGAAGTTGTCCCCGCTGTGCGTCCAATCGGCTGAATTCGCGAATTGGGTGTCCGTCGTGTCGTAGCTCACGACGATGGAATCCGGATTGACGCCCGAACCTGCATCCGTGACCGTGAATGAGACGATCACGGTGCCACCGACGATCGTCGCAGGCTGGGGTGCGGTCACCGTGATCGCTGGTCCCGCTCCATCGACGAACACAGACGAGCTGGTAGTGGACGAGGCCGGATCCGGCGATCGCTTATTTCTCGCCGTCACTGCGATAGCCGTTGCGCCGTTTGGCTTGGGGATGAATCCCGGTCCATCCATGGCGACGGTTGCCTCATAGGCTCCGTCGCCCTTGGGCGAGGTCTGGACGTCGACGCCGTTGAGCGTCAAAACGACGTCGGCTACATCAGCCTGAGTATCGCCAGTCGCCGTGAGCGGGGTCGGCGTCGCCGTGAACGAGATCTTGAGCGGCTCTTTCAGGGCCAGCTTTGCGTTGGGGATGGGTTCGATCAGCGTGATGGTCGGCCCGCGATCTGCGAGCGTATCGACAGCATCGGTCCCCAGCGCTTTGGTGATCGACCGCGCCGAGCAGCGCAGAATCACCTTCCCGGTGGTGACACCGGTCAGCGGGATGGCGGCCGTGTACTCGTCGACGCCGCTGGCGATGGCGTCCTTTTCCGAGACCACCGTCGTGCCGTCGCTCGCAAGCACGGCGATCTTCACGGTCGTGGGGTCAACCGCGCTGGCCTCGGGGCCTTCGCCCGGGACCGCCTTGCAGGTCACGTCCACGGTGTCCTTGACCAGAACCTTGCCGCCCAGTGGGTCAATGACTTCCTCCGGCGAGAGGATAGAGACTGCGGGTGGCGTACCGGTCGCGACTGCAGCTCCACCTTCGCCGCCAGCGCCAGCTTCGCCCCCTTGGCCCATCAGCGTGCCGCCCTGGCCGCTGCTTCCCCCGCCTTGTGACCCGCCGGAGGACAGGTCTGGTGCGCCGCCCTCGCCGCCCTGCCCGCCGACAGAGGTCTTGCCTCCGGAGCCTTTGCCGCCGGAGCTCTTCCCCCCGGATGTCTTGCCGCTGACTCCATCGCTCGCAACGGGCGCTTTGTCATCGCCGCCGCACGCCGAGAAAATGCCAACCAAGCCCGCCGCGCCCACCACCAACAAGATGTTCCGCATATGTCTTCGCTTCCGTCGTTAAGCCGCCTCTCCCTGGTACCGCACTCCGGGCGCTCAGCCAAGGCAGGGGCCGGACGAGTCGGTTTCGGGCCAGTTGTTCGGAGAAACCGGCCGGGACCAGACGGGCCCGTTGCCCCGAAGACAGTGCCGTCGTTGCAGCCGATCCGTGCGCGCCCCTTTCATCACCGTCAGTCCCGTGGTGATGCGCGCGCGTAGGCCGCCGCACGCGAGCGCGAGTCGCCGTCAGTCCCGTGGTGATGCGCGCACCGTTCCGCCGCGGCCCAATTATCCGGCGCCTTCTCGTCGTGCTCGTCTGACCTTGGTCAAAAGCGCCGAGATCGTCCGGCTCCAAAAGGTACGCGGTCGGTTCCAAGAGTTACTCGGTTGATTTTCCGCAACCGTTTCGGCGTGCCGGCCGATGGGGTGATATGGGCGCGCCTTCGGAGCAACGTGTGCTCGAGCGATTCGGGCCGCTGGCTTTTGGTACCTTTTCTAGGGGCAGGCGTTCCCCCTTGACGACCGCGGCTGGCGCTGCCTCGCCGGGCAGGAAGGAGCGACTCATGATTCGGGGCTGGCGTTGGACGGGTGGTGCTGCTTTCGGGGCGTTGTGCGGGGCATCGCTGATGCTCGGAGCTTGTAGCCGAGAGGAGCCGAGCCAGGAGGCGCGAGTCGGAAGCAGCTCACAGGCGCTCTCTGTCATCGTGACGCGCACGCTTGGCTTCGAGTCTTTGCAGGATTGGTCGCCCCTGTCCTCGAGCCCCGTCCTAGCGTTGAGCAACGAGCACACCGAAGGTCTGTCGTCGCTTGCACTGCACGGGGGAGGTTGGATGCTTGTTCAGAGCCGTGCGCTCACCAAGGAGACGACGGCGCCGAGTGTCGTCGGCTTCGATGTGCGGGTACCCGTCAATCCGGTGAACCCTTGGTGGTACGGCACCACCGAGCTGTCGGTCGACGCGCCCTCCGTGGGCATTTTTAGCCAATATGTCGGTCAAGCTGCCCTCACCGGCTTCCCGAAGGGCCAATTCAAGCGGGTCGAATTCAGCGTTCCGAGCGATCTGGTTGCTCAGCTCAACGGCAACTACGGCGATCTAAAGCTCAGAATCGCCGTGAATGTGCCGGTGAACGAGACCGCCGACTACCTCGTCGATCACTTCACTTTCGGCCCTGCTTCCTCCTCGTGTACGCCCCAGCCTGACGGGAATCCGTGTACAGACGACGTCTGCGTGAATGGCGCACCCGCCTGGGTCCCGCGGGCGGTTGGCAGCTCGTGTGACACGAACACGACCGTCTGTGACGGCGCTGGCGCGTGCGCCGCGGATGCAAGCTGCGTGCTTGCTCCAGCGCCTGTGGTCGATGACGGGAATCCTTGTACGTTGGACACTTGCGATCCCGCGACAGGTCCGGTGCACCTGCCCGTTGCGGCCGACGTGAGCTGCGAAGCCGATGGAGATCTTTGCAATGGCATCGCGCGTTGCAACGGAGCGGGTGCCTGCTTGCCTGGAACGCCGCTGGCTTTGGACGACAGCAATCCGTGTACGCTCGATACGTGCGCCCCAAATTCGGGCGTTCAGCACATCGCCAAAGCTGCCGGCTCCAGCTGCGATCTCGATGCCGACGTTTGCAATGGCACGGCCACTTGTGATGCTTCAGCTCGGTGCCTTCCAGGTCAGCCGCCCAACATCGACGACGGCAACCCCTGCACGGTAGATAGTTGCGACGCCGTCGGGGGCGCCATTCACCTTGCTGCCGCCAACGGCACATCTTGCGACGACGGCAACGCCTGCACTTCGGGTGATTCGTGCCAGCTAGGAGTGTGCAGCGCTTCGGGCGAGCCGCTCATCGACGACGGCAACCCGTGCACGATCGACAGCTGCGACGCAGTGGCCGGCGTCGTTCATGTGGCGGCCCCAAACGGCTCCAGCTGCGAGACGGACGGCACCGTTTGCAACGGCATTTCCCTGTGCAGCAGCGGAGTCTGCGCGGCCGGTCTTCCCCCAGCTCTCGACGACGGCAATCCCTGCACGGCGGATACTTGTGAGCCCGTGTCTGGCGTCGGCCATACGCCGCTGAGCAATGGCAGCCCCTGTGACGACCGCAATGCCTGCAGCGTGAACGATACTTGCCAGGCAGGCGCCTGCGTTCCGGGCGCACCCAAGACCTGTGCCGCCGTGGACCAATGTCACGACGCCGGCGTGTGCAATCCGGCCAACGGTGCCTGTAGCGCACCCCCGAAAGTCGACGGCTCCGCTTGCAACGACGGCGACGCTTGCACCCGCACGGACTCATGCATGAGCGGCGTTTGCCAGGGATCGAACCCTGTCGTTTGCGTCGCGGTGGACGTGTGCCACGTCGCCGGCGTTTGCGATTCGACGACCGGCGCCTGTTCCAATCCGCCCGGGGCGGACGGCGTCGCTTGTGATGACGCCACCGTCTGCAATGGTCGTGAAGCCTGCCGGGACGGAAGCTGCGTTGCTTCGGCGCCACCCGTGCTCGATGACGGCAATCCGTGTACCGCTGATGCCTGCGATCCGACCGCGGGCGCCACGCACGTGGCGGTGGCGGACGGTACGAGCTGTGAGTCCGACGGCAACGTGTGCAACGGAGTCTCCGCGTGCTCCTCGGGCGCGTGCCTCTCCGGTCCTGCGCCCACGCTCAATGACGGGAATCCCTGCACCGCTGACGCTTGCGACCCGGGAGCGGGCGTCACCCATACACCGGTTGCAGCCGGCGTCACTTGCGGCGACGCCGATGTCTGCAATGGCGACGAACGCTGCGATCCGCTCGGCAATTGCGCGCAGGGCACACCGCTCGCCATTGATGATGGCGACGCTTGCACCTTCGACGAATGCGATCCAGAGACCGGGGTCCAACACACGGACATTCCGGACTGTCGCTCCACGGCTGGCATTCCCGGACAGCCGTTCGAGACGCGCGCTTCCATCTTGGGCCGCGTCGTGCACCCCGACGGCTCAGCCGTGACCGCCTTCAGCATCAGCGTCTTCAACGATCGCCTGGACAGCGAAGCGCGTACGGACGTCTTCACCGAGGCGACTGGCGACGGCAGTTTCCGCGCCAAGCTGACCGACTTCCCCGAAGCCGCGCCGGAGCGCTCGCCGCCGGTCCACGTGATTCTTCGCGTCGATGGTCCGGAGTTTCCGACCATCTACCGGACCCTGTTCCTACGTCCCGGTGATGCTGCCACGGTTGGCGATCTCGTCATCCTGCCTCGGGATCCGCAGGTCACCATCATCGGACCCGCCGGTGGCACCGCGCAGGATTCGCAGGGTGCTTTCGAGGTGCAGATCCCGGCTGGCGCCCTGGCGGCGGCGACGCCGATTCGCATCACGCCGATTCAGGAACGGCGTCTATTTCCGACGCCGCTGCCGCACGACACCATCACCATGTACGGCGTCGAGCTGGAGCCCGAAGGCACGACCTTCGCGGTGCCAGCCAAGCTGCGGGCCAAAAATTCCCTCAACTTGCCAACGACCATGGCCATTCCCGTCGGAGTCGTGGACACGACCTACGGCGACTGGCGTCACGAGGGCTTCGCGACCTGGGACGGCTCGCGCTTCACGGCGTCCATCACCCACTTCTCCACCAAAGACGTGAACGGCGGTCGTGAAGGCGAGCTGATTGCGTTCCGTGAGGACGCCGCAGATCCCAACAAGGCGAAGGACAAGAAGTGCACCAATAGTGCAGTGGGTTATGGCAATGGCTCGCTGACCGAGTCGATCGACCTTCCAAGCTACGCGGCGGGCGGATTCGAGCACGCCGTGACGCTCAACTTCAACGGTGGGTTGGGGGCCTCCGTCAAGCTCGGCGCATCCGTTTCGGGCGTGGTGCCGCCCGGCGGGCCGCGAAACTCGCTCGAGGTCAGCTTTGCCGGGCCGAAGACCCGCTTCGAGTGCGCGTCACGGGGCAGCGCACCCCCGAGTGGTGGTTGCGGCACCGGTGTGCCTTGCACTGCGGTGGGCGGCGGCGTTGCCCTCGACGTGAGGTTGCACCGCCGCATGAGCGTGTTCGGCCACGATTCGGAGCAGGAGGCCGACTTGGAGGGCGGCGCTCAGGGCGATGGCGCCATGGCGCACGTCGAGCTGCCTGTTGATGAAACCGGGCACCCGGTTCGCGGCGGGTTTCATCCCGTTGTCTTCAGCTCGGCCCTCGCCATCAGCTCATGCGCCGTAGCGGGAGCAGGGTTCGGTGTCGCCTCGGTCGGCCCTGCGCCAACGGGCGGCTTCGCCAGCGGCAACGCCGCGCGCGTCGACGGCACGGAGGGACCTTTGGCTGAGTTCCCTTCCTACGAGCTCTTCGTGCACCGCCGCGGCTCGCCCATCGGGTCGGGCTGGGCCATTCAGCAGGCCAAGACCCTCTACCGCACGCCGGATCGCGCCAGCGCCGACATCATCGACGGTGAGGGGGAGCGTGAAACCTTCCGTCCGTATCCGCAGGTTCAACAGGTCGTGGGCGTCTCGCTCAACTCGAAGGCGCTGGCGACCGACACGCTCACCGGCAAAGTGTTCGCCGCCACCAATTCGGAAGGGATCAAAGAGGTTGATCCCGCGACCGGTGCGGTCACTCCCGTCGCTTCGAGCGCCACCTTCGACGGCGCGGAGGCGCTCGTTCTCAAGGTTGGTTATGTTGGCAGCGAGCGCCGGTTCCTGGCCGCAACTCGCGCTGCGCTATTCGAAGTCAACGCGTCCGGAGTCCAGCGCCGCCTCTACACCTTCGACTTCATCAACGGTTCTGCGCGCTTCCCCGGCGTTGCGGCGGTTGGGAAGTATGTCTACTTCACCGATGATAAGCGCGACAAAGCTGGGGCGGCCGTCGACTCCGTGGTGGTCCGTCGCATCGACCTGACGTCTCCGGTCATCGCCGCTGAGGTCGTCACCTCAGTGACCGGCGGCGACCTGCGACTCGATCCTCACGGTGAGACGTTTGCTTCGGCCTTCCAATTTCAGCATCCTCGCGGTGTCGCGCCCGCTTTCGACGGCGGCCTGTACGTCGCCGACGATCGCCGGCATGCCGTCTACCATTTGGCCCCCGACGCGTCCGGTCAAGTAGGACCGAACAGCGTCGTCACGCGGGTTCTCGGAAGCGGCGTCGATACCATGGTGCTTGGGCTTGGACAAACCGCGCCTGGTCTGATGATGGCGGTCCGAGCGCCAGGCGAGCTTGCCGTGGCGGCAGATGGGACCCTGTTCGTCACCACCGCCGACTGGTCGACCGCCTACGCCAGCATCACGACGTACGATCCGGTCTCCGATACCGCGCGCACGATGGTCCTCGACAAGACCACGCGTCTCAAGCAGATCGAGCTCGCGGTGCAGCCGTTCTCGCTCGCGCCGCTGAGCGGCGACACCGCGCTCGTTTCCTATGCCTCCTCCGTGTACCGGGTGGCCACCCCCCTCAGCAGCCAGTTCGCGCCCACTCGCTCGGTGACGTTCGACGAGCAGGGCGCGAACGTTACCGACACCAACGCAGGCACGGTCGAAGCCTATCAGTGGCTGAATCCAGCGCACACCGAGGCCCGCCTGGTCGCGCTGCGGCAGCGTAGCGGCGAGGCGATCTACTCGATATCTTACCTCGACGACGATCGCATCGACTTCATCGAGGACGCCAACGGCGGGCGCACCCGCTTCTTCTACGATGGCACCCAGCGTCTGAGCGAAATCCGGGATCCCGCCGGACGCTCCACCCACATCACCGTCGATGACGAGGGCGATCTGCGCGAAATCCTCTTCGCCGACGGCGAGGCTCGACGCTTCACTTACGACAACCATCGCCTCGTTGCAGCGACGCATCCCAACGGCGAGACCGCGACTTACGCCTACTCGCCCGACGGCACGCTGCTCAGCGCGACGCGACCCGGCGGTGGAGTCACGACCATCCAGTCGTCGCTCGCCGCAGGCCCCAAATACGATGCCAATGGGCGCGTCTACTACGAAGCTACCGTGACCGATGAGCGCGGCGTACTTCACAAATACGAAACCAACGCGGCCGGCGCCGTCGTGTCCGATTCCTACACCGCCGACGGCGTTCCCTATTCGGTGCAGAACGTCTACGCCGCAAACCTCGTCGGCAAGGACTCCTTCGAAGCTGTCCCCAACCGCCTACTCCGTTTCTCGAGCACGACGGTCAACGGTCTCCTGGTCACCCCCGTCACGACCTGGGACCCCATGGGGCGCGCTGTCGTCGCCAACCAAGGCCTTCTCCCGACCGCCAATAACGAGATGGGCCGCCTGACCTTCAACGCCCAGGGCCGCCTGGCTGTCCAAGACTTCGGCGCCTCCGAGATTGATTGGCTCTATACCTACGACGCGGCGGGTCACCTCAGCAAAGTCGCCGACAAGATCCGGACCGGCGGCGAGACTGGGCGCGCCACCTTGCTCAGTGGTTTTCGATCCTCTGACGGCCAGCCAACCGCCATCACGACTCACGGTGTGGTCACCTCTCTCGCCTATAACTCTCGCGGCTTGGTTGAACAAGCTACCAACACCATCGGCCAGACCGTCGCGACGACCTATGACGGTGCAGGCAATCCAACGCACGTCGACGATGGCATTACCTTCGTGGACTCCACCTTCGACGCTGCCGGTCGCGTCACCAGCATCACCGATGCCGGCAACAACACCACGACGCTCGAATACCAAGACGCCGGCTGCGCCTGCTCGAACGGTGACCGTGTCCGCAAGGTCGCCACCCCCGATCTCGAGCCCGGCCAAGCCTGGCACTTCGACTACGACGCTGATGGTCATCTGAAGACCATCGACAATCCGCTCGGCGAGCAGGAACAATTCGCCTTCAATGCCCAGCGCGACCTCGTCGCCATCGTCGACCGCAAGGGGCGCTCCACCACCTTCACCCACGATCAGCTCGGCCGCACCACGTCCGTCCTCGATCGGGCGGGCCGTGCCGGATCCTTCGTCTACTCGCGCCCGACTGCGGGCAGCTGGTCTGGCCCTACGCTGTACGCGCAAAGCCCCACCGCTACCGCGGCCCCGACCAGCCTCACCGCCGCGCTCGCGGACGGCCAGTACCAAGTCGGCACCAACGCCATCGCCATTGGCGGGGACGACTCCCACGCCGAGCTCTACCGCGATGCCACCTTCCAGCTCGGCTACTGGCACCAAATGGACGCCGTCGGTCGCCAGATCCGCCGCGGCGATCGCAGCGGCCTCCCGATCGAGTCCGAGGCTCCCGGCCCCGTCTACAACGGAACGTTTCCCGGACTAGCTCCAGAAACATTCAGCCGAGAGCAGTCCTCCTACCACTACAACGCGGGCCCCTTCGCGCTCCTGTCGAGCCAAGAGACCGAAGAGCTGAGCGGGAACCGCTACTACAGCAGTAGCTTCATTCGAAATTTCAACCTTGACGTTACCCAGTACAGCTCGTTCCTGGGCGACAGTGCGCTGGCGCGCCAAGACTTGTTGCGCGACGTAGCGGGGCGCTTCACCGGCACACAGACCTTCCTGAACACCGGTGACAACCCGCCAAACACCTCCGTCACTCGCAAGCCCAACGGCTTGATCGACACCATCGACGGCTTCGCGGGCAAACAAGTGTTCGGCTACGACGCACGCGGCCTAGTCGCGACCCGCGCCCTCTCGTTCGACTACTCGAACGGCGCGTCCATTGCGTCCCACAACGTTGGCACCTTCCAATACGGCTATGACAGCGTTGCCCGCAATACCAGCCTCACGTACCCCGACAACCACAAGCGCCTCCAAACTTTCGACGCGCTCGGCCGCCTGACGAGCCGCTGCTACCAGTACACCGACGGCACGCCCGAGCGCTGCTACACGACGACCTTCGACTCCGTCGGCAACCCCAAGACCCTCACCGACCCTGAAACACGCCGCGAAATCGAATACGACTCCTTGGATCGCGTCACCGAGGTCCGTCGCTACGTCCCCAACACCGCGACCACGCCGGCTTACGTCGAAACCTACGCCTACAACGCCCTCGGCGGCCTCTCCGTCCACGACAGCGTCTCGCTCGCTGACCAACGCCCCCGCCTCGACGGCACCGGCACGGCCAGCGCCGGCATTCCGGCATCGCTGGGCGGTACGCCCGTCGCCCTGGACCAAGGCGGCCGCATCACCAGCCTCGCAGGCACCAACTACAAATTCTTCAGA
>JBEQSW010000099.1:0-16989 GCA_040348565.1 Myxococcales bacterium | reverse complement strand
CGCACCCAGGCGGAGAAGCAGTACAAGAGCCCGGTCCGTTTGCTGGAGGCCGGGCAGCTGCCGCTCGAGGTCACCCAGACCATGGAGAGCATGTACGAGCGCTACGACGGCAAGGGCTTCCCCGACGGCTCCTCCGCCAAAGAGATCTCGCTCGGCGCGCGTATCCTGGCCATCGCCGACACGTACGCCGACCTCACCCAGAACCCGCGCAATCCCTTCCGCAAGACCTTGCGCCCGGTGCAGGCGTGCGAGGTCTTGGCGCGCTACCGCGGCACCGTGTTCGACCCCAACTTGGTCGACTTGTTCAAGCACACGGTGACGGGCGAAGACGTGAAGGCACGCCTGCTGGCCAACCGGCATCGCGCGCTGATCATCGATCCTGACCCTGAAGAAACGACGGTTTTGGAGCTGCGTTTGCTCGAGCAAGGCTTCGAGGTGTCGCAGGCGCACACCGTCGAGCAAGCGCTCAAACACCTGGAAAAAGGCGAGACCGAGCTGGTGATCGCCGAGCTGGATCTGGGCAAGGACGACGGCCTGGCGTTGCTGGGGGAGGTGCGCAAGCGCCCGTGGGGTCAGAAGCTGCCGTGGGTGGTGGTCACGGGGCGCTCCAGCCGTAACGACGCGCAGAAGGCCTTCGATCTCGGCGCCGCCGACTTCTTGTCCAAGCCGGTGTCGGCCGATCTGCTGGTGGCCAAGCTCAAGCAAATCATCGAACGCGAAGCGCACCGCTCGGGTAGCGCGCGCGGCGTCTCCGGCTCGCTCGTCGAAATGGGCTTGCCCGACATGGTGCAAGTGCTGTGGCACGGCCGAAAGAGCGGCTCGCTCAAGATTCGCTCCGGCACCACGTCGGGCGAAATCCATTTCGTCGGCGGACAAATCTACAACGCGCTCTGGGCCACCCTGCGCGGTGAAGAAGCATTCTTCGCCATGCTCAAGCTGACGGATGGCGACTTCGCCCTCGACCCGAACTTCGTCGCGCCCCAACAAGTCATCATGGACTCGCCTGAGGCACTGCTACTCGAAGGCATGCGCCGCATGGACGAAGGCGCGAGGTAGTTGGGTCTCGTTCTCCTCCGTGCTTCGCATGGTACGCCTCGCGAGCCTCGTGACTTGAAGCGCAGCGTGCGCTCGGCCTCGCCGAGTTTCGTTCACTCCGGGCCTCCGTGGATGATCGCGATCTGCTGGTGCCAAGGTCGGGTGAGGGCGATCCAGCGCGCGCCTGTGGCGCTCGCAATTCTGTAACGGAGCCGTGCGGGTCGACCTGGAGCGCCCACCCCAAAAATCTTCCGATCTTCCGATCTCCCTGTGAAAAAATCTGGGTCCGCGCCGGTTTGCCTACATATATATGACGGTGGGTTTAGGGTTTTTTTCGGGTGATCGGTGACGGCCAGTTCGAAGAGGGCGGGGGAGGGGCGGGCGTGGTAACGTTCGGAGTTCGGTAACCCTCACGGATTTGCACGGGCGCAGCGTGTCGAAGGCAGCACCCCCGCCGTTACTCGGCTTCAACAACAACGTCCGCCATCGCGGTCGGATCTTCCATATCCAAACGGAAGACTCGGGCGTGAAGTTTCCGCGGATCGTGACGCACTTGTTTGCCGACGGCGGGCGCATCGTCAAGACCACCCGTACCGACTACAGCGAGCACCTCGACAAGACCGACATGGCCACCGTGGTGCGGGGCATGATGAAAGAGCAGCACAAGGCCATGTTCGCCGCGCTGCGCGCCGGCGACATGGACCCGCTGCTCGAAAACGTGTGCGGCCCGCTCGAACCCGCCAAGTCGACCACGCCCGCTGAGCCCGTGCCCGATCCGACGTCGCGCAACGATCTCGAGACGGCGCGGGTGATCGTGGGCTCGGGGCTGAGCGCGGCGCCGCAGTCCGCGGCGGAGCCGTCCAACTTGCCGCTGCCAGTTGCGTCGGCCGCCGCTACGGCTCCGGCGCCCGTAGCCGACGCCCAAGCCGTCATCGACAGCATGAAGTCGCTACGGGACGCCGAAGAGTCGGCGCGCTCGCGGCGACCCATCTCCAATCCCAACCTACGCCGTCCGACGCCGTCGGTGACGCCCCCGGCCGCGGAGGCCTTCGATCTCGACGTCGCCTCGCTGGACAAGAACCCACCCAAGGCGTCCCACACGCCGCCGGCTGCGCCGGTGCGGGCACCGCGCAAGAGCAACCCTGCCCCGCGCAAGTCGCGCCCGCCTATCCCTCCCCGCCCTGGCGCTGCCGCGCCGGTTGCGGCGGCGGCCGGCGCCGACCTGGGGCCGTCGTCGCTGGGGCGACCGCAAACCCGGTTGGCGGCCGCGCCTCAGACCAACGCGCGCTCCATCTTCGGCGACGGCGCCATCAGCGAGCAGTCGTTGGACGAAGTCATCCTCAGCTATTTGGCCGAAGATCTGGAAGAGACCAAGTAGCGCCCCGGCGCGCTCACTCGCACTGCGCGAAGGTGACGATCTCCGTCGAGGTGCTCGACGTGTCGAGGCAGTCGTTCACGGCTCCGCCGCTGCAGTCGTAGTCGTACGATTTGCACTTCTTGAAGCCGTAGTCTTTGCAATCTACCGTGACCGGCGAGCCGCCGTAGCAAAGCGTGAGCTTCGTGCCGGAGCACGACTCTTCGCAGCTGGTGACGTCGGCCGGCGTGCAGCCGGGGGCCAGGCACTGGCGCTCGCCGTCGTCGGTGTAATCGCCGGAGGTTTGGCATTTCAAGCCCACCGAGCCGCAGTCGAAGGTCACCTTCGAGTCACCGTCGCACCAGGTGGCGCGATTGTTCGAGCAGGTGACGCCTTCGGTCGTGCAGGCGTTGAGCGGGTAGTAGCAGCCGATGTCACCGGCGACCTCCCGGCAACCGGCCGCGAAGTTCGTACACTTGGAGCCGTACGGGATCTTGCCGTAGCACTGGTACTTGTAGTCGGTGCCCGAGCACGCTTCGACGTCGGTCGTGGCGGCGCAGGTGTTGGCCGGCAGCGGAAGCTGGCAATCGACGGTCGACCCGTCGCCGAGGTCGGCCCCGAAGTCTTTGCAGGTTCCGCCCTCTTTGGTGCAGTCGTGGGCGTTGGGGACGAAGCCGTCGCAGTCGACGACCTCGTTGCCGTTGCAGTACATGCCCGTCTTCGCTGTCGCGCCGCTGCCGCAGAACGTCGGCTCGATGTGCTTGCCTTCACAAGCCGTGATGTCGTCGCAGGTGGTGGCGTCGAGCGTACACTTGGTGCCCTCGTACACATTTTGGGCGTTCTGGCTGACGCAACGCGAGATGGTCTCGGTCGGCCACAGCCACTGCAAGCACCCGACGCGCAAAATGCACGAGCGCACGATGGCTTCATTGCCCTCGAAGGGCGTGCCATTGCAGCCTTTGAACTTGGGCTCGGGTGGGGCGCCGCCCGCGCCGCCCGCGCCGCCCGCGCCGGCTTCGCCACCGGAGGTTCCGCCCGCGGCGACTCCGCCGTTGCCGGCTACGGGCTGGCCGCCCGCGCCGCCGTCGCCCGGGGGCTGACCGCCGCTGGAGTCACCGGCGGTGGGGGTGCTGGTGGTGCCGGCATGGCTGGTGGTGCCGGCGGTGTCGCTACCTCCGCCTCCGCCTGGGCCTTCGCCCCCGGCGTTGGTACCGAGCTTGGGGTCCACCTCGTAGTCACTGATGCCCAGGATTTGACCGCAGCCGCCGGCCACTGCCAGCACCGACCACAGCGCGAGAAAGCGATGCGAGACTTTGGTTGCCATGGCCAGCCCTAAAAGGTTCCGCTGATGCCGGCGCTTCGTGCGCCGATCCAGGGCTCCACGTGCACGTGATCGAGCGGCTCGCGCTTGGCGACCTTGGGCGCGCTCAGGCTGGCGCTGTTGTTGTTGCCGGTGACGAGCAGCACCACGCCGAGGCCGACGCCCACGATGCCGACGGTGAAGCCCACCGTCGAAATCGTGGCCATGCTCTTGGCGCTGTCCAGGGTGTCTTGTTGGCTCGACGGGCATTTCGAGCCCACGCAGCCTTCCAGATCGCCCTTCTTGCCCAACGCCAACAGACCGGTAATGCCTCCGACCAATAGACCCGCGCCGCCGACGCCGAGCGAGACGTAGGCGAGGGTGTTGTTCTTCTTCGGTGCCGTGTCCGACGGAGGGGAGGTCGGCGCGGTGGTCACCAGCGGCGCGCCGCTGGGCGGGGGCGGGGGCGGCGTAGCGGCGGCCGCGTTCGGATCCTTCTCGAGCTTGAGCGAGATTTCTTGCGCGCCGCCTTCGGCGAGCGTGACCGTCGTGCGTTGCTCGAGGTAGCCGGGGGCGGTGACGACGACCTCGTGCGTGCCCGGATCGGTGGGGCGCTCGACACCGATGAGCGCGGCGGGAATGAGCGCGCCGGCGACGGTGATTTGTGGATTGACGTTGGCGGGGTCGACCTTGACGGTCAGGTGCGCAATCTTCGGTAGCGCCGCCGCCAGCACCCCCTTGGCGCGCTCTTGCGCGTCGCGGAAAGCTTTGGGTGCGTTGGGCTCGAGCTGCTCGCGCACCACGCGGTTCAGGTTTTCGGTGCCCAGCACGATTTGCCCGACCTTGACCTGGCATTCGCCCAAGCGGCTGAGGATGGACGGCGCGTGGTACAGCGACTCGGCGCGCGACAGCTTTTCGATCGCGCCCTTGCAATCGCCCGCGTCGGCCAGCTTGATGCCCTGCATGCCGAGCGAGCGCGCGGCCGCAATGCTTTCGGCTTGAGGTTGGTCCTGCGCCAGGGCGGCGGGAGCGACGAGCGAAGTCGTCAACGTCGATACCAGAGCGAGCGCGACCCAGCGGCGTCGCGAGCTGACACTTCGAGCGGATGAGCCAATAGTCATAAGCACCCGCCTGCCGTTTTACCGCACCTTGTGGCGGGCGCGCTCAGAAACCGAGATCGGAACCGGGCGCCTTGCTGGGCGCAGCTTTGGCCGCTGGCGCCGGAGCGACGATCGAGCTCGGTTTCCGCGGCGCCGCCGGCTTGGCGCGCGGTTTCTCGCCCTCAGTAGTGATTTCGGCAGCGACACTGGAAACCGGGCTGGGCGCGAGCATGGGCTCGGGAGCGCGCGGCGGCGACTCCGGCTGCGCGGCCTCGAGCTCGCTTGCAACGCTCGTGGCCGGGGATGCAAGCGGAGCAGCTGCTGACGCTACGGCCGCACGAGCGCTGGGCGTTGCGGCGCTGGGGCCTGCCGTGCCACCGAAAAGCACGAGCAAAACCCCAAGCACCAGGACCACGACTACGCCCAGCCCCACGCCGAGCGCCAGCGGGGGCACACCTTTGCGGGGCGGCTGCCAGCCTGCCGAGGTGTCACCGTTGCCCGTGACGCCGACGACGATGGGCACCGCGACGGGCGGGCTCGGCGTCGCGGCGTGCGCGCCGATCAGCTGCTGGGTGCGTGCCAGGCTGGCCGGACCCGCGTCGAGCAACGTAGCCATGGCGGGAGCGGCGTAGCCCACCAATGTTTCGGGCGCGATACGACCTTCCGGAGACGATTGATGTCGCGACGGCGCGATGCCGCCGCTGGCGGCCTGCAAGGCTTCGCTCATCTCGTCGGCGCTTTGAAAGCGCTCCAGCGGTTCTTTGGCGCAGGCGCGCTGAAACCACTGCTCGACCGTATCGGGCACCCACGGCGCTTTTTCGCGCAAGAGCGGCAAGGGCAGGGTGCAAATGCCGATCAAGATGTCGCTGTAATTCGCCGAGTAATAGGCATAGTCGCCCGTCAGCATGTGAAACAGGCACATGCCCAGCGAGTACAAGTCGGCGCGGTGGTCGACGCTGCTGGCGCCGCGAACCTGCTCGGGGCTCATGAACAACGGCGTGCCCAGCACGGTGCCGGCCTGCGTCGTGCCGATTTCGCCCTGGCTATCCAGCTTGGCGATGCCGAAGTCGAGCACCTTGGCGATCCAGCCAACCTCGTCGTCCTCGCTCTTGACCAGGAAGATGTTGGCGGGCTTTAGATCGCGATGCACGATGCCCTGGGCGTGCGCTCGGGCCAGCGCGCGCGACACGTGGGCCACGATGCGCACCGCGTCGGCCAGCGGCACGTCGTGCTCGCGCTCCAGGCGCTGCTCCAGGGTTTCTCCCTCCAGATACTCGAGAACGATGTAAGGGTTGCCCTCGGGCGTCTCCCCGTCGTCGTAGACCTGCACTACGTGACGCGAGCGCAGCTTGGCGGCGGCCTTGGCTTCCACGCTGAAGCGCTTGCGCGCTTCGGTCGACTGCAAGTGCTCGCCCGAGATGAGCTTGATGGCCACGCGCTGCCCGAGAGTGACGTGCACGGCGCGGTACACCGTGCCCATCGAGCCCCGGCCAATTTCTTGCTCCAGCCGGTAGCGGCCGGCGATCACGAACCCCGGCCGGATGTGGCTGGGGACACCCTCCGTTAGTATCGCCGTGTCGCTCATCGGTAAGCCCGCTCTCGCTACCTACGGACGGAGCTCGGCCGTCCTGAAGCCCACGAGCTTACGACCCCCGTGTCCGGGCGTCGAGGGAGGACAGGACCCGCAAGCTTTCGTCCTCGGTACCGCCGTAGGGTTCGCCGAGCCAAGCGAGCAGGATTTCTTTGGCCACCGCCGCGGACGTCAACCGTAGGGATAGCGCGAGCACGTTGGCGTCGTTCCACTTGCGGGCGCCTCGCGCCGTTTCGGCGTCGACGCACAGCGCGGCGCGCACGCCGGGTACCTTGTTCGCGGCCATGCTGACGCCCGTGCCGGTCCAGCAGCAGACGACGCCCTGATCGTGCTCGCCGGCCGCGACGGCTTCGGCCACCCGTTGCCCGGTCGTGCCCCAGCTTTCGTCATGGCCGGCCGCCTTGCCGTAGCGCGTGACGACGTGACCTTCGGCCCGCAGCAGCTCGTCGATGACGTCGACCTCGTGACTCGCTTCGTCGGCGCCCAGTGCGATGCGCATGCGCCGAGCGTAGCAAGCGAGCGACGGGAACGAAATCGACGCCGGCCGGAAACGTGACGGTGACGGCTTACCGGTTTCCCGTCGTCAAGACTCGTCGAGCAGGCCCTGCAGGCGCGCGGGCGGGATGCGGAACTCGCGCTTGCAGTACTCGCAGGCGATTTCCAGCACTTCCCCGCCGGAGAGCAGGTGCTCGATGTCGTGCTTGGGCAGGGTCGAGATGGCCGAGACGACGCGCAGCTCGTTGCACCAGCACTCGAAGCCGACCTTGCTCTCTTCCATGCGGGTGAAGGGCATGCCGTACAGCAGCTCTTCCAACAGCGCGCTGGGGGTGAAGCCCGGCTCGCGCAGCTGCGCGTCGATGCTCTCGAAATCTTTGAGCCGCTCCGTCATCACCATCAGCGGGCCGCGCCCGACCTCGGGCAAGAGCTGCACCAGGTAGCCGCCGGCGGCGACGACGCGCCCTTCGTCGAGCAGGGTGCCCATGGCCAACATGGACACCACCTGCTCGGAGGTCTGCATGTACTCCATCAACGCGCGAGAGATGCCGCCGGCGTCGGGCACCTGGACGAAGCCTTGGTTGATCTTGCCATCCGGCAGGGTGCGCATCATCTGCATGATCGCGCCTGGCCCGATCGCAATCTCGCTCGTGCCCTCGGTAAGCTGCACGAGACCGCGGGTTTTGCCCGACGGGTGCGAGTCTGCCACCAAGCTGCCCGAGCCGCCGGAGCCCTTGAGGATGCCTTGCACGCGCAGGTTGGGCGCCATGGTCTCGCGGAACAAGACCGAGCCCGTGACCAGATCACCCAGGTGCCGGCCGGTGTGGCCGAGCGCTCCCTGCGCCGTCAGCACCTGCTGCACGGTGTCGGTCGTGCGCGCGACGATCACGCGGAAGGCGCCGTCGTCGGTGATGGCGCGGAGGACGGAGTCGTTACTTTCCATGGTTCACGAGAGCGTGTGGTCGTCGGCTTCGGGCGTGCCTTCTTCGCGGGACGATACCGGGATGCGGTACGCCTCGCTCAGCCAGTTTCCGAGATCGATCATCTTGCAGCGCGTCGAGCAGAACGGACGCGGACCGTGGTTCTCGGGCGCGTCGGCCAGCACCCGCTTGCAGATCGGACAGTCGATGCGCATCGCTCCGAGCCTAGCACCAGTCTCGAGTTGGGCGATCTTGGAAGACCAGATCACGATCGTCATTGAGGCAATGAGCCACGAGAACGACCGGCGAGACCGGCGCCCGCTGCGTGTGGGTTGGCATGAGTCGCAGGACTTTTTCAGCCGACCGCTCGCGCCGGCGACCCCGTATCGACCCGCCGAAGCGCCAGAAACGCCGCGCGAAACCGACGAAGCCTAGACTAGCTGCGTCACCCTCGAGGGGCGCCGCGGCCCGGGCCCGGGCGGCTCGCGTAGAAACGCAGGGCCTTGGCGTGGGAAGGAAACGCCAGGTCCTCGTCGCGCAACGAGCTGGGCGGCAGCCAGACCACTTCGATCACGTCGTCGAGCGGGCTGGCCTCGCGGGCCTGCACCTTGGCCGTGAAGAACAGGTCGACGATGGGGTACTCGACCGAGCGGTAGGTGTAGAGGTTGGGAAAACTGGCTAGAAACTCGACGCCGTCGAGCTTCACGCCCGCTTCTTCGCGCACTTCGCGCACCGCGGCGGCCTCCGCTGTCTCACCGCGATCGATGAAGCCGCCCGGCATCGCCAGCTTGCCCCGACCCGGGTCGCGCGCGCGGCGGATGAACAGGGCGTGGCCTTGGGCGTCGAGGATCAGCACGGCCGAGGAGACGGCCACGTTGTAGTAGTAAACGAAGCCGCACGTGTCGCAGACGAAGCGCACCGCGTCGGCCTCGCTCGTGCGCCGAGCCGCGCAGCGAGGGCAGTGTTTGAACAGAACGCCGGGCGGGCCGCTCGGGTGAAGGTCTTCCACGGGTTCACTCTCGCAGCGCGGCGCGCGCTGCCTCCACGGTGCGATCGATGTCGTCGTCGCTGTGCGCGGCGGACACGAACGCGGCTTCGAACTGCGATGGCGGAAAATACACCCCGCGCGCCAGAAGCCCACGATGAAAGCGCCCGAAGCGTTCGCGATCGGACTCCGCGGCGTCGGTCCACGAGCGCACTGGTCCGCGATGGAAAAACAAGGTCAGCATCGAGCCCGTGCGTTGCACGACGCCGTCGACCAGCGCGTCGCGCAACGCACGCTCCAGGCCGACTTGCAGCTTGCTGGTCAAAGCTTCCAGGCGCTCGTAGACGTCGGCGGTGAGCGCGGCCAGCGTGGCCAAGCCGGCCGAGACCGCGAGCGGGCTGCCGCTCAGCGTGCCGGCTTGGTACACCGGCCCGAGTGGCGCGATGCAACGCATGATCTCGCGTTTGCCGCCGTACACGGCCAACGGCAGGCCCCCGCCGACCACTTTGCCCAAGCAGGTCATGTCGGGGTTCATGCCGAACAGGCCCTGGGCGCCGCCCGCCGAAAGGCGCGAGCCCGTCATCACCTCGTCGAAGATGGAAACCGCGCCATGCTCGCGGCACAACTCCAAGATCCGCTCTAAAAAGCCCGGCTGGGGCGGCACCAAGCCCATGTTGCCAACGACGGGCTCGACGATCACCGCGGCGATGCGCCCGCGCTCGCGCTCGAACAAATCGCGCAGCGCGTTTTCGTCGTTGAACGGCAGGCTGGCGGTGTTGGCCACCACCCCCGCAGGAACGCCCGCCGAATCGGCGTTGCCGAACGTGGCCAAGCCGCTGCCGGCCTTGACCAGCAGGCCATCGGAATGGCCATGGTAACAACCGTCGAACTTGACGATCACGTCGCGCCCCGTGAAGCCGCGCGCGACGCGCAGCGCGCTCATGGTCGCTTCGGTGCCGCTCGAGACACAGCGCAGCATCTCGATGCTGGGATAGCGCTGCACGATGGCTTCGGCGAACTCGACCTCCAGCGCCGTGGGCGCGCCGAAGCCCAGCCCTTGCTCGGCGCGCGCTTGGACGGCCTTCACCACGTCAGGGTGGGCGTGACCCAAGATGGCCGGCCCCCAACTGCCGATGTAGTCGATGTACTCACGACCGTCGGCGCCGAATAGCTTGGAGCCTTTCGCGCCGTTGATGAAGATGGGGGCGCCGCCGACGGCGCGAAAGGCGCGCACCGGCGAATTGACGCCGCCCGGTAGCAGCCGTTCGGCGCGCTCGAGGAGGCGCGCGGAGGTCTCGTCGCTCATGCGCCGGTTGTACCGCACTGCCGCGCGCGCGCGGCCATCAGAAGCCGCAGCCCCACATGGCGGCGGGGCCCCCACGTCGAATGTCCTGCATTTCCGCGTTGCGCCTGCCGCCTAAGCGTTGGATTCGGCGGGCCGCGGGTCGCATTTCGAAGTGTGGCGCGCCCACTCCGGACACGACGCCTAGCTGGGTGCAAGCTAGCGGCCCTCCGCCGTAACTGCCGGATTTCATTCAGTACCCGATAAGAAACTCCAACCCGAGCCGAAATGCCCGGCGCGCCCGGTGGGCGCCGGCGTTGGCCTCGTGGCCGCTCATCGCGTCATCGGCGTGCCGCGTCTACGACAACTCGATTCTCGGAGATGTCCCGGCGTCGCTGAGTGGCTCGGGGGCCGACGCCGCGTCCGGCGCGGTGGCAACCGCCGGGAGCGCCGCACACGGTGGCGGCGCGCGGGGCGGCTCGTCGAACGCGGGCTCGGGCGGCGTGGACGCGGCCGGCAAAGCGGGTGAAGCAGCGCAAGGCGGCAGCAGCGCCGGCGTTGAGATTGCGGGTGGTGGCGCCGCCGCCGGCAACGCTGCGGCGGGCAGCGCTGGTGATGCTTCGGGCAACGCCGAACCGTTCGACGTCGTAACGGATCCGCGTGGACCCAGATTTTTTCACAGGGAGTACGGGAGATCGGGAGGTTGTGGGGCGCCGCGTCGTGGCGTCGCTCGCGTCGCGCTTTACGAATTCGTTGCGGAGCGACGCGAGAGCCGGCTCGAATTGGCGCCCCAATCTCGCCTCTGTCTCGCCTCCCGTCCTCCCGTCCTCCCTGTGAAAAAAATCTCGAGACTTAGAGGGTCGTGCTTTCGCCGGTTTGTAGACGCCACAGGGCGGCGTATTGGCCGCCGCGGGCGAGTAGCTCGTCGTGGGTGCCCGATTCGACGATGCGGCCGGCATCCATGACGTGGATCACGTCGGCGCGGCGCACCGTGGACAGGCGATGCGCGATGATCAAGCTGGTGCGGCCGACGACCAGCCGATCGAGTGAGCGTTGGATGGCGGCCTCGGTCTCGTTGTCCACGGCGCTGGTGGCCTCGTCCAGCACCAAAATGCGGGGATTTCTTACGATGGCGCGCGCCAGGGCGATGCGTTGGCGCTGGCCGCCGCTGAGCTTTTGTCCGCGCTCGCCGACCTCGGTGTCGTAGCCGTTCGGTAGCTCGGAAATGAACTCGTGCGCTTCGGCCGCGACCGCCGCCGCGACGACGGCGTCGCGCGAGACGTCGGCCAAGCCGTAGCTGATGTTTTGCGCGGCGGTGGCGTCCGCCAGGAAGCTGTCCTGCGCCACGTAGCCGATGCAACGCCGCAGATCTTGTAGCTCGAGCTCGCTGATGGGTCGTCCGTCGAGCAAGATCTTGCCACGGGTGGGCTCGTAGAAGCGGAGCAGCAGCTTGACCAACGTGCTCTTGCCGCCGCCGGTGCCGCCCACGAAGGCGACGGTTTGTCCGGGCGTGATGCGGAGCGAGATGCCTTGCAGGGTGGGGGTGTCGCCGTAGGCGAAGTCGACGTCGTCGAAGGTGAGCTCACCCTTCACGCTCTTTGCCGCGAGCGGGGCGCCCGCGTAGCCGATCTTCACGGGCGTCTCGACCAAGTTGATGACGCGCTCTACCGACGCCATCGAGCGCTGGTACAAATCCGACATGTCGGCGAGGCGCGTCATCGGCCACAGCAAGCGCTGGGTCAGGTACACCAACACCGAGTAGCTGCCGACGCCGATTTCGCCTCTGAGGGCCAAAAAGCCGCCGTAAAGCAGGGTTACGGTGAAGCCGGCCAAGATGGCCATGCGAATCACCGGGGTGATGGCGGCCGAGAAGCGGATGGCGAAGGCGTTGGCGCTGCGGTAGCGGTGCGAGCTCTCTTGGATGCGTGACGTCTCGTAGTCTTCGGCGGCGTAGGCCTTGATGGTGGCGATGCCGAGCAGGTTGTTGTTGAGGCGGGCGTTCAAGGTGCCGGCCGCTTCACGTACCTCGGCGTAGCGCGACGCCAAGCGCGCCTGGAACCAGAACGCGCCGTAGATGATGAGTGGGATCGGGATCAGCGCCAAGAAGGCGATCTTGGTCGTGAGCGTGAAGAAGACGGCCCCGACCAGCAGCGTGCCGGTGAGCACCTGAATCAAGTCGTTGGCGCCGCCGTTCAGGAAGCGCTCCATCTGGTTGATGTCGTCGTTCAAGATGCTCATCAACGTGCCGGTGCGCGTTCGCTCGAACCACGACAGCTCCAGCTTTTGCACGTGCGCGTAGCTCTGCATGCGCAAATCGTGCTGCAGGTTCTGCGCGAGGTTGCGCCAGCGCACGGCGTACAAGTATTCGAACGTGGATTCGAACACCCACACGAACACGGTGATGACCGAAAGCGCGATCAGCTGCTCGTGCGGCTCGCTCACGCCAAACCGCGACAAAAACGAGGCTTTCCGGCTGACCACCACGTCCACCGCGACCCCAATCAACACCTCCGGCAACACGTCGAACAACTTGTTCAACACCGAAAAGATGCTGGCCAGCACCACCTCGCGCCGATACTGCCGCGCATGCAAAAACAGTCTTCGTAACGGATGCATCAGGACCCATTTTTTCACGGGGAGGTCAGTCGCCGTAACGGCTGCATCAGGACCCAGATTTTTCACAGGGAGGACGGGAGGACGGGAGGTGCGGGAGGTCGTTATGGTTCGTGGCGCGCGTTGTCGTTCGTCGACTGCGCAGTCACACCACGATGCCTCACGACTCAAAACCCAAAAAGTCTCGCCTCTGTCTCGCCCTCCCGTCCTCCCGTCCTCCCTGTGAAAAAATCTCGATCGCACAGGGAGGCCTAGAGACGCTATGGCAGTTTCTGCGAGGGGGGGCTGCGATTTGGCAGCCCTCAGACGGGGATGCCGGGGGCGGGGAAGCCTTTGCACATTTCGGCGACTTCGGCGGCGACGCGGTCGATGAGCTTGTCGTCGCTGGTGTTGGTGACGACTTGGTCCATCCAGTTGGCCAAGCGCACCATTTCCTCTTTGCCCATGCCGCGCGAGGTGATGGAGGGCGTGCCGATGCGGAAACCGGACGGATCGAAGGGCTTCCTCGGGTCGAACGGGATCGAGTTGTAGTTGCCGACGATGCCGGCGCGATCGAGCGCTTTGGCGGCGATTTTGCCGGTGACGTTCTTGCTACGCAGGTCGAGCAAGATCAGGTGATTGTCGGTGCCGCCGGTCACGAGCGTGAAGCCCTTGGACAGCAGTGACTCGGCCAGCACCTTGGCGTTCGAGACCACGTTGGCCGCGTACTGCTTGAACTCGGGCGTGCTGGCTTCTTTGGCGGCGACGGCGATGCCGGCGGTGGTGTGGTTGTGGGGGCCGCCTTGCAGACCGGGGAACACGGCGCGATCGATGTCTTTGGCGTGCTCGGTCTTGCACATGACGATGCCGCCGCGCGGACCGCGCAAGGTCTTGTGTGTCGTGCTGGTTACGACGTCGGCGATGCCGATGGGCGACGGGTGGGCTCCACCGGCGACCAAGCCGGCGATGTGCGCGATGTCGGCGCACAGCTTGGCCCCGACTTCGTCGGCAATTTCGCGGAATTTCGCGAAATCCAGCTGGCGCGGGTAGGCAGTGGTGCCGCACCACAAAATCTTCGGCTTGTGCTCTTTGGCCAGCGCGCGCACCTCGGCAAAATCGATGCGCTGATCCGTCTGCGTGACGTTATAGCCCACGGCTTTGAAGTAGCGGCCGGTGATGCTGACGTGCGAGCCGTGCGTCAGGTGACCGCCGCTGGGCAAACCGAGGCCCATGATGGTGTCGCCGGGCTGACAGAACGCCAAGTAGACGGCCAGGTTGGCGGGGCTGCCGCTGTACGGCTGCACGTTGACGTGCTCGGCGCCGAACAGCGCCTTCAAGCGCGACACCGCCAGCTCCTCCACCTGATCGATGATCTGCTGCCCCTCGTAGTAGCGCTTGCCCGCGTAGCCCTCCGAGTATTTGTTGGTCAGGATCGAGCCGGTGGCCTCCAAGACGGCGCGCGACGCGTAGTTTTCACTCGGGATGAGGCGGAGCTTGACCGTCTCGCGAACCTCCTCTTCTTTGATGAGGCGGGCGATCTCGGGGTCACGTTCGGCGAGGGAAGGGTCAAGGAGCTTGGTAGACGGCATGGGGTCGCGGAGAGTACCGCCCGTTATTGAACCGCGCCACATGAAGATAACTCAAGGTAACTGCACGGGAATTCAAGATCCGCTCCGGGCAGACGCCGAGCCTGGCCAGGCGATGACGCCGCCTTTCGGGCCGGCTAGCTGTATGGGGTCTTTCTCTGTCCGCCTGGGATGTCGCGGCTCTCGACGTGGGGTGAGGGGTGGCTAAACTCACGCCGGTGCGATGGCGAGACCTAGTCAAGCGAAGAATCCCGAGAAGCCCGAGGAAGCTTCTGGGGCTTCGGACCGTCGCACGCGGGCTGACGTTCCGGGAAACGTAGGCGACGAACCAAGCGGTACGCCGCAGCACACGAACGCGACCGAAGCCGAACGCGAGAAGCCCGCACTGAAGACGGATCCCAAAGCAGTGGCCGACGAAGAAATCCTGGACGCTCCGCGTGAGCCGCAGGAGGCCGATAGCGCGCCTCCGAGCATCCCTTCGGCGGCTGCCGTGTTTTCGGAAGATTCGACTCGCGCTGCGACCAGCACGCCGGTGCTGCCGGGTCACGTCATCGCCAATCGCTACGAAGTGCTGAGCGTGCTCGGCGAAGGCGGCATGGGCATCGTCTATCGCTGCCGCGACCAGGCCAATGGTGAGCAGGTCGCGGTCAAGCGCGTCATTCCGCCGCCCGGCAATCTCGCTCACGACTACGTGATGTGGTTCTACAAGGAGGCGCGCGCGCTGGCCGCCTTGGACCACCCCAACATCGTGAAAGCCCAGGATTTCGGGCAGTTGCGCGATGGCTCGCCCTACCTGGCGATGGAGCTGGTGAGCGGTGCGTCTTTGCACGAGCTCGCGCACGCGCGCATCAAGTTTCCGCTGATCTGGGTGACGGTCGATCAGATCTTGTCGGGGCTGGCCCACGCGCATGCGCGCGGCATCGTCCACGGAGACTTGAAGCCGTCCAACGTTCTCGTCGAGCGCATCGACGGCGAGACGCCGCGCGTGCACATCCTGGACTTCGGCTTGGCCTGGCTGCGCCAGGACGCGCACGACGAGCGGCTCGACGGTAGCAAGGCGATGGAGTTTGCTCCCCACGCCGGTGCCGGCACGCCCGGCTACATGGCGCCGGAGCAGATTCAGCACGAGATGCACCACGTGTGTGGTGCCACCGATCTGTATTCGCTCGGTTGCATCATGTACCGGCTGCTGGCCGGGCATGCTCCGTTCACGGGTGAGTCGAAAGAGCTGCTGCGCGTGCACGCCTTCGACCGCGTGCCCAAGCTGAAGCTATCCATCGAAGCGCCCGAAGAAGCAGCCGCGTTCGTCACTCAGCTGCTCGCCAAAAAGCCGTGGGACCGCTACGAGTTCGCGGCGGCGGCGCGGCGTGAGTGGCAGAAGCTCAAGCCGGAAACCCTGCCGAAGACCTGGGAGTTTCCGTCGATGGCCCGGGCGTCCGACGTGCAGGCGGCCGCTCCGACGCGTCGCACCGGCACGCGCGGCCCCAACCCAGATTTGGCACCGGCGCCCGAGCATGCCCCCGGCCTGCTGAGCATCCGCCCCAGCCCGCTCGTCGGTCGCGACGAAGAGCGCAAGAAGCTCGAGGCCATTTGCAAAGAGATGGTGAACGGCGTCGGCCCGCCGCACCGGTTGGTGATTTTGGTCGGCCCCGCTGGTTGCGGCAAGAGCCGCTTGGCGGAGTGGCTGTGCGAGACGATGCACGAGCAAGGCACGATGGTGCCGCTGCGCGCGCGCTACCGAAAGCTGCGGAGCTCCGTCGACGGCATGTTGGGCGCCGCCGCGCACTACTACAACTTCGAGCGCACCGACCGCGACACCATCGAGCGTTCGCTGCTCGAGCGTTGGCGCGTCAAGCGCGACGACAAGAACGGTCGCGCTTGGGTGGCGGGTGCGGCCGAGTGGATGAAGCCGGTGGGCGGCTCGTCCAGCGATCAGCCGATCGGCCCGTCCGGCATCCGCTTCACGCTGGATACGCTGGAAACGCGGCGCATGGTGATTCGCTACACCTTGCGCAAGATCTCGGCGGGGCGCCCGCTTTTGTTCTGGCTCGACGACTTGCACAACGGCGGTCCGGCCACGTTCGAAGGCTTCATCCGCATCCATCAAGAAGAGACCGACGTCAAAATCGTGATGGTGGCGACCGCGCGCCACGAAGACGTCGCGTTGGGCACGCCCGCCGCCGAGCGCTTGCGCCAGCTGCGCGACGTGATGGACGGCACCGTGATCGAGGTGCAGCCGCTGCAACCCGAGACCACGAAGGAAATGCTGCGCGCGTCCTTGCCGCTCGACGACGCCGCCGTCGAAGAAGCCGCGCGCCGCAGCCGCGGCAATCCGCTGTTCGCGCTGCAGCAGCTGCACGCCTGGGCCCTCGGCGGCAACATGGAGTTCTTGAACGGCACGTACCGCGTGCCGCCCGAGGTGCTGGCGACGCGCCCGCAGACCACGGCCGAGCTGTGGGACAGCCGCGTCAACTCCGTGCCCGAGCAGTACCGCGCCGCGGCCATCGCGGCCGCCACGCTGGGCGGCGAAATTCGGCGCAACGTGCTGCGCGAGCTGGTGGCGTCCCTCGGGATGCCGCCAGAGCCCGCGATCGTGGCCCTGCAAAACGCCGAGGTGTTGATCCCTCGCTCGTCCGGCCGCTATTCGTGGCCGCACGAGCTGTTGCAAGAGCACTTGTCGGCGCAGCTGTCCGAGCGGCCCGACAAGGAGCGCTTCTATCGCGCGGCGGCGGCGGCCCTGCTCACTCAT
>JBEQSW010000096.1:0-3333 GCA_040348565.1 Myxococcales bacterium | reverse complement strand
GCGCAGCGCGCCCCGAGCTCGTCTCGGCGCCGGACGAGATTTCGGCGACCGGCCCCAGCCCCGCCGCAGCCAACGTGCTGGCCAGCATGCGTCCCGCAACCGAGGACGAAGACGAAGCGACGCGCATTCCCGGACCGGCTCGCACCCTCGAGCCGCCGCGCCCGCCCTCGAGTGCCGTCGGCTCCGAGCCACCGGTACGCCCCGGCAGCTTCCCCGCCAACGAGACCACCGGCACCCATCACGTGGGGCGCATCACGCAAGACGACTCGCCCAGCCACGAGCGCAACGCGCTCGCCATCGTGCTGAACGCCGTCGTCGAAGCGGTGGTCGAGCGAGTGGGCGCGGCAGCCTTCGAGTTGCCATTGGCGACCGATTTGGGCGACCGCGTCGAAGTCGTGCTGCGAGAAATCGTGGGCAAGGTTGCCGGGGCCAAAGAGGCGCCCATGAGCCTGTCGCCGGAACGACTGCTCGAGCTGGCCCGCGACGAGCTGCTTTCGCTCGGGCCGATTGGCGATCTCATGACCGATGCTTCGGTCAGCGAAATTGGCGTCGTGCGCTTCGATCAGGTCGTGGCCGCGCGCGCGGGCCGGCCGCTGGCGGTGGAGCCCGGTTTCAGCTCCGAGCGCACGCTGGGCTGGACGGTGTCCAGGTTGCGGGCCGAGGCTATCCCCGGCGGCACCGACTCCGAGTTCCGTTTGGAGGGGGGCGCGCGCATCTCGGTGGATCTTGGCGCAAGCGGTAAGCCGGCGTCGCTGCTCATTCGCAAGATCGGGCGGCTGGTGCTCACGCTCGACGAGCTGGTGCGACGCGGGGTGATCTCGCGCGCCATGGCCACGTTCTTCCGACATTGCCTGGTCGGTCGCGTGAACGTGTTGGTCGTCGGCGGCCACGACGGGTCGGCCGAGCAATTGCTGTCAGCGCTGGTGGGGTCGCAGGGCGACGCTCGCTCGGTGTGGGTCGGTGACGGCGTGGTCGGCCAATCCGAAGTCGCGGTCGATTTCGGACTAGGCAGCGTGGCCGAGGCGCGCCGGGCATTGACGGTGAAATCGGGCATTCCCGGGGTGCGTTTTGCGGCTCGCTTGGGCACGCCAGAAGTGACGGCGGCCGTGACCGAGATGGTCGCTTCCGGCGTCGACGGCGTGCTCGCGCTGCGGCACGCAAGCTCCATCAAACGAGCTCTGATGCGTCTGTCGGCAGAGATCGCCGCAGCCCGGCCCGGCTTGGGCATTCGGGCAGCGCGCGAGCTGCTGGCCGGCGCCTACGACGTCGTTGTCGAAGTGGCACGGCTGCGCGACGAGCGCGTGCGCGTGCTGCGCGTCGTCGAGCTGACCGGAGTTGCCGCCGACGAGATCGAGCTGCAAGACATCTTCACGTTCATGCCCGATCGCACCGCCGCCGGCGGCGCCGTGGAAGGCACGTTCAACCCTAGCGGCAACGTTCCCCAAGTCGTGGAGAGCATGCGCGCCCGCGGCGAAAACCTGGATTCGTCGCTGTTCTCAAGACCACCATCAAGGTAGCGGAGCTACCTTGATGGTCTTGGTTTTCCTCCGCGCTTTGCCCGTGCGCGTGGCGGCGTTGGCGTCCAGGTGGCGGTGGGAGTTTGCGAGTCTCGAGCCGCTCGTGGGCTGAGGAGCGCACAATTGCTGTACGGCGCGGAGCTCGCGCGAAAGCGCGAGCAGGAACCACGTGAGCCGACCTTGGCACCAGCAGATCACGATCGCGACGGAGGGGCGGGGGAGAAACCGGCGGGACGGGCGCCCGCCCCCTATCCGGACGCGGTGGTCGCAGGACGCCACGGGCAAGGGACGGAGATAAACCAGGACCCTAAGCCCGGGCTTCGGCTTTGGCTTTTTCGACCTTTTTGCTCATCATGCGTTTCTTCAACGCGGAGAGCTTGTCGATCATCAAGACGCCGTTTAGGTGGTCGTTTTCGTGCTGGATGGCCACCGCCAACAGGCCGTCGGCCTCCAGCGTGAAGGATTTGCCGTTGCGGTCCAGGGCGCGGACCTTCACGCGCTCGGCGCGTTTGATCTCTTCGGTGGCGCCCGGGAACGACAGGCAGCCTTCTTCCCAGACTTGCACGCCGTCCAGCTCGAGGATCTCGGGATTGATGAAGACTTTGAGGTCGCTCGGCTCGTCTTCGGCGGCGGTGTCGATCACGAAGATGCGCAACGCCACGCCGACCTGATTGGCGGCCAGCCCGCAGCCAGGCGCGTCGTACATGGTCTCGGCCATGTTCTCGACCAGCTCCAGGATTTCGGGCGTGATTTGCCCGACGGGCTTGGCGGCTTCGCGCAGGCGCGGGTCGGGGTACTGCAAGATCGGGAGCAGAGCCATTGCCCCAGAAACGTAACACCGCGACCAGAGCCCGGCAATTGCAGCCGGGCGCGCCGTGGGCTCAGCCAGGGTTCGTGCGCGCGGTCTTTTTGGGGTACTTCAGCGGCCCCCAAACGTAAGCGTCGCCCCCGCACAGCTCCCAACGGGGGGGATCGATGCGCGGCGCGTCGGAGGGGTTTTCGGGCCCCGCCCAGTCCACCGCTCCCGGGCGGCCGCGCGGACCGAGTAAAAGTGGCGCGACGAACACGTGGAGCTCGTTGGCCAAGCCGCTCGCGAGCAGGCTGCCGCCCAGCTCCGAGCCGCCTTCGCACATCACGCTCACCACTTCGCGCGCGGCTAGCTCGCGCAGCATGACGCCCGGCTCGCAGCGACCTTCAGCGGTGGGTGGAACGCGGATCACCCGCACCCCGTAGGCTTGCAGCGCCTCTTCTTGCGCCTTGGGGGCGGCGAGGGTGGTCACGACGCAGGTTGGAATTTGCGCCGCCGTCTGCACGACCTGCGCCGTGGTGGGAATGCGCAGCTTGCTGTCGACGATCACCCGCACGGGGCTGCGACCGGGGACGTCGCGCACCGTGAGGCGGGGATTGTCGGCCAGCACCGTGTTGACGCCGACCATCACCGCGTCGTGGGCGGCGCGTAGCGTCTGAACGCGCATGCGCGACTCCGGCCCGGTGATCCACTTGGATGCGCCGGTGCGAGTGGCGATGCGACCGTCGAGCGAGATGGCAAGCTTCAGGGTCAGGTAGCTCTGGCCGGTGGTGATGAACTTCGACCAGCTCTTGATGAGCTTCTGGGCTTCCGCCTCGAGCACGTTCTCCACGACCTCGACGCCGGCCGCGCGCAGCCGTTCGATGCCTCCGCCTGCCACGCGTGGGTTCGGGTCGCGACAGCCAATCACGACGCGCTTGATGCCAGCGGCGAGGATGGCGTCGACGCAGGGCGGCGTGCGCCCCTGGTGGTTGCAGGGCTCGAGCGAGACGTACAGAGTTTGTCCGC
>JBEQSW010000095.1:0-4933 GCA_040348565.1 Myxococcales bacterium | reverse complement strand
CACGAACGCGCGGAATCTGCCCACGGTTACCTCGAACTTGTCGAGGCGGAGCTGGGCGGCGCTCAGCGTGACGCCCATCGCCTCCGTGCAGCCGCTGCAGCTCGGCACGAGCGGGCTCGCGCAGCAACTTTCACCGCGACACGCGGTTTTGCCGAGCGCGGCGCACGACGGCGCGGACCCATCGAGGTCGACCCCGCCGGCTCCGCCAGCGCCAGCCGTCGGCCCCGCACCGGCGAGCTCAGGTACGGCGCCCCCCTCGCCCGCCGCGAGGTTTCCGGCGTCCGCGTTGCCGCCGGCGGCGCGGCCGCCGTGCCCGTCCGCGCCCGCCGCCGCGATGCCTGCCGCCGAGCCGCCTGCACCCGGAAACGAATGGACGAGCTCGACGTCGGGCACCACGCACGCATAGGCCAAGAGCCCTACGCCACTGAGCATGCCGCCAACGCGCCGCATCGAGTGTTAGCTCACACGCCCTGCGACTCCACCGCAAGCCCTTTCGAGCCGCTTGGCGGCACTCACGCCGAGCGGCGCGCGGCGCGGGTTGCGGCCGCGATCGCTTTCAGCGCGCTGGCGGGAACGCTCTCGCCTTCCATCCACGCTACCAAGGCCGGCTGCCAGGCTTTCGCCCAGCTCGGCGCCAGGCGCTCGCGCAGAAACGCGGCAAATAGCGCATCCAGCAGGCCGGTCAGGCGCTCGATCAACGACGTCCGCTCCAAGAACGCGTCGTCGCCCTCTTCTTTGAGCATTGCCGGGACGGCGCCTCCGCCGATCAGGAAACGCGGCGCGTTGAAGGCAAAGGCGAAGTCTTGCTCTGCGATGCGCAGCACCAGGCGCGCGCTCACCGGCAGCTTCATGTTGCGCACGGCTTCGCGCGCTTCGGGGCTGCCCGAGGGCTGCGAGCCGCGCACCACGACCCGCTCCAGCTTGTCCAGCACGTGCTCGAGCGTGAGCTGGCGGTCGAGCCACACCTCGGCCTCCCCCAGCTTGCCCAGCGCCACCGGTTCGTTGAACAGCTCTTGGCGCAGCCAAACCCAGAGCAGCAGCTCGGCGCCCAAGAAGCGCGTGGTCTCGATGCGCTCCATCAGCTCGGACTGCTCTTCGTCTTCGGCGTCTTCTTCGACGGCTTTGGCTTTGCCGCGCGCTTTGCCTTCGTCCTCGTCCGGCTCGGCGCCGGCGCGGGCCTTCTCGAGCGCGTTCTTGGCCTTGCGCCCCGCCGAGAAGCTCACCGGCTCGACCTTTTCGAACACCTTTTGCATGGCGGGCGAGAGCTGGGCCCGACCCGCAGCCGCGTAGGGGCTGTCGAGCTCCAGCTCCAAGCCGAACGTGGTCGTGAACAAGGCCGCAAATTCTTCGGTAGCCCGCGCCGAATGGGTGAACAGCAGTACCGTGCCGGCGTCCAAGTCCCACAGCACGTCGAACGCGCGCGAAGTCGGCAGAATCTTCTTCCGCAGCCGCCCGATCACGCGAAGCTTGATGTCCTCTTTTTCGGCGCGGGTCAGCTTTTCGCGGCCGGCGCGCGACAGCATGCGCTGCTCTTCGTCGGCCACCTGCGCTCGCAGCAGCACGCCCGGGATCTTCCATTTGTCGACGCGGAAGCCCAAGAGCACGAAGCGATCGTAAAACAGTCGATCCGGCTGAAAGTCGAGATCGAACGGCCGTTCGATGACGCACCAGCCGACCCCTTCCGAGGCTTCGTCCTCGGGCGCGAGCGGCGTGAACTTGCGCAGCCGCACGGCGTCGAGGTAGCGCTTGCGCAAGTCCTTGGGCGGCTTGCCTTGCACGAACAGGCGCGTAAACGTCAGCGCCCCACGAGAAACACCCAACTGAACCTGCCTTTCGAGATGCGTCGGGGCAACGCCCGGAACGCCGATAACGTGAACCTGGAGGAAGAAAAACCTAGAGCGAGGTGCCCTTCATGCGCCGCACGTGATCCGTCCACAAGCGCGCCTTCACCCAGGCCACGCCTTCGGCCTCGGTGCCGACGACAGCGTGCGGGCACGGAATGGACTGCATCATGAGCACGCCGCGTAGCACGCCGCGCATGAGCGGGCTGGGAAGCGAGAAGGCGATGCCGACGACGCGCTTCTCGATCAGCTCTCGATAGTCTTTCATGAACTGAGCCTGCAAGCGCACGTGGCGCGGCGGCGTCATGGGCATGGCCGGGGTCGTGACGAACACGGCGCCGAAGCGCGGCTCGGCCTCGAGAACCTGGGTATAGTCGGCCAGGTATTGGCGAAATTCGTCGTCGGTGGGACCGCGCAGAAAGCGCACCACCACCAGCAAAGGCTGGCTCCGATCGATTTCGACCGCGGGCGTCATGGAGCGACGAGAGGCGCGAAAACGTTGATCACTTTCGAACCTTTCACGCTACCCCCGCGCCGACGCAAGCGCTGTTTTTACAAGGGGATGCGCGTCGGCAAATTGTCGGCAGAACCCGCGCTCCGCAATTGAGACTTTCGTCGTCGAGCACTACGCTTACGCCCATGGGACTGTACCTGGGCCTGGATTCGAGCACGCAGAGCCTCTCCGCCATGATCATCGACACCGGCACCGGCCGAGTCGTGCTCGACGAAAGCTTGAACTTCGGCAAGAGCCTGCCGCACTACCGGTCGCCCAGCGGCTTTCTGCCCGACGAAAACCCCCAACTGAAGCACGCCGATCCGCTGATGTGGGTCGAAGCGCTCGATCTTCTGCTCGGTCAATTGAAGCAGCGCGGCACCGACTTCAGCGCGGTCGAAGCCATCAGCGGCGCCGGTCAACAGCATGGCTCCGTCTACCTCAAGCAGCGTCTGAGCGACGTCCCCGCTTGGGATGCCAGTCGCGATCTGGCCAGCCAAGTGCGACCTCTGCTCAGCCGCACGACGTCGCCCATTTGGATGGACAGCTCGACCAGCGAAGAGTGTCGCGAGATCGCGGCCGCGGTCGGGGGCGACTCGCGCGTCGTCACCATCAGCGGCTCGCGCGCCATCGAGCGCTTCACCGGGCCGCAAATCCGAGCCTTCTTCAAGCGCGACCCGCAAGCGTACTCCGCCACGCGCGAGATCCATCTCGTGAGCTCGTTCTTCGCCTCGCTGTTGATCGGCGGTAGCGCCGGCATCGATCACGGTGACGGGGCGGGCATGAACTTGCTCGAGCTTGCCACCGGTTCCTGGAGCCCCGAGCTGGTGGCCGCGACCGCGCCGGGCCTGGCCGAAAAGCTGCCTCCCGCGGTGCCTTCGCGCAGCCAAGTCGGCGCAATCGCCGACTACTTCGTCAAGAAGTACGGGTTCAAGGCGGGCACGCCGGTCGTCGCCTTCACCGGGGACAACCCGTCCAGCCTGGTCGGTATGGGCGCGACGGAGCCGGGCACCGCCGTCATCAGCATGGGCACGAGTGACACGGTGTTCGCCGCCATGCGGCAGCCCCTCACCGATCCGCGCGGCTTCGGTCACGTGTTCGGCAACCCGGCGGGAGGCTTCATGTGCCTGATTTGCTTCGCCAACGGCTCGCTGGCGCGCGAAAAGGTGGCCGAGAAGGCGGGCCTGTCGTGGGACGCTTTCGCTCAAGCCATCCTCGAGAAAACCGAGCCCGGGAACCAAGGCAATCTGCTGTTGCCGTTTTTCATTCCGGAGATGACACCCAAGCTCTTAGCGCCAAAAGTGGAACTTTTCGGTAGCGAGCGATTCGTGGCCTGGCAGGAGCCGGCGGCCCTAGCGCGCGCCATCGTCGAAGCCCAAGCTCTGAGCATGCAGCGCCATTCGGACTGGATCGGCGAGCAGCCGAAGCTCATCCGCGTGACCGGCGGCGCCTCCAAGAACCGCGGCATTCGCCAGGTCTTGGCCGACGTGTTCGGCGCCGAAATTCGCGGGCTTTCGCTGGGCAACTCGTCGGCTCTGGGCGGGGCGCTGCGCGCGGCCGAAGCCGTCGGCAAGGTGCCGTTCAGCTCGCTCTACGAAGCATTTGCCGCGACCGATCCGGCCAGCAACGTGAGCCCGGCGCCAGGCGCCACTGCTCGCTACGCCTCGCTGCGGCAGAAGTTGATCGAACGACTCGCCGCGCTGGGCGCCTAGACCCATGCACCTGCCCGATCTGCTCGAGCCGAAGCCGCGCCTGCGCATCGATGCTCGACTTTTCGCGGAGACGTTGACGTTCGCGTTCGCCACCGGCAACTCGCCGGAAGCCTTCGAGCGCGTGCTGAAGAGCTACAGCGCGGGCCCCTCCAGCTTCGATGCCGAGCTGTTTGCGCGCGATCTGTTCGTCAAAGATCTGGTCGCGCGTTGCCTATGCCCCAGCAACCAAAAGCGTGATCGCTACCCGCTGTTGCAGCGTCCGCTTCTGGCCCTGCTAACGCACCCGGTCACCGACGCGCCCACGTTGTCTTTCCGGCACGAAGTGCTGGCGGGCCTGGTCCAGGCTCCCGAGCTTGCGCGCAACGTCGAGCAGGCTTGGGCGGAGATTCGCTATCTTTTCGAGCTATTTCAGGGCGAGCGGGCGCGCCATGGCGCCGCCGTCTTGCGCCGCTTGGACATCTTGCGAGCCTTTCGCAACACGCTGGTCAAGCTGGAGCGCACGTTCGCCGACGCCAAAGGCCCGCTTTCGCGCGTGCACGCCTTCGCCAGCAGCGTGCAAGCCTCCGACGGCTGGGCACACCTGCAAAGCCTACTCGACTACGAGAGCAACCTCGCCACCGTCGACGTGCGCGTCCGACTCGGCCACGACGGAGAAATCCGAAGCTTCGCCATTCAGCGGGTGGCCGAGAACGAAGCCAACCCCTGGTACGCCTCGCCGCTTCGCCGCTTTTTGGCACGGTTGTCGCTGCTCTTTCGCGGGTTGCAGGTGCGTAGCTCGGAGCTGCTGGGGCGCCTGGTCGAAAGCGTCTTCGACGAGCTGCAAGAGGCGTGGCTCCACTTGTATCAGCTGATGCTCGATCTCGAGGTTTACTTGGCGGGGCTGCGCT
>JBEQSW010000060.1:0-15631 GCA_040348565.1 Myxococcales bacterium | reverse complement strand
TCCGGATGGGGCCTTGGAGAGCCGAGCTCTTGGGATAGACGCCGCTCCAGCGGCGGGCCAGGCCGCGCTCGGTGAGCCGGACCGCCTCGAGCTCACCGCGCTGGATGCGGGCGCTCAAAGTGAAGCCGGCCAGGATGCTCACGCCCATGCCCGCCTGCACCAAGTCGAGCACGGCTTCCGTCACTGGCAGGCGCAGCACGTGCTTCACCCCGCCGTGCTCGCCGAACAGCAGCTTCTTCACTCGGTCGCGCTCTTGCGCGGAGGTCTGGGTCTGAATCAACGTCTCTTCGGCGAGATCGCTGCCCTGCACGAATTTCTTGCGCGAAAGCGAGTGGCCGCGCGGCACCGCCAGCATCAGCTCGTCTTTGAACAGCGGAAGCCGCGTGAACGGGCCCTTGCCCGGCGGCATCACGCACAACACCACATCCGCGCGCTCTTCACGCAAGTGCTCTGCGGCGTCGCCCACCATCTCGCTCTGCAGCACCAGCTCCACCTCGGGGTGCGCGCTCATCAAGGCTTGCAGCGCCTTGGGCAGCCAGTGGTACGCGGTGTAACACTGCGTGGCCACGCGCAACTTGGGACGCTCGCGGAAGCCGCCGCGCTTTAGCTCGAGCTCGGTCTGCAGCAGCGGCAACAACACCTGCTGCGCCAGGTCGACCAGCTTTTCGCCCGCGCGCGTGATGCACAGGCGCCCGCCTTGTCGCCGAAACAACTCGACGCCCAAGCGCTCTTCCAAGCCACGCAGCTGGTGGCTCACCGCGGACTGGCTCAAGTGCAGCAACTTGGCGGCCTGGGTGGCGCCGCCGCCTTCGGCGATGGCCTGGACCAGCCGCAGATCGCGCGTCTCGAGCGTGCCGGGACTCATTGGTATGAGTAGACGTCATGGTTTTCATGAAATCAATTCTCTTTCTACATGCCAGCGCGTCCGCTACTCCAGAGCGCATGACCGACTTCGTTCCCAAGCTGTACTTCTCCCCGGGCGCCGTCTCGATGGCGACCCACATGGCCCTCGAAGAAGCAGGCATCCCTTACTCGCTGGAGCCTGTGTTGATCAAAGAAGGCCAGCAACTGAGCGAGCGCTACCGGCGCATTCACCCCCTCGGTCGACTGCCGGCCGTGGAAATCGCGCCGGATGTCGTGCTCACCGAAACCCCGGCCCTGCTCGCGTACGTAGCGGCGCTCGCGCCTGGGCTACGGCTGTTGCCGGAAGGTGGCCTGGCTCGCGCGCGCGCTGACGAATGGATGAGCCTGCTGGCCAGCGCCGTTCACGTCACCTTCATCAGCTTCTTTCGCCCCGATCGCTACACCGCCGACGACGCCGCCCGCGCCGCCCTCAAAATCGACGGCAAGCAACGCTTCTTCGACCTGCTGCGCTACGTCGACAACCGCCTGCCCGAACGAGGCTTCGTGCTCGGCGACGCCTACTCGCTCGTCGACGCCTACCTGACTGTCTTCTTCCTGTGGGCCCGCCGCTTCGAGCTTCCGGTCCAAGAATTGCCTCGCTACGGCCGGCTCGTCGCCGCAGTCCTTCCGCGCCCCGCCGTGCGTCGCGCCCTAGAACAAGAAGGCTTCGGTCACCTCTACGCCGCCTAGCCGCCCCTAAAGTTCCAAACATCTTGGGCTGCCAATCCGCAGCCTAAATCGCAGAAGCTTCTGTAGCGGCAAAAGGCCACCCCGTACGATCGAGATTTTTTCACAGGGAGGACGGGAGGACGGGAGGACGAGAAAGAGGCGATCATTTGGGGTTCGCGCTGCCGCCAGCGAGTGTGCGGCGCCGCCGTGGGTTCAAGCCCTCCGGTTTTCTCTCCCAGGCAAATATTTTTGGTCTTGGTCCTCCAAAAACAAAAATGCGTTCTCGCCCGCCCGCACCTCCCGTCCTCCCGCTCACCACTCATCGCATCGTTCGCTCAAGCAGCGCCCGGGCCTTCTTTCGCCCCTTTGTCGTGCTGCAGCGCCTTCAGCTTTTGTCCCCCGCCGGGTCTCGGAATGACTTCGCATGCGAAGTCATCGCGATGCTCTTGAATCGCTAGCTGGCGTTTACTAGCGAATACGAATAGTTGAAGGTTTGCTGCCACTGGAAGCGGAGATGACTTCGCATGCGAAGTCATTCCGTCGTGAGCGAGGGGCGTTGGCTCGCTCACCGGCAACGGCCAAGGCATCCCGCTGTTTTCCACACCGAGCGAACCGCTCAACTTGGCTGAAATCAGCCGCCAACTCGAATTGGGACCAATCATCAGCGTCCTCCCGTCCTCCCTGTGAAATCCCCGAGGCCCTCGACACGACCCGCCAGGACGGCAGCAGCCCGAAGCGCTCGCGCGAGGTGGCCTGGCGACGCCACGTTAGTTTCTGCAAGGGATCTGCGGCGCGGCAGCCCAAGATGGATGAATCCTTGGTCACCGCCCCACTCGGGGCTCGTGGTTTGCTCACGCTTCGCTCGACGCTTGCTCGCGCGTCGGAGTGGGACGGGCGATGCGGAGGCTGATGCGCGCGGGGTCGGAGGTTGGCGCGGGGTGCGTGATGCGAGGCGTGTCCGGTTGGTCGTGGGCTTCGGCGGGAAGGTTGCCGGTGAGGCGTTTGAGGCCGTAGAAGCCGTTCATGCTGGCCGAGAGCATGAGGCCGCCGGCTCGTAGCTGCCGCGCGCCGCGGGCGATGCGCGCGGCCACCGCGGCGGGAGCGAAGGCGCGCCGCCACAGCTCGCGGTGGGCGGCCAGCAGCGCGTCGGGGGACATGCGACGCGGTCGAAAGGCGACGTTGTGGCCGTTGTAGTGCGCCCAACTGCGCTCTTCGAGCAGCCGGCCCTCCCGCACGATTTCTTCAGCGCCGAGCCGCGCCGGACAAAGACGGCCTCGGTTGGCTCACTCCAGCACGACCAGCTCGTTCTTGACGTTGACCACGCCTGCGGCTTGGCGCGCCGCTTTCTCGATGGCGGCGCGCTGCGCGGCCGTGTTCACTTGCCCACGCAACCAGACCCGACCGCTGCGAGCCACGATCACGAGTTGCGAGGCCGTCGACGCCACTGTCGGGTCTGCAGCCACCAGCGCGCGAATCTCGCGGATCGATTCCTGGTCTTGGGCGCCGTCCGCCTTGTCGTCGCGCGCCGCAGCGGCCGGGACGAGGGCGGCCATGCGCGCCGAGCCGGTGCCGGACGCGGGCGTCATCGACACTTGGTCGGGCGGTACGGCCGGCGGCGGCGCCACGGGCGGCGCCACGGGCGGGGCCGTGGTGGGAATACCCGATTGGGTCGGCTGCGACTCCTTGACCGGTGCTTCCTCCAACCGGCTGATGGCCGTCGGAGGCGGGGCAGGCGGAGCCGCGGGCGCGGTCCGGACCGGGGTTTCGTGGGAGCAGGCGAGCAAGCTTGCGCTCGTACAACACAGACAGATGGCGGTGGACCATTTCATGGGTGTCTCCTGGGCGGGTGTCGCGGAGACGCCGCGGCATCTCTCGCGCAGCAAGCGGCGTGCCCGTCGTTCGCGGCAGCTTTCGCTGGGGCGACGCGTCCTCGGTGCCGGCGAGACGTGTGACTATTTGGAGGCAGTGGGGCGCGGGGGAGGCGCTGCTACCACGCCGCTCGTGCCTTGATTCCGGCGCGTAATTGCGCCGATAGTGCGCTCATGATTGCTATCGGCGACAAGCTACCCGAGGCCACGTTGTGGGAATCTATTGGGTTTGGCGAGGCGTGCCCGCTCGCGCCCGCACCGGTTTCGGTCCAAGAAGCGACGCAAGGCAAGCGCGTGGTTATTTTCGGCCTGCCAGGCGCCTACACGCCCACTTGCTCGGGCAAGCACCTGCCCGGCTACGTCGAGCACCTGCCCGAGCTCAAGGCGCGCGGCGTCGACGAGGTGTGGTGCGTCTCCGTCAATGACGGCTACGTGATGGCGGCCTGGGGCAAAGAGCACGACGCCATCGGCAAGGTTCGCATGCTGGGCGACGGCAACGCCGACTTCACCCGGAAGCTTGGCTTGGAGACGGACATCAGCAAGGGTGGTATGGGCGTGCGTTGCCGGCGCTTCTCGCTTTTCGTCGACAATGGCGTGGTCAAACAGGTGAATATCGAGCAACCGAGCAAGTTCGAAGTCAGTGACGTCGACACGATGCTCAAGCAGATCTGACGGTACTTTGCTCTAAAGCCCAGATGAGCGGTGTCGTTCAAGGGAATACACTAGCGTGGCTCTGGGGCGTTCTTGCCGGCGCTCGGAGCGGGAAGGCCGGCACGGCGCATGGCAAAGACCGATCGAGACGAGTCGAGGGATGATGCGCAGGCGTCGGCGACCGCGCCACCGGGCCGCGTGTTGCTGGTCGACGACCAGCACGATCTGCGGCGCTTGCTCGCGCGGATGCTCGTCAAAGCCGGCCACGAGGTGGTCACGGCCTCCAACGGGCGCGAAGCGATCGCGCTTGCGAGCCAGAGTCGCTTCGACGTCGTGATCAGCGACGTGCGCATGCCCGACTTGGGCGGCGTCGAGTTGCTGGAGCGGCTGCGCGCCGAAGACGCCGACCTGCCGGTTTTGCTGCTCTCGGGCTCGCCCGATCTGGAGACGGCCATGAAAGCGGTCGAATACGCCGCCTTCGAGTACTTGGTGAAACCGGTGGGCTTCGACAAGCTGCGCGAAAGCACGGCGCGCGCCATCGAGCTGCGCCGAAAGCGCGACCAGGCCAAAGACGTGCTGGAGCAGTACCGCTCCGGTGAGCGGCAACGGGCGCGCCTGGGTGCGGGCGAAGACCGCGAAAGTTGGACCGGCGAGTTGTTGGGCGGCCGCTACCGTATCGGGCGCCTGCTGGGCGCGGGCGGCATGGGCGCCGTGTACGAGGCCACGCGCGAAGACCTGGGGCAGATGCGGGTGGCGGTGAAGGTGCTGCACGCTTCGCTGGCGGCTGACCAGAATCTGGTGGCGCGCTTTCGGCGCGAAGCCGAGACAGTGGGGGCCGTCAATCACCCCAACATCGTGCGAATCCTCGATTTTCAGGCCGGAGGGGACGAACCGGCGTTCTTGGTGATGGAGTTTTTGGACGGCGTTTCCCTGCGCCAAGAGCTCACCCGTCACGGCCGGTTTTCGGCGGCCCGCACCGTGTTCATCGCCTCGCAGCTACTGGCGGCGCTGGCGGCCGTTCACCGCTCACAGGTCATTCACCGCGACATCAAACCCGAAAACATCGTGTTGACGTCGATGTCGGGGCTGGGTGACATCGTGAAGGTGCTCGATTTCGGGGTCGCCAAGGTATTGAACGCTGCGCCCGGCGACACGTTGACTCAGGTTGGCACGGTGCTCGGCACGCCGACGTACATGGCTCCGGAGCACGCGCGCGGCGCCGCTATCGACCCTCGCAGCGACCTCTACTCGGTCGCGGCCATCATGTACGAGGCGCTGGCCGGGCACGCCCCCTTCGCCGGCGACAACTACAACGCGTTGCTGTTCGCGATCCAGCAGGGCACGCCGACGCCTCTTTCCGAGCTACGCCTCGACCTCGAGCCCGAGCTGGTCCAAGTCATCATGCGCGCGATGGCTCCCGACGCCGACCACCGCTTTCAAACCGCAGAAGAAATGGCCGCGGCCCTCGCACCCTGGCTGACCGTCGATTCCGCCTCCAGCACAGCGCATTAGTCGTCGGCTGCCCGCTACGCGCCCCCGCTAGCGTCGAGACAACAGCGCAAGCTCTACCGAAAGATTGACCATCCTTCTACCGCAGCCCGCTCAAGAATGGGCCCACGGCCGAGAGCCCGCCGCGCTCCAGCACGCGCAAGGTTTCGCTGCCGACGACGGCGATGTCGGCCTTGCCGCGCAGAAAGTCGACGTCGTGCTTTTCTTTGACCCCGAAGCCGACCGCGAGCGGCAGCGTGGTGGCGGCCCGCGCCCGCGCCAAGTAGCTGGAAAGCTCGACCGAAAAGGCGGTTTCGCTACCGGTCACGCCCTTGCGCGCGACGCAGTAGATGAACCCGCGCGCGTGGTCGGCAATCACCTTCAAGCGCTCGTCGGTGGTGTTGGGCGAGTAGATGAAGATCGGATCCAGCGCCGCTTCTTGCATCGCGCTCAGGTATTCACCCGCTTCTTCAGGCGGCAAATCCGGCACGATGGCGCCGCGCAGCCCCGCGTCTTGCATGCGCGCCACGAACTGACTGACGCCGCGCCGGAACAGCACGTTGTAGTAGGTCATGAACAGAAACGGGATGTCGAAGCGACGCGCCACCTCGGTCGCCACCTCGAAGCAACGGTCCACCGTCGCACCGGCGTCCAGCGCCTCCTGATTGGCGCGCAAGATCACCGGGCCGTCGGCCATCGGCTCGGAGAACGGGATCTGTAGCTCGATCAGATCCACGCCCGCGTGCACCATGTTCTCGACCAAGCGCAGGCTGGTGTCGAAGTGCGGGTGGCCCAGCACGATGTGAGTCATCAGCAGAATTTCCTGCTTTTGACGGCGATCTTTCAAGTATTGCTCAAGCACGACGGTAGCCCTCCGCCTTCCTCTGAATGAAGGCTTCCCACAGCGGGTCTTTGAACGCATCGGCGACGGTGAAGATGTCTTTGTCACCGCGCCCGGATTGATTGATCAATACGACGTCGTTGGGCGACAACGTGCCAACCTCTTTGAAGGCCTGCGCGAAGGCGTGCGACGACTCGAGCGCCGGGATCAAGCCTTCTTTGCGGATGGTCAGCTTCAAAGCTTCGACCACTTCGGCGTCGGTGGCGGCTTCGAAGCGCGCGCGCTTGGTCTCGTGAAAGTGCGAAAGAATTGGCGACACACCCACGTAGTCGAGGCCGGCGGCCACGCTGTGCGTCTCGTTCATTTGCCCGTCTTCGTTCTGCAAGAAGTACGTTTTGTAGCCCTGGGCCACGCCGATGGTCGCGTCTTTGCTGGACAAGCGCGCGGCGTGGCGGCGCGTGGTCACGCCGTCCCCGCCTGCTTCCACTCCCACCAGCTCCACGCTCGGCTCGTCCAAAAATCCGCTGAAAATGCCCATTGCGTTCGAGCCGCCGCCCACGCAGGCGTAGACGCGCTTGGGCAATTGCCCCGTCCGCTCGACGATTTGCCGGCGCGCTTCCTGCCCGATGATCGACTGGAAGTACGTCACCATTTCCGGGAACGGATGCGGGCCGCAAGCGGTGCCGAGCACGTAGTGGGTGTCGTCCATGTTCGAGACCCAGTCGCGGAAGGCTTCGTTGATGGCGTCCTTGAGCGTGCGTGAGCCGTCTTTCACCGGCACCACGGTGGCGCCCAAGCGCTCCATCCAAAACACGTTCGGGCGTTGCCGCTCCACGTCCAGCTCGCCCATGTAGATGGTGCAGGCAAAGCCGAACTTGGCGGCCATGGTGGCGGTCGCAACGCCGTGCTGCCCGGCGCCGGTCTCGGCGTTGACGCGCTTCTTGCCCATGCGCTTCACCAGCAGGCCTTGCCCCATCACGTTGTTCGCCTTGTGGGCGCCGGTGTGGTTCAGGTCCTCGCGCTTGATGTAGATGCGCGCGCCGCCAAAATGCGCGCTCAGATTTTCGGCGAAGGTGAGCGGCGTCGGGCGACACGAGTAGGTGCCCATCAGCTCGCTGTACTCTTGCCAGAAGCTCGGGTCCTGACGGGCGGCGGCGAAGGCCAGCTTCAGCTCCTCGAACGTGGCGTGCAGCACCTCGGGGATGAAGGCGCCGCCGAAGCCTTCGAAATAGCCGGCCTGGGCTCGAATCGACTCAGTCATGTCGCGTCTCTGCTCCTATCGTTTGCGAAAAAACCAGCTCGTCGGTGCGGCAATACAGCTCGCCGAAGACGGCGCGCGGTGCGTGCGGAAAGAACAGCCCGCGTTTTACCAGCAAGAGCGCGTGGCGGGGCGTCGTCCCGAGCGCGTGGCGCACTTCTTCACTCGGCAGCGCGACGCGGAAGCTCTGCTCGGCGTGGCTGGCCTTGAGGTAAAAATGCTCTTCGACCACGCGCGATAGCGAAGCGCCGGCCAGCGGCAGCTTCTCGAGCCCCGCAAACACCGTCGGATCGAAGTACAGGCGCTCCAGCAGCACCGGCTTGTCCGCCACGCTGCCGACGCGCGTGAGCACCAAGGCGCGCCGCTCCGAAAACGGGTTGTCCGGATCCGTCGGCACGCGCCGCTCGCTGACTTTGCCGAGCAGCTTGGTCGTCAGCACCAGGCCCCCTTCGCGAAAACTGGACAGGGTGCCGCCGAGCGAAAACAGGTCGACTCGACGAGGCGCGCTGCGCACGAAAGTGCCGGAGCCGCGGCGCCGCTCGATCAAACCGCGCTGTACCAGCAGCTCCGTCGCCTGTCGCACGGTGGGACGGCCGATGCGATGACGGCGCGCGAGCTCCGGCTCTGACGGCAGGCGACCGCCAGGCCCCGGTGAGCCTGTGGCAATTTCGCGGCTCAAAAGCTCCGCGAGCTGCTGGTAGAGAGGAAGGGGCGAGCCCGGATTCAGCATCGGAAAGCGCGTGGAGCCTTCCCCGGTTGAGACGAGTTGTCAAGACAACTTAACAATTCGCGAGCCCCGCCGCAAAGCGCGACATCTCGCCACGCCCGCCATTTCCTTAAGCCGGGTCGACCCCGGCCGTAGCGACCGGCAAGGGCATGTCGTATTCAGCGCCGCTCGAGCTGCTCACTGATATTTCGGGTTCCATCACCTTTGGCTGGGCCGACGAGGGCGTCTACTACGCTCGCTTTACGCGCTGTCTGTCGGCGCGCCTCGGCAGCGCCTTCGCGGCGCGCCTCTCCGAAGCGGTCTCGACCGGTGGCGCCATCAAGTACTTTGCGGACGGGCGTGGGCTCGAGAGCTACGACCTGTCGGCCCGCACCGCCTTCGTGCGCGTGGTGACCGAGCACCGCCCCCAGTTCGAGCAGATCAACATCTTGGCGTGGCAGGACGGTGAAGTCAGCCCCGCCTACCTGAACGCGCTGGGCGACGCGGTGGTGGTCGCCGAGGACGAGTTCGAGTTCGAGGCGCGCTTGTTGGCGGTAGCCCCGCGCGCGCGCATCAAGCTGGGCGCCGGCACCGAGCCGCGGCAGCGCTCGCGCTGGTCGCTGCGCCGCTGACGTTCACTCGGCGTTGGTCGACACGATCGGGTGCTGGGCCGCGGTTTCCCAGGGCACGTTGGGCCACCAGCGGCTGCCTGACTGCGGCACGCTGGGCTCGAAGGGTTGACCCGGACGCGGCGTGACGAGCTCGGCGCCTCGCGCCCGAGCCGCAACCAGGCTGCGCTCGACCGGCTCCGTCCAGCCATGGAATGCGAGGCCGAGTAGCGCCCAATGTACGGGTAGCATCACCCGGCCGCGCACCAGCTGGTGCGCTCGCACCGCTTGCTCGGGACCGATGTGCCAGTCGGGCCAGGCGCGGTGGTACTGCCCGGTCTCGATCATGGTGACGTCGAAGGGCCCGAGCTGCTCGCCGATGCGGCGCATGGCGGGAAACAGCCCCGTATCGCCCGAATAGTAGGCGCGGTGTCGCTCGCCCAGGAGCGCATAGCCCGCCCACAGCTTGGCGTCCTTGTCGAACAAGAAGCGACCCGAGGCGTGTCGCGCCGGCGTGCACACGATGCCGAGCCCCGGAAGCTCGGTGCGCTCCCACCAATCGAGCTCGACGATGCGCGCTTCTGGCACGCCCCAGTACTCCAGGTGCGCGCCGACGCCGAGCGGCACCACGAACTTCACGCCCATGGCGTTGAGCCGCACCACGCTGCCGTAGTCCAGGTGATCGTAGTGATCGTGGGAGATGAGGACGGCGTCGAGCTTCGGCAGCTCCTCGAGCGTGATCGGCGGCGGATACCAACGCTTGGGGCCCAGCCAGCTCAGCGGAGACGCGCGCTCGCTCCACATCGGATCGGTGAGCAGCCGCTTGCCGTCGATTTCGATCAGCATCGAGGAGTGGCCAAACCAGGTGACGCGCAGGCCGCTTGGCGGCGGTACGGCCAAATCTTGGGCGGTGAGCTTGGCTACGGCCACGGGCGCGTCCGGATTGACGTGCTCGCTTGCGTGCCACATGCCCGCGAACATGCCCCAGAAGTCGTTGAACAGCGGCTGCGGGTTCACGAAGTGCCCGTCCCGGTAATTCGGCGAGCTTTGCATTCTGAGCAGGCGTGCGCCGCTGGCCCCGGTGCCGAACGCCCGCCAGCCCGAGGCCAGCACCAGCAGCGAAAATAGCGCGAGAACCGCTAAAATGAGCCGCAAGGCGCGCCACGCCATTCGCCGTAAGCGGCCGAGCGTGACACGCGGGTTGCCCAAGACTCGACGAAATTGACGACCTTGCCGCGGGTTGTCAAGTGGCCGAGGGCGCGCCATGAAAGATGACATGAAGGTCATCCTGTTCGGAGCCAGCGGCATGGTCGGGCAGGGCGCGCTCCGCGAGCTCTTGCAAGATCCCGACGTGGAAGCGGTTTTGGCCATCGGCCGCAGCCCGAGCGGCCAACGCGATCCCAAGCTCAAAGAGCTGCTGCAAGAAGACGTGGCGGACTTGCGAATGCTCGAGGGTGAGCTCAAAGACTATGGCGCTTGCCTGTTTTGCTTGGGCGTTTCGGCGGTGGGCATGAGCGAGCCGGACTACAAGCGCGTCACCTACGACTTGACGCTCAAGATCGCGCAAACGCTGGAACGCCTGAATCCGAAGATGACCTTCGTGTACGTCTCGGGCGGCGGCACCGACAGCACCGAGCGCGGGAGCGTGATGTGGGCGCGCGTGAAGGGCGCGACCGAAAACGCCCTGTTGTCGATGCCGTTCGAGCGCGCCTACATGCTGCGCCCCGGCTTCATTCGGCCGCTGCACGGTGTCGTTTCGAAGACGCGTTGGTATCGGGTGTTGTACGCCGCTGTGGGTCCGGTTTACCCCGCGCTCAAGCGCTTGTTTCCGGGCCAAGTCACCACCACCGAAGAGCTGGGGCGCGCCATGCTGCAGCTGCTCAAGCGCGGCGCCAGCGAACGCGTGCTGGAGAACCGCGACATCGCGGCGCTGGCCGGCGCCGCTTCGGGTCTTCACGCTTGAGCGCGGTTTGAGCTACGTTCCGGGCCGTTCATGGCTCGGCGTTGCTTGTATTACCCTTTCATTCATTTTCGCGACGAAGCCTGGCTCAAGCTGAGCGCCCTGTATTGGGACGACGTCAGCCGTATCGTACCGAAGGGTTATCGCCCGCGCGACAGCCGCGACGTACGAGCGCTCGAGGACGCGGGCGTCGTGCAGCGCGTCGATCCGGGCAAGTACGAGGCGCCCGTGGGCGAGCTGTTCTCCATCTTGCTCGCCCGCCACGCTGGGGCGCTGGCTCGTCGCTACGACGTAGCGCAGCGCGACGGCTGGCCGGCGACGCAGGAACGCTTCGACGTCAAAACCGGCCACACTTCGGCGCGCAGCCTGGCGTTCATCCACTGCTCCAAGCTGGAGCCGGCGCTGACCGAGCAGCTGCTGCAGCGTCGGCTGGCGCTGCCCAGCCGCGATCGCCGTTGGCTCGGCATGCATCCGGCCATCGTTTCGGCCTACATGATCGCGTTGGCAGGCGAGATTTCGCGCCGCCGCGGGCTCATGCCCATCTCCGACAACGTCACCCACCAATCGGGCATCAGCAGCTGTACCGTCGAAGATCTAGCCCGCTCGCTGGTCGCCGACGTCGATCTTTCGAGGCGCCGAGCGCTGGGCATCGGCAAGCTCGCGGCGGCGCGGGGACTGGAAGTGAGGGCCGAGCGCGTCGCGTTCGTGACGCTGCGGGCAGTGTTGCCCACGCGCCTCGACGCCATCCCCGTGAAGCACGTATTGGCGCTGAGAAACGAGCATGCCGCCGCGCGCCATGCCTTCCACGCCTACGTCGAGGACCTGCGCGCCGAGCTGGCAAACGGCAACATTGCCGAGCCCGATGCGCTCGACGAGCACATTCGGCTCGAGTACGACAAGCGCCTGAAGCCCGCGTTGCAGGAGCTTTCGCGCGGCCTGCGCGCGCTGGGAGTCGGCACGTTTTTGGGCACGTTCGGCGTGGCGGTGGCGCTGCCGGTCGGCTCGCTGTTGGCGGGGTCGCCCAGCACGGCGGCGGTGGCGCTGGCCGGCGCCAGCGTCGGCATCGCCGCACTGTCACATCGGCAACAGTCAGGCGCGCAAACTTTGCTCAAGCCGTCGCCTGCTTCGTTTTTATTCGTGACGTCGCAGCTGCGGCCGCGCGCGCTGTCCGAGCGCATCACCCACAGCGTTCGGCGGTTCTGCCTCGGCGCCTAGCCTCGCCGCGACCAAGTATTCCACACATCTTGGCTGCCAATCCGCAGCCTGAATCGCAGAAGCTTCTGTAGCGAAGCTAGGCCACCTTGCACGATCGAGATTTTTTCACAGGGAGGACGGGAGGACGGGAGGTCGAAACAGAGGCGAGAATTTTTTGGGGGTTCGCGCTGCCGCCTGCGAGTCTGCGGCGCCGTCGTGGGCTCAAGCCCTCCGGTTTTCTCTCCCAGGCAAATATTTTTGGTTTTGGTCCTCCAAAAACAAAAATGCGTTCTCGTCTCCCTGCGTCCTCCCGTCCTCCCGTCCTCCCTGTTGATCTCAGGCACTCGAATGGGGTTGTTAGAACGCCAGCAGCCCGAAGCGCTCGCGTGGTGCGGCCTTGGGACGCCACGGGAGTTTCTGCAGGGGAGCTGCGAGGCGGCAGCCCATGAAGTGAGCTGGAGCGGTGGGGGCGTGCGGGAATCTGCGAAACTTGAGGAATTTAGCCCTATCGGGCTCAAGTCACCGCCTCGCTAATTACTGACAATACGCTGTCACTCGGCCTCGATAGGAATCGTTCTCACGCCGCACGAAAAACCAAACGGCGCACGGAGACGACAGAGTCATGAACAACACCATCAACTGGTTCGAGCTACCCACCACCGACCTGGACCGCGCTAGCCACTTCTACGAAGCCGTCCTGGGCGCCTCGCTCAAGCGCGAGCACTTCGACGGCACCGGCATGCAGATGGCGGTCTTTCAAGGCGAGGAAGACTCCGTCCGTGGCGCTTTGATTCTCGATCAGCGTCGTAAGCCGGTGGCCGACGGCGCGCTCGTGTACCTGCACGCGCGCGACTTGGACGCGAGCCTCGCGCGCATCGAGCAGGCGGGTGGCGCGGTCGTGATGCCGAAGACCGATATCGGACCGCCCGGCTTCATCGCGCTCGTGCGCGATACCGAGGGCAACGTGGTCGGGCTTCACGCGCCGCGCTGAGCGTTTGTTGCGAGCTCAGGTTCCGGGCGTCTCGGACGTCGCCGTCGTTCGAGCGAAGGCTAGCCGCGCCGAGTAGCGCGCGGCCAGCTTCGTGAGCTCAGGGCGCGCAGGTGAAGGGGCCCGGGATGTCGGATGCGACCCACATGGGCTTGGCGGCGTTTTGTACCGGGCAGGCGCCGCCGTTGGCGGTGCAGAACTTGAGCTGGTGGCTCGCCGTCTTCTTGATGTCGTCGGCGGTCTCGCCCGTGCCTTCGTCGAGGTTGTAGTAAGCGACGAGGCCCGTTTCCGTGCCCTTCAGCTTCACCTTCATGTCGCGCTTGATGTCGGCTTCGGCGCGGAAAACGCTCCAGACGCGCACCTCGTCCATCACGCCGTCCCAGCCTTCGTAGCCGAAGCCCTGCGAGCCACCCAGCGTGACGATGCCCTTGGTGGTGGCCAGCATGCCGCTGCCGTCACCCGCGTGCGGCAGGGTGACCTTCGTGCCATTGGCGAAGAACGCGAAGTGACCAGCGCCGTCGTAAGCCCAGGCCAAATGGGCCCAGGTGGTCGACGGGAGCATCACGGGGGTAGGGTCGTTGTCGCCGATGCCGTTCGTGTACGGATCGAACTTGCCGGTGTTCGCATCGGTGCGACCGGCCATGTCGATGCCGAAGACTTGGTTGGCGGCGTTGGTCTTCCGCCCCAGCTCGATCATGGTGCCTTCGGCTTTCCAGCTGTTGTCGGACGTGAAGTGGGCCCACAGCTCGACGGTGCGGGCCGAGTTGCCGCCCATCAAGTCGTTGCCCAAATCGCCGGCGACCAGATCGTTGACGCCACCTTTGAACTGAAGGGCCTTGCCGGTAGTGGCATCGCAAGCGCCGCCGCCTGAACCGGCGCTGCCGCCCATGGCGCCGCCGCCGCTGCCGCCCGCGGCGCCGCCGCTGCCGCCCATGGCGCTGCCGGCCGAGCCTCCTGCGGTCCCCGACCCGGCGCTGCCGCCGGTGCTGGACCCGCTACTGCTGCTACCGCCCGTGCTCGTGCCCGCGGTGCTGGTGCCAGCAACGCCGCCAGCCGCGCTACCAGCGCTGGCAGAGCCACCCGGCGACGTTCCAGCCGTGGTGGCCGTGCCGGCCCCGCCGCCGGTGCCGGTGCCGGGGGTTGGGGTTCCGGCGTCGTCGCTGCAAGCGACGGCAAAAAGGAGGACACCAGCGACGGAAAGACCAAGACCAAGGCGCATCATCTAAGGGACCTCCAGGGCGTTCGCGCTGTGGATGGCGGCGCGAGGGCGCGTCCTTCCAGCATTCTCTAAAGCGGTGAGCACCGCCAGTGCGCCCGTTTCAATCGAGCCAGTATCCGAGCTTGCTCGCGCCTCGCGGCGCCGTCACGCGAAAGTTGGAGCGTGGCGACAAGAGCCTTTCCGAACCCCAGCTTCCGTGAGCTGCGGGACCCTGCTAGTCGTGCGGTGATGAAAACCCGAGGAGCGCAGCTCGGCTGCGTGGTCTGTTGCGGTCTGCTCTCGCTGCTTTTGGCCTGCGAGGACGAGAAGCCTCCGGTCAACAAGACGGCCCCCAGCGCGCCCCCGCCGGCGCCCGTGGCCGCGCCCAGCGCCGCCCCGGCTGAAACCGCCAAACCAGAAAAGCCCAGCGCGCGCCCGAGCAAGGTCGACATGGAGCTCACGCCAGCGCGCCGCGCCGCCATCGAGAGCAAGTACGCCGCCGCGAAAGGGTTCGTGGCCGCCAGCGAGCTCCAGGCCAAGCTGAAGGCCGACAAGAGCCTCAAGGACAAGAAGGCCGCCATCACCGCTTTCGACAAGCTTGCTCGTGGCAAATGGGTGCTGTTCACCGGTCCACTCGTGAACGCCACCGACGACGCCTTCGACATCGGCCTCGAATACACGCCTCAGCTTCCCAATGATCCCATGGGGATGAGCCGGCAGTTCTTCGAAGTGACGATGACGCAAGTCGAAGGCTACGCCAAAGACGACTTCAAGGGTGGCAACGTTGGCGTGGTGCTGGCGAAGTACAACGGCGCCGCCAAAGCCTCGCCGGGATACGAGCTCGTCGCGACTGGCGCCTGGAAGTAAAAAAGGGCGTACGCTGTGGCATGACCATCGAACGACTGCAGCGGAACGGTTTCGTGGTCGAGCGGCACGGCGCGGCTTCCGCGACGTTCTTCGTCTACGCGGGGCACATGAAGCGCGTCGAGCTCATGCCCGCTGCAAGAGTCTTACATGTGCCGTACACGCGGCTCGACGAAACCGAGCACGTGGACGAGCTCGTCGAGGCGCTGTGGGAGCTCTCGATTCCAGGAGTGGTGGACGCTATCGAAGTCGCGTATCGCGAAGGCGATCCGAACGAGCTGATGACCGTGCGCTCGCGCTGATTCGAGGCTCGACGAGCTTTTGGCCTGGGTTGGCCCGGTCGGCATGCGCGCCGTCCACCCTACCGGGTTGAATTGGAAACCGTGCTAATCTGGCTGGATGCGTGCAGGTCCGGCCGGATGCTTGGCGCTCCCG
>JBEQSW010000334.1:0-49106 GCA_040348565.1 Myxococcales bacterium | reverse complement strand
GGTCAGGTGCGGATCGGTGACGCGGTGGTGGTGTTCGCGCAGGGCCCCATCGGTCTGTGCGCCACGGCGGGGGCCAAGCTGGCGGGCGCGTCGTTGGTGATAGGCGTCGACCGCCTGCCGGCACGCCTGGAGACGGCCAAGAGCATGGGGGCGGACATCGTGCTCAACTCGGCCGAGCAAGACGTCGTGGCGGAGGTGCGGCGCTTGACGGGGGGCGGCGCGGACGTGGCCGTCGAGGCGCTCGGGCAGCAAGCAACCTTCGAGGCTGCGCTGCGCTCGCTGCGGCCCGGCGGCACCCTTTCCAGCTTGGGCGTGTATTCCGGACATCTGCAAGTGCCGCTGGATGCCTTCGCGGCGGGCCTGGGCGACCACACCGTCGTCACCTCGCTCTGCCCCGGCGGCAAAGAGCGCATGCGCCGGCTGATGAGCGTCGTCGCGGCGGACCGGTTCTCACCCAGCCGGCTCATCACGCACCGGTTTCGGCTCGGCCAGATCGAGGAAGCCTACGAGCTGTTCGGCCACCAACGCGACGGCGTGCTCAAAGTGGCGATCCGACCCTGACTTCGCTGCGAGCGGGCTCAGCTGGCCGCGACGGGCAGGCAGACGACGAAGCGAGCTCCGCGAGCCACCGCCGCCGAGTCGGCCAGGGTGATGTCACCGTGATGCGCGCGGGCTATCTCGCGCGCAATCGCCAGCCCCAGCCCCGAGCCGTCCGCGGCCATCACGCGCGAGGCCGGTGAGCGATAGAACGGCTCGAAGATTCGCTCGCGGTCGTCCGCAGCGACCCCGGGGCCGTCGTCGCTGACGTGAACCTCCAGCTGAGCGTCGCGGCGAACACTGTGAATCTGCACACAGCCGCCCTCGGCCGAGTGGCGCACGGCATTCTCGACCAAATTCCGGAACATGCGCTCGAGATCGCGCGGATGACCGACGACTTGGCTTTGGCCCGCAGCGCGCTTCACACTCAGCTTGACGCGGCGCTCGGCGGCCAAAGCTTCGAGCGGCGCCACCGCGTTCGCCACCACTTGCTCGACGTTCGTGCTCACCGTCTCTTCCGGATTGGTGGGGCGCACCAAGGTCAAAAGATCGTCCGTGAGGTGCTTGAGGCGCTCCGCGCCGCGCAAGGCGCGTTCGATGCCCGCGCGATAGCCTTCGCTGTCCCGCGGCTTGCGCAGCGTTTGCTGCAGCTCCCCGTAGACGGCGGCAATGGGCGAACGAAGCTCGTGGGCGGCGTTGGCGGTGAACCGCAGCTGCGAAGTCACGAGCGCCGCCAACTGATCGATCATGTGGTCGATGTCGTGCCCGAGCTGCGCTTCTTCGATGTCGGACACGTGGGTGGTGACTCGCGCGGCAAAGTCACCCTTGGCGACGCGACGCGCGACGGCCGCGATGTTTTCGTGGTGCACCGTCTGACGTCGGACCATCCACACCACCAGCACGGTGGACCACAGCACCGCGACCACGAACGCCACGAACATCGCGCGGTGCAAAAAGCCCGAGGTCGCGTCGAGGTTTTCGCGCGAGGAGGCGATCAGCACCGTTTTGCCGGGAGACGCAGGTATGGGCACGAGCACGCCTCGCAGATGGAGGCGGTGAAACCAGAAATTGAACGGCTTTTTGCCCACTTGCGGCAGCTGGGAAAAGCGCGGCGGCTCCTGATCGAACGGCGCGGTGGCGGCTAGCACCGCGTGGTCTTCGCCGTAGATGACGCCGAAGTCGCGCAGGGGGCCGACGTCACTGGCGGCAGGGCCTGGGCGCGCGCTGAAGCGAAAATTGAACTGAGGCGCCTCGCGAGACTCGCTCTGGGCGACGCGCAGCAGTGAATCGTCGAAGGTTTTGCGCTGGGAGTAGTCGAACAGGGCGGACACCGCCACGAATCCACCACTCAAGCTGACGCCAGTAACCAACGTGAGCGAGAAGATGAGCCGTTGGCGAAGCTTCAACGCGAGCTCCGCAGCCGCAGCCCGGCGCCGCGCACCGTCTCCACCATCCAGGATTGCTCGCCGAGCTTGTCGCGCAGGTGGCTCACGTGCACGTCGAGCACGCCGGACCCGGGATCGAACGCAAGATTCCAAACCGACTGCAGCAGGCTGGCGCGCGACTGCACCTGGCCTGGATGCGACGCGAGCGCGATCAGCAAATCGAGCTCTTTGCTGGTCAGATCGAGCGGGCGCCCTGCGATGGCGGCTTTTCGCGTGAGTCTATCGATCCGCAAATCTCGAACCTCTATCGCTAGGCCCGCGCGCGAACGGCGAATCAGGGCCTGCACGCGCAGCAGCAACTCCTCTACGTCGAACGGTTTGACCAGGTAGTCGTCGGCCCCGCTGCGTAGGCCTTTCACCCGATCCGACGCTTCGCCGCGCGCGGTCAGCATCAAAATGGGAACGGCCACTCCCCTCTCGCGCAGCTCGGCGCACAGCGTGGCGCCGTCTCCATCAGGCAACATCCAATCCAAGATCACGACGTCGTAGTGCTCGTTGAGCGCGGCCTCGCGCCCGCCGGCCGCGGTGATCCGCTCGACCGCCCGGTGGCCTTCCTCGGTCATGATCCGCGTGAGAAGCTGCAGCAAGAGCGGGTCGTCTTCGACGATGAGAACGGAGTGGGACGTCATGAAACGCGAGTGCCGCATCATCCCGCGGGGTTGAGCACGCGCGGTCTTAAGAACACTTAAGTAGCGCGACCATTCCGCGTTGATACGGTTTTCAGCTACCCACGTGCCCCTGAAACTATTCTACATCGCTCGTGTCGGCTGGGTCCCGCGCACGCAGCGGCAGACCCCATGAGCGCCAGCCAATCGACCAACCTCCCGGCCTCCTCCAAATCTCTCGGCAACTCGGCCCTCGCGCTATTCGGTGGCCTGCTGAGCGCCCTGGCCATGCTGGGCGCCACCACCTTCCACCCAGCTCCCCCCCGCGAACTCGAAAAGAAGCTCGGCATCGAGGCCAATGGCGAAGGCGTCACGTTGAGCCCAGGCGCGCCCCAGTGGGAGTCGATTCGCGTGGGCAGCGCACTGCTGGCCTCAGCGGGCTGGACCGACGCCTACCCGGCGCGGTTCAAGGTCGACGAAGCGCGAGCGGCACGAGTCGGTACGCCGCTCGCGGGCCGCGTGACGCGGGTGCTCGTCGAGCTGGGGGATCCGGTAAAAGCCGGCGCGCCGCTGTTCTCGGTGGCCAGCGGCGACGTCGCCGCGTTGCGCTCCGAGCAGCAACGCGCGCAGGTCGAGCTGGCGGCGGCGAAGGAGAAGCACGAGCGCATCCAGTCCATGGTGACGGCCCATGCTTTGCCCGGAAAAGACGAGCTGGAGGCCGCGGCGCAGCTCCACGAGTCGGAGCTGGGTCTAAAGCTCGCGAACGCCAAGCTTGCTTCCTTGCGAGTAGCGGCCGGAGCGGACAACGAGCTCACGGTGGTCGCGCCCCGTGACGGGGTGGTGGTGAAGAAGAACGTGCTCGCCGCACAGCAGGTGACGTCGGACGATAGCCTGCTCGAAGTCGCAGATTTGAGCGACGTCTGGGCCGTAGCCGAGCTCTTCGAAGCCGACGTACAGGGCGTCGGCACTAGCACCTTGGCCCACCTGACCCGCGCCGAGCTGCCCGGCTTTTCTTGGGAAGGCAAGGTCGATGCGGTCTCGTCCGTCGTAGACCCCGACGCTCACACCGTTTCGGTGCGCGTGGTGGTGCCGAACCCGGACCACCGCTTGCGACCCAACACCTTCGTGGAAATGCGGTTCCAGCAGCACCCCGCCCCGGGCGCGGTGGAGATCGCCGCGAGCGCCCTGGTCTCCGACGGCGCGGAAAAATACGTGTACGTACAGCAAGGGGCCGGGCACTTCGTGCGGCGTCGGGTCACGGCCGGGTCGTCCAACAAGAACCGCGTCGTCGTGACGAGCGGGCTGTCCGTCGGCGATCAAGTCGTCGAGGAGGGCTCGGCGCTGTTGGACAACGAAATCATCCTCACTCACTGAGTCGTTGATCAGAGTCATGCTCGAAAAGCTTCTAAAATTCTCGCTCGACAATCGTCTCGCTGCCTTCGTGCTCGCGGCCGTGCTGGGCGCCTGGGGCCTTTGGGCGTACCGCAACCTCACCATCGAGGCCTTTCCGGATCCGACCGACGCGCAGGTCCAGGTCATCACGTTGTTTCCCGGGCAGCCCTCGGAAGAGGTCGAGCGGCGGGTCTCGTTGCCGCTGGAGCGTGCGCTCAACGGGACGCCCGGTCTCGCGCGCTTGCGCAGCATTTCCTTGTTCGGCTTGTCGTTCGTGACCATGACCTTCGACGATGGCGTCGACGTGCCCCGCGCCCGCCAGCAGTCGCTCGAGCGCATGGCCCAGGCCGCGCTGCCAGAAGGCGTTCAGCCGGCGCTGGGCGCCATGGCCACGCCCATCGGCGAAGTTTACCGCTACACGCTGGAGGGGCCGCACACCGATCCGATGACGCTGCGCACCCTGCAAGACTGGGTGGTCGCGCCGCGCTTGCTGCGCGCCAGCGGCGTCGCCGACGTGGTCTCGTACGGCGGCCTCGTGCGCGAGATTCACGTCGAGCCCGACGCGACCCGGCTGACGGCGCTGGGCATCACGCTCGGTAACGTCTTCGATGCGCTGAAGAAGGCCAGCTCCAACGCCACTGGCGGCTACATCGAGCGCGGCTCCGAGACCTTCGTGATTCGCAGCCTCGGCATCTTCGAGTCGCTCGACGATCTGCGCAGCGTGCGCGTCGGCTACCACGACGGCGTCCCCGTCACGGTGCGCGACGTCGCCCAGGTCAGCGACGGCTACGCCCCCCGCCAAGGCGTGGTGACCCGCGGCGAGAACGAGGACGCGGTCGAGGGCATCGTGCTCATGCGCCGCGGCGAGAACCCGTCAGTCGTCCTCGACGCGATTCGTAAGAAATTGGACGAGCTGAGCCACGGCGTTCTGCCCGCGGACGTTCACATCAAGCCGTTTTACGATCGCTCGGAGCTGGTGAGCACCACGCTGCACACGGTGTTTCACAATTTGCTCGAAGGCGGTCTGCTGGTGGTGGTGGTGCTGTTCGCGTTCACGCTATCGCTACGCGCGGCGCTGATCGTGGCGGCGGTCATTCCCCTGTCGTTGGCAGCTTCGTTCGCCTACCTGCAGGCTCGCGGTATGTCGGCCAACCTGCTGTCGATGGGCGCGGTCGACTTCGGCATCATCGTCGATGGCGCGGTGATCTTGGTCGAGCACCTGTTCCACCGAATCTCGCCCTCCGAGCATGGCCATGACCCGAGCGACGCCGGACTCCCGCTCCCCACCCGCCTGTTCGAAGCCGCGCGCGAGGTAGCGAGGCCGACGCTATTTTCGCTCTTGATCATCATCGCCGCCTATTTGCCCATTTTTTCCATGCAGCGAGTCGAGGGCCGCATCTTTTCGCCCTTGGCGAACACGGTCGTGAGCGCGCTGTTGGGCGCCTTGTTGATGACCTTCACGCTCGTGCCGGTTTTGTGCCTGGCCGCGCTACGCAAGCCCAAGCCCCTGCGCGAGTCGCCGCTGCTCGTGTGGGCGCAGCGCGCGTTCGACCCCTCGCTGCGCTTTGCGATGCGCCACGTGGCCCTGGTCGCGGTGCTGGTGGTCGGCGCACTGGCCTCCACCGCGCTGCTCTTGCCGCGGTTGGGCTCGGAATTTTTGCCGGCGCTGAACGAGGGCGCGCTGTACGTCACGGTGCAACTACCGTCCAACTACTCGCTGACCGAAGGCCGCAAGCTCACCCCGCGCTTGAAGGCCCTGCTCACCAAGACGCCCGAAGTCGTGGAAGTCTTGTCGCAGCTCGGGCGCCCCGAAGACGGCACCGACACCAAGCTACCGAACAACCTCGAGATGTTCATCAAGCTCAAGCCGCTCGAGCAGTGGCGACCGCAGATGCACTCCATCGAGGATTTGGTGGAAGAAATGGGCAAACGCCTGAGCGTGGTGCCCGGCATCGACTACAATTTTTCCCAGCCCATCCGCGACAACGTCGAGGAGAACATCTCGGGTCAGAAGGGTCAGGTCGCGCTCAAATTCTACGGCGAAGACTTGGACAAGTTGCTCGAGCCTGCCGAAAAAGCCCGCGACATCATCAGCAAAATCCCGGGCGCCGCCGACGTCGGCATCACCAAGAGCGGCACGTCTCCCCAAATCAGCGTCAAGCTGGATCGCAAGGCGCTGGCGCGCTTCGATCTCGATTTGGGCGACGTTCAAAACTACGCCGAGACCGCCATGGGCGGGCACGTCGCCAGCGAGCTGTGGGACGGCGAGCGTCGCTTCGACGTGACGGTCCGCTTGCCGCCCTCCACGCGCGAAGACGTCGGCGCGATTTCGCGCATCGCGCTGCCATTCAAGGGCGACTCCTTGCTGCCGCTGTCGGCGATCGCGCGCGTGAGCATGGGCACGGGGCGGGCGGCCATCACGCGCGAAAACGGGCAACGCTACGTGGGCGTGCGGATGAACGTACGCAACCGCGATCTCGGGTCGTTCGTCGCAGAGGCGCGCAGCAAGGTCGACGCTGCCATCAAGCTGCCCACCGGCTACGAAGAGACCTGGGGCGGCGAGTTCGAAAATCAGGAGCGCGCCATGGCTCGGCTGAAGCTGGTGATTCCACTTGCGCTGGCCATCACGTTCTTGCTGCTATTTTCGGCGTTCGGCTCGATTTTCGACGCGGCGTTGATCTTGATCAACGTGCCTCTGGCGCTGGTGGGCGGCGTCGTGGCGCTCGGGCTGGCTCACATGCCCCTCTCGGTCTCGGCGGCGGTCGGGTTCATCGCGCTCTTGGGCCAAGCCGTGCTGAACGGCGTGCTCGTCGTGGCCGCCATGCGCGCGCGCCTGCAACGGGGTGAGGACCCCTTTGAGGCGGTCTTTCAAGGCACGCGCGAGCGGCTGCGCGCGGTCTTGGTCACCGCGCTGTTGGCATCGCTCGGCCTCCTGCCGGCGGCGCTATCGCACGCCATCGGCAGCGAGACCCAGCGCCCGATCGCTATCGTGGTGGTCGGCGGCACCCTGTCGGCGGCGCTCCTCACTTTGATCGTACTGCCCGTCTTTTACTACGTCGCGCATCAGCTGCGGCTGCGGCTCCAGCGAGCGCTCGCCAGGGAGCCTGGCCCCGCCCACGCGGCAAGCGTGGTCGAGATGCCGCCCTGATGCTCATTTGACTGCGAAACGCGCGCTAGTGGACCGACGGCCCGCCGGGCTCAACCCCCGCGCGAGCCGTCGACCTTCGCCGCCTTCGGATTCCGTGCTGCGGTTGCGCTCAGCACCGGCCGAGACGACGCCGCGGCCCTAGCTCAAGGGCTCGCGAGGCAAGCATAGACTTGATCGGCGACCGTCTTGGGGGCCATGCCTCCGCCCAGCTTGTTGACGCCGCACACGTCGTCTTGGCTGCCGCAGCTGCTCGGTCCACAATCGTGAGCTGCGTAGCAGTCGAGATAGGTCGCGCACATGCGTCGGTCGCTCTGGGTTTGGCTCGTGCATGTGGCGCCGCACGTGGTCGAGCGCCAGTTCGTGAGGCAGCCCGCCCCGACGCCGCCCGTGCACGCCCCCGAGATGACCGGCAGCGTCGAGTATTGAGCGCCCAAATCGCCGCCGTGGTCGAAGCACAGCAAGTCACCGCGCACATTTCCGCGAAAATGTCCGGGATAGACCGCGCTGGTGCCTGAGCCGCAGAAGCGCGCGAAAGCACCGCGCACCTTGACCTCGGTGAAGCCCCCCTGCCCGGTGCCTCGCGCAACCGACAGGTGCCCCGTCAGCCGATCTTGGCACACGAGATCGACGCGGTTGTCCCCATCCATATCGACCGCAATGGGGTGCTCGTTGGTACCGACGCAGAAGCCGCTGGGGCCGTTCCAATCGGCGCCGTTGAATTGGCCGGATGCGACAGCGAGATCCACGTTGACGACACCGGTGGCGTGGTCGTGACACACGAGATCGTCCAGTCCGTCGCCGTTCACGTCGCCGACCAAGAGCAGCTTGGACGAGCCGCGGCACCAGGCCCCGCCGCGCGTGAACTCGGTGGTCGCGTAATGGCCAGTCGAGTCGGCCAGATCGAGCGCCAGCCCCGTGTCACTACTGCACAAGAGATCGCTGCGAGCGTCAGCGTTGAACTTGCCGCTGACCAGCGTCCCGTTCGCGCAGAAGTTGCGCCCGGGCTGGGACCAGTCGGTGCCCAAAAACTGGCCAGCAGCGTTCGAGAAGTCGACGCTGAGCCTGCCCGTCGTTCGTTCGTTGCACACGATGTCGTCGCGCCCGTTGCCGTCGGCGTCGGCAACCACGAGCACGCCGTTGCTGGAACAGAAGGACGCCCCGCTTCGGCTCCAGTCGTTGGCCGTGAAGTGTCCCGATGCATCGGCGAGATCTTCGGTAAAAGTACCGCTCGGAGGCTCGTAGCAGAGCAGGTCGGTCCGCTGGTCGCCGTTGAACTTTCCGAGCAAGAGACGACCCTCGAATGAGCTGTCGCCACCTCCGGTGCAGAACTTGCGCAATGGCATCGACCACGGGTTGGGGAAGCCGTACACCATCTGTACCCCAGCCTTGTCGAGGTCGGTCAGACGCTCGTTGACCTCCGGGCGGTAGCCGTCAGCGTAACCGTCGTTGTTGGTGTCACGACAGTAGTTCATAATCGAGTTGGGGTCGTAGTCGTCGGTGAAGAACAGGTCCACGTTCGACGCTCCTCCGGGCGTGCAGTCGTACTTCGGGTTGGCCGTCCAATCGGAGCGATCCATTTCGTGCGCGAAGCCGATGCCGTGTCCCAGCTCGTGCACGGCCACCGAGCGCAGCTCGTTGCGCACCTGCGTCGTACCGTCGTCGTAGACGAAGATCGTGCCTTGGTGCTCGGGATCGATGCCAGTCAGACTCGGCTCGTCATTTCCGCGACTGCCCAGGCCCCAGTTGCACGAGCCTCCGATGTTGCCCACCGAATGCCCAGTGACCAACTGCAAGGGTATGTATTGCGCGGGTATGGGCGAAGGGCAGGTGTCATGAAATTGAAACAAAAGGCCGGAATTTTCGCCCCATTGAGCCTTGATGGCCGCGTTCATGATCGAGATTTCGGTCGTCACCGACGACAGGTCGCTCGTCCAACTGCCGTTGAAGACGTTGTTCGTCGTCGTCCCATCCCACAGGTAGAGGCCGCTATAGCAGATGTCGACGGTGTTCCGGGGCGTAGCGTCGTAATAGTAGGTGATGCCGGCAACGCCCAGCAGCGCGTCTTGCCCAATGCCCAACGACTCTGGATCGTCATCCGCACCTGACCCGACGGCGCAGCCGACGGTGCCTACGAGGGCAGGCAACAAGAGCAACGCGAGCGTGGCGAAACGAGCGCAACCTGCACGATGATGTTGGTAATTCATCTCTTCCCTTTCATGTTGGATCCCCCACGAGGATCGGCGCCGCGAAATGCAAGGAGTAGACCTCGCACCAAGTCCTCACGCTGATCGGCTTGCCGCAGCCGCTTCTCCGAGCAAGCGATCCTGCGACTTCATGCGAGCGCCTCGTCACGAATGCGCAGGACTTGCGTCGACGCGCCAGGCGGCGTGCAACCGTTTCGCGATCGCGCCGACACTCAGCGTAAGAACGTTTGCGCTACCGTCACGAGCTTTCGGCGCCGCTCTTGGCTGGGCCGCTGCGCCGGTAGCTCCACGTGCCATCGCCGTGGAGCTCCAGCACGGCGTCATAGGCGTCATTCGGAGCGGTGGCGCCGCCCAATACCAGGTAAGAAATGCCGGCGCGAAACAGCGCAGCCAACGCGCGCGCCAGCTGCTCGGGCGCGAGCGTCGTGGCAGGGCTTTGCAGCACCGCGAAGGCCGGCGCTGCCAGCACCAAGCAGGCAACCGTCAGCAGCTGTTGCTCCCCGAGCGACAGCGAGTGGCTCCAATCGCGCTCGACGTCGAGCCCGCCCAGTCGCTTCGACGTCGCCTCCAGGCCCAACTCGGCCAAGACGGCCCAGATGCGCCCGTCGCTGACGTCGCGCTCACGATCGGCGGCGACCAACAGCTCCCGCCAAGTCCCGGGCGGAACGTGGGGCCGCTCCGGCAGAAATCCGATCGCGTCCGGGCCGGGCACGACGATGCGCCCCTCGGACGCGTCGCGACCGAGCGCCATGGCTCGGAACAGCGCGCGGCGTGCCTCGTCCGTCCCGGTGACCAACAAGCGCGTGCCCTTCGTCACGGCGAGCGTCAGGCGAGTCAGCAGCAGCTCGCCGCTGCGCGACTGCAGCGTCAGCTCTTCGAATGAGATGTGATCGGCGCCGGATGGGTTCGGCCGGCTGGTGACAGCACCCGTTCGCTCGATAGCCCCGGTCAGGATCCCCAGCCGTGCCAGCACCGAAGCGTAGGACGACAACTGCTGAATTTGCGTGACAATCAGCGAAAAGGCGCCAAGCAACGTCGAGAACGCCATCGCCGACTGCGTGACGACACCGAACTCCACACGACCGCGCATGAACAGCGGACCGACGATCAGCGGTGGCACCAGCTGAATGCCATAGGCATAGCCGGTCGTGAAGAACGACAGGTTGCGGTTCACGGCGATGATGCGCTTGGCGTTGGCGACCAAGGCGGCAATGCGTCGCCCCAACCGTAACGCCAATCGCGCTTCCAACTTCAACAGCGCGATGGACTCGGCGTTTTCCCCGACGTGCAAGAGCTCGCTGCGAAAGTTGGCTTCGCGATCCGCCTGATCGTAGTTCAGCCGCACCAAGGGGTGGCCGATGCCCACCGTCAACAACGAGCCGAGCGCGGCGTAGCCGACCGCGACCGCGAACAAGAGCGGGCTAATCGACCACATGACGCCCGAGAAAGTGACGATCGCAAACACGGCGTTCAGAAACATGAGCGCGAAAGACAGCGTGGTCGCGGTGAAAGCGCGCGCGTCGTCGGCGATACGTTGGTCGGGGTTGGCGAGCTCTCCCCCCTCACGCAAACCGAGGTAAACGCCGCCCGCCAGGTACTGCGCCACGAGCCGGCGGGTCAACCATTCGCGCCACAGCAGGGCCAAATGCTCTTCGATGAAGCGTTCCAGCACCGCCGCCGCCGTCAAAGCGGCGAATACGCCCGCGTACAGCAGCGCGCTCGAAACGAAGCCGGGAAGATGGCGGCGTTCGATGGCCGTCATCAAGTCGCGACCAGCGTAACTCGCAACGACGTTCAAGCCGCTGATCGCCAGCAGCAGCGCTACGATCAACGCGAACAACAAGCGGAATCTGCCGCCGATGGGCGAAGCGAGGACGGCCCCAATCGCTTGCCACAGGCGCTTCCATGCACCGCCCCGCAGCGAGGTCGTGGCGGCGTGGGGGCTCGCTTGCGGAGCCGAGGGTGGGGGCGTCCAGCTCAAGGCTTGAACGCATCGGCGTGGCGATGGACGAGCTTGAACCCGCCATCTTCGAAGCGGTACACCTCGGTCACCCGCAACGTCATTTTGGACTTGTCAGCGCCGACTTGGGCATGCTGAAGGCCGCTAAAAAAAGCTAGGTTGCCGCTGCTGCCCGATTGCAGGACCTCGAGCTCGGTGGTGCCGTCGCTGCCCAAGGTCTTGGCGTCTCGCGCATAGCGCTCTCGCAGGGTCGCGGCCCCTTGCGTGGCGTCGCCTTTGGGAGAGAAGAACGTCGCTGGGTCGACGCGCGCGGCGATCTTCAACAGCGGCGCGGCATCACCACGGACGTACGCGCTGGCGACGTCGCGGCGTTGCCGCATGAAGGCTTCGAAGTCGCGTGCCGCCCCGCCGCGGGCGAGCGCGGCCCATTGGGCGAAGGCGCGCATGAATTTTTCGAGCAGCTGCGCGGTTTCCGGGTCTCTTACCTTGCCGGAGTCGTCCAACGCGTCGGCCACCTTCCCGATGTACGCCTCCGGTTGTTGCAGCACGGGCATGTTCAAAAATACGAACGTTTGCCGAATCGCGTGGTTGGCGCCGAAGGCACCGAGCTTATAGGGCGTGACGCTGACCACGGCCGCCGGCAGGCCGTCGAAGACGCTCTGCTTTTCCGGGCGAGATCCGACGTCTAGCGCGTTCTTCAAGCAGCCGGGAATCGAACGGTTGTATTCCGGGGTCACGAACAGCACGGCGTCCGAACGGCTGAGCTCGGCGCGGAAATCGCGCCATGCCGGGGGCGCGCTCGGTTCGAGATCTTCGTTGTAGAGCGGCAGGTTGCCGATCTCGACCACGCGGCATTCGAGCTCCCGGGGCGCGCGCTCGATCAGAGCCTGAGCCACCTTCTTGCTGAACGACGCGGCCCGCAGGCTGCCGATCAAAACTGCGACCTTGAGCGATTGAGTCATGTGCTTTCTCCCGGGTGCTCGGCGCTCGGCGATTCGAGCGCGCGGTAGCGCTGCCAATCGAGCGGGGTATCGACGTCGAGCTCGCCCTCCGGCCATTCGACGAGCGTGATTTGCGCCGCCGCGCGCAGGATGCCGGCCGCGCCGACATCGCCGTGCAGGTTGGCGAGCTCGGCCAGATAGCGCGCCGGAAAGACGGCCGGCACCGCGCGTCGGCCCGCATAGCGAGAAGCCACCAAGCGCGGCGGCTGCCCCGTTGCCTCGAGCAACGTATCGAGATGGGTCGTGCTCAGCGATGGTTGGTCACACACGCACAGAAGCAGCGCGTCCGCTTGCATACGACCGGCCCAGTAGGCGGCGGCGCGAATCGAGGCCGCGATCCCTTCGTCGGGGTTTTCGCTCGGCACGACGTCCAGCGGGAGCCCGGCCAGGCTCTCGGCGACGCGCTCGGCGCTCGGGCCACCCACGATGACGGCGCTCCGACGCACCCGCGACGCGCAGAGGCGTTGCGCGCTCTGCCGTACGAGCGAGCTTCCGTTCGGCAACTGCAGCAGCTGCTTGGGGCTGCCTAGACGACGTGAGGCGCCCGCCGCCAAGACCGCGCCGACCGTATTCACGCACCCTCCGCGCGCGCGAGCCGTAGCGGCGTATGCCGTTCATGGATACCCACGCTGCGGTTGCGCAAGAAACCCGCCTCGGCGTCGGCCAGCACGGCTTGCATTTCGGCGACCACGGACAGCGCGATGCTCTCCGGCGTATCGGCGCCCAGATGCAGGCCGCACGGGCCGAACACACAGGCCAAACGCGCGGGCGAGAAACGCTCGCTCGCGCGGAGCTCGGCCAGCATGCGCTGGGTGCGCCGCGCCGGGCCCAGCATGCCGATGTAGCGCACGCTCGAGCCCAGCAGCGCCCCGAGAGTTTCGCGGTCTTGCTCGTAGTCGTGGTTCATCACCACCGCTAGCGCTTTGGCGAAACTCGCTGCCAACGCCACGCTTTCGGACACGGCGCCGAGCCGCAGCGGGGCTATCCCGTTGAAGCGGTCGCGCGTCGCGAACCCGCCGTGCGGGGCCAGCACCGTCACGCCCCAGCCTAGCTGAGCCGCGAAGCGCGCCACCGGCACCGCGTCTTCGCCGGTGCCGAAGAGCGAAACGTGCGGCGCTGGCGCGACCACCTCCACAAGCGCCTCGAACGGGCCGCGCCGGTGCCAAGTGTAAGGGCGCCGCTCGCCGTTCAGGGCGTCGACCAGGCAACTCGCGAGCTCTTGGGCCAGACTGGCGTCGGCAACCCCGTTGAGGCTAGCGGTTTCTCCCTGCACCAGCTGCGCGCCGAGCCGGACGTTCGGGGAGCCGCAGGCGAGCACGGTGCCGAGCGCGACCGAGCGTTGAGCGTCGAGCTCGCGTTGCGCGAAGGCGAGAACGGCTCGGGTGGACTCCGTGACCGGCTCTATCAACAGCTCGACCTTGCCGTTGCAGCCGCTGCGATAACCTCCTTCGCCGTCCTCGTCCCACCGCGCGTCGAACGAGCGAAGCAACGCGCCTTGCCGGGTAAGCCACGCGCCGGTGCGCATCACCTCTCGCTCCAGGCAGCCGCCGCTGATGCGCCCGGCCAGCTTGCCGTCGCGCGAGAACAGCAGGCGTGCGCCCGGATGTCGGTACGCCGAACCTTCGACCCGGACGACCGTGGCCAGCCAGCTGGGCTCATGGCCGGCGGCAGCCAGCGCCCGGTGAATTTGCGCAATTTCCAACGCCTTCCCTCCTAAAGCAGCTTGTCGAGGGTGATGGGCAGCTCGCGTACGCGCTTGCCCGTGGCGTGAAAGACGGCGTTGGCGACGGCGGCGGCCATGCCGGTAATGCCGATTTCGCCGATGCCTTTGACGCCGATTTCGTTCACGTACTCGTCTTTCTCGTCCACCATGATGACGTCGAGCTCGGGAATGTCGGCGTTGACCGGCACGTGGTAGTCGGCCAAATCGCGCGTCACGACGCGGCCGCTGCGCGGATCGCGCACGGTGTGCTCGTGCAGGGCAAACCCGATGCCCCAGACCATGCCGCCCATGAACTGGCTGCGCGCAGTCTTGGGATTGAGGATCTTTCCCGCGGCGAAAGCCGAGACGCAACGGGTGACTCGCACTTGGCGAAGGTCGGGGTCTACCTTCACTTCCACGAACTGCGCACCGAAAGAATGGCACGAGTAGCGCTTGCGCTCGGCCTTGGCTTCGGTCTTGGCTTCACCGCGTAGCTCAGGCTCCTGCTTGCTGCTCATCAGCTCCTGCAGCGTCAAACGTTTATTGGCGTCATTCCTGACCCGCAACGCGCCGTCCACGAGGTCCAAGTCCTGGGCGTTCGTACCTGAAAACGTGGGATTTTCGCCGGCCGCCGCCAGAAGCTTCTGCCTGAGATCGAGCGCGGCCAGCTTCACCGCGGAGCCGGTGCTGGCCGCCGTCATCGAGCCGCCCGACACCGGCGTTTCCGGCATGCTGGTGTCGCCCAGCTCGAAGCGCACCTGCTCGATCGGCAGCCCCAGCGCGTCGGCGGCAATTTGCGCCATGATGGTGTAGGTGCCAGTTCCGATGTCTTGGGTGCCGGCCTGGACCAGGACCGTGCCGTCTCGCTGCAAGCGAGCCACCGCGGAAGAGCCTTGCTGGTTGGCGGGATAGGTAGCGGTGGCCAGGCCCCAACCCACCAACAGCCGCCCGTCCTTCTGTGCCCCCGGTTCGGCTTTGCGCGACGCCCAGCCGAACTTGCGCGCGCCTTGTCGGTAGCACTCGCGCAAGCTCTTGCTCGACCATGGCTTGCCTTCGTCGAGGTCGCGCTCGGCGTAGTTGCGCAGCCGGAGCTCGAGCGGATCGAGCTTCAACGCGTAAGCCAGCTCGTCCATCGCCACCTCCAGCGCAAAGGTGCCGCTGGATTCACCCGGCGCGCGCATGAACGTGGGTGTCGGCACGTCGAGCCGCACCAAGCGGTGGCTGGTGGAGACGTTGGCGCAGTCGTACAACATGCGCGTCTGCAGCGCCGACGGCTCCGAAAACTCGTCGAATTGCGAGGTTTCCGAGATGACGTCGTGGCGCATGGCCACGAGCTTGCCGTCTTTGGACGCGCCCAACGCCAGCTGCTGAATCGTGCGGGGGCGATAGCCGACGAGCGAGAACATCTGCTGACGAGTCAGTGACAACCGCACCGGGCGACCGACGGTACGCGCCGCGAGCGCGCACAGCGCCACGTGCGACCACGGAGAGCCCTTGCAGCCGAAGCCGCCGCCCACATAGCGCGAGATGACGCGCACGTTCTCGAGCGGAATGTCGAACACGGTCGACATCTTCTTTCGCACCCCGAAGATGCCCTGAGAGGTATCGTACAGCGTGAGCGCGTCTTTGCCGTGCCACACCGCCGTCAACCCGTGCATCTCCATCGGGTTGTGGTTCTGCATCGGCGTGGTGTACGTTTGTTCCACCCGCGCGAACGCTTGCTGCAGCCCCTGCTCCACGTCGCCGCGCGAAGAATCGGCGGGGGCGCGCGGCCCTGCCGTCTTGGGCTTGTAGTTTTGGGCCTTTTCGGTCTCGAGGTCGGTCCTGACGCTTTGGGACGTGTAGCGGGCCTCCAAGAGCTCGGCCGCGCCGCGCGCGCGCTCCAAGCTGTCGGCGACGACCAACGCGATCGGAAAATCGTCGTAGGCAATGTCCTGGTCTTGCAGCAACTGCAGCACGCGATCGATGCCTTCACCCTTCTTTTTGGCTCCCGGCAGCTTGGCGGCGTTGAACGGGGTGATCACGGCCACGACCCCCGGCGCCGCCTCGGCGGCTTTCGCGTCCAAAGCTTCGAGGCGGCCCTTGGCGCGAGTGCTGGTGACGACCACGCCGTACAAGACATTGGCGACCGGCACTTCGGTCGCGTACTGAGCTTGGCCCGTCACCTTCAGCCGAGCGTCAACGCGGTCGATGCCTTTGCCGACGACGGGCGGGCTCACGATTTGCTCCCAGCCGCGGTGAGGGCCGCTACGACGACGCGCGGGGCAAGCTCGAGCTTGAAGGCATTGTGAGACGTGGTGCGGGCGCCATTCATGGTCAAGCGCGCCGCGGCTTCGAAGGCTTCGCGCGTGGCCGGCTTGCCCAGCAGCGCCGCTTCCGCCTCCAAGGCGCGCCACGGTTTGGTGCCGACGCCCCCCAAGGCAATGCGAGCAGATTTGATTTGCTGCCCTTCGAGCTCCAGCGCGACCGCGGCCGAAGCCAATGCGAAGGCGTACGAAGCCCGGTCGCGGCTCTTCACGTAGGCCGAGCGGCGCGCCCGGTCGCTGTTCGGCACGAACACCTCCGTCACGATTTCCCCGGGTTTCAGCTGGGTTTCGAGCTCGGGGTGGTCACCCGGCAAGGTGTGCAGATCTCCGAGCGCGAGCTCACGGGCGCCGCCGCGGTGGCGCGTGCGAACGACGGCGTCCAATGCCAGTAGCGCGACGCACATGTCGGACGGGTGAGCCGCGAGGCAGTGGTCACTGACCCCGAGCACCGCGTGCATCCGCGAGTAGCCTTCGCGCGCGGCGCAGCCGCTACCGGGCTTGCGCTTGTTGCACGCTTCCACCCCCACGTCCCGAAAGTAGGAGCAACGCGTGCGCTGCAGCAAGTTGCCGCCCACGCTGGCCATGTTGCGAAGCTGGGGAGATGCTCCGGATAACAGCGCTTCGCTCAGCACCGGCATCTCGGCCATGACCTTGTCGTGGTACGCCAACTCGGTGTTGCGGGCTCCCGCGCCGATGGTGAGCCCGTGCGCGTCCCACGCAATGTCGGACGACAGCACGCCGTTCAGGTCGACGAGCGAGTCGGGGCGCTCGACATCGAGCCGCAACAGATCGACCAACAGTGTCCCACCCGCGACGAACCGCCTGCGCGCCCCCTGGCCTAGCTCGAGGGCTTCGTCCAAATTCTTGGGGCGAACGTACTGAAAGTCCCTCACGTCGGCCTCGCTGCGCGCGCGCTTTGCACGGCCCGAACGATGTTGGCATAGGCGCCGCAGCGACAAATGTTTCCGCTCAGGTGCTCGCGGACTTCGTCGTCGGTGTGAGCGCGGTTTTCTTTGAGCAGCCCGGCCGCGCTCATAATCTGACCGGGGGTGCAGTAACCGCACTGCAAGGCGTCTTCGGTGATGAAAGCCGCTTGCAGAGGGTGAAGCCGATCGCCATCGGCCAAGCCTTCGATGGTCGTCACTGGTTTGTCACCGACCATGATGGCCAGCGTCAAGCAGGCGTTCACGCGTCGACCATCGACGAGCACGGTGCACGCGCCACATTGCCCGTGGTCGCAGCCCTTCTTGCTGCCGGTCAAGCCCAGGCGCTCGCGCAGCGCGTCCAGCAGCGATACCCGAGGCTCCACCATCAGCGCGTGCTGCTGACCATTCACGTGCAGCGTGACCGGGAATTCACGCGCCTTCGGCGGCGCAGGTTTCGGTGCCGGAGCAGGCGGGACCTCGCGCTTGCAGCCGTCAGCCAGTACCAGCGCCAGCGCGCCGAGCAGGCTCAGCACGACGACCTCGCGACGCTTGACCAGCCAGTCGCGGGCGTCGGCGGGGCCTGAAGTGGCGGTTTTTCCGGCGATTTGCAGGGCCCTCAGCAGCGCTTCGGGAATGCCGTCGGCTGCGTCCGCGCTGCGGCGAAAGCGCAGGCGGCCGTTCGCGTCGAGGACACAGAGCGTGAGCTGCCCCGCGGCCAGCGCACCAGGGTCCACCTCGTACTGCTCGAGCAGCTTGCCGACTCCGGCTTCGAGGACGGCCGTGGGCTCGACCTCCTCCAGCTCGTCATCGGGCCGGAAACAAAACAGCGAGTGGAGCCCCAACACCAGCAGCGCCGCGCCCAACCCGCGCAGCTCGGCGCGTATGGCTTCGAGAGTCGCGGGGCTGGGGTCGCCCCAATTGCGAGCAAACACCAGCACCAATGGCTGCCCTGCGCTGCGGGCCAACAGCTGAAAGTGTTGGCCCATCCGATCCAGACCCGCGTCGAGCATCGCTGGCCTTTAGCAAGCGGCATACCCGGGTCATCCGTTCTCCTTCGTCGCCGTTACTCCCCGACCCGAGAAAAATGATCCGTACCAGCCCGCCCCGGCCGGGACGAGATCCGACACGAATTCCCCGGGCTCGCGCGCGGCGCTCAACGCCGCCGAGAGCCTACTTCTTGACGAGGGTGGTCGCGAACTCCGCCGCGCGCGCCGCAATGGCCATCATGGTCAGAGTCGGGCTGACGTGCCCACCCGAGGTGAAACAAGCGCCGTCACTCACCAAGACGTTGGGGCATTCCCACAACTGATTGTTGGCGTTGACCACCGAGTTGGTGGGCGACGTGCCCATGGGAGCCCCACCCGCTTCGTGAATGGCGCCGCCGGGATGGAACACGCCTGGCCGCGACTGGACCGCCTTCATGGCCGACTTCAGGACCCAACCGAGCAGCCGCCCGCGAGCCGGACTTTCTCGAATGGACAGCCCTGCGGCGCCGGCCATGGCTCTCAGATCGCTCTCCATCTTTTCGATCATCGCCCGGTCGTCCTCGCCGAAGCCCACGTCGATGTGGGCGGCCGGGATGCCCCAGGCGTCGCGGCGCCGCTTGCTGAGCGTCACGCGGTTCGTCGGGCTCGGCATCATTTCTCCGAACGCGAACATGTACCAATAGGCCGTGTCGCGTCCGATGCCGCCCTGAATGCCAAAGCCGCGCTTGAAGCCGGCTGGCTGTCCGTCGAGGTTTTGATAGCGCGGGATGTAAAAGCCGTGAGACCGCGCGGGATCGTGCTGACCCTCGGGATGCTCGTGCCCCTGGCCAGCGGACGGTGCTTCGTCGTTCAGGCCGACGAGCAGGACGGCGCAGTTGTCCATGAGGTTGCGCCCCAAGAGGTCATTGGCGTTGCCCAAGCTGCCGTCGTGGGTGGGGCTCGGCGAATTCCAGAGCAAACGAAGCGTTTCGATGGTCGAGGCGTTGAGGATCACGCACTGCCCGCGGACGGTATGGCGCTCCTTCGTGACCGCGTCGATCAGCTCGACGCCCGTGGCCTTGCCGGCGGCCTTGTCGATCAACACCTTGCTCACGATGGAGTTGGGTCGAATCGTGAGCTTGCCGGTGGCCAACGCCTCGTCGATCATCAACGAATATTCGGCGTCGTCGATACGTGAGATCCGGGGTTGCTTGAGCTTGCGCTCCGGCCAGCGCTGCGAGATCCGCCGCGCAAACTCGATTTCGGCCTTGGAGAACGCGCGCTCAGCCACGTCCGGGCCGTCGTCGGCGCGGGCGTAGGGCGGCTCGACCCGCAGGAACTGCTCGAGACGCTCGTAATACGGCGCCAGATCCGAGTAGCGGATCGGCCAATCCTGACCGACGCCGTCGCGCGACGCGGCAGTGAAGTCCAAGTCGCTCATTCGGTAACACAGGCGTCCCCAAATGCGGCCGCGCCCCCCCACCTGCCGCCCGCGAAACCACAGAAACGGGCGCTTGGACGGGGTGGTGTAAGGATTTTTACGATCGTTCACGTACAGGTGACTGACCTGCGGCTTGAAGCTGTTCGTGCGAGCCTGGACGTGCTGCCCGCGGATGGTTGCGCGCGCCCGCCACACCAAATTGCCAATCGAGCCGGGCTCTTGGGTGCCGGAAAGCGCGCGCGGCGCGAGCGGCCCTGCTTCCAGCAACAACACCCTCAAGCCGCGTTGGCAGAGGGTCCACGCCGTGGTTCCACCGACCAGCCCCGAGCCCACCACGATCGCGTCCCACGGCTCTTCCGACATTTCGTTCATTCTGGTCCCTGGCTGAGCGGACGGCGCTCGGGCAGCTTCTCTCCTAGTAGCGACCCATAGCGACCTCAGGGGGCCGATGCAAGCCTTCCCCCCAGGCCGCTCCCCCTTCCGCCGAGGCTGCTCGAGCTTAGCGTCCGCTCAACGCGAGAAGTTTTGCACGGCCCACACTTTGCCGGACGAAGTCGTGAAAAATCCGCAGGCTACCTTCTTCACGTCCGGGTCCGTCATGTTGATGAAGTGACCATACTGCTCGTAGCAGGCACCGGTGCAAGAGGCGCTCGGCGGCGGCCCTTCGTCCCACATCTGCTGCATGCACAGGCCAATGACCTGAGAATTGGAAGAGTAGCCAGGGCATTCGTTCTGCGAGCCACCGGGCTGACAGATCTTGGCAATGGCGCCGGCGTGAGCGCTGTTCTGGCCGGCGTCGTACTCGGCCATTTGATCGGCACAAGCTTCACCGTCGGTGCGTCGCGTGAGCGCGGGCAAGCACGCGCACTGGGTGAGGAACTGATTGATGCGATCGACGCAGTCTTGATAGATGTCACCAGTGGTAGGCGGAGGAGACAACTTGCACGCCAGGTTCTTCACGCAGCTGCCGGCACCACCGCTGCCGCCGCCGCTGCCGTTGGTGCCCGCCGCGCCGCCGTTCGCACGCCCGCCGGCGCCGTTGCCGCCATTCGCAGTGCCCGCGCTACCACTGTTCGACACGCCGGCGCCGCCGCCGTTGCTCTTGCCGGCGCTGGCGCTACCACCGATCTGCCCCGCGCCGCCCATGCCCGCGCCACCCGCACCTGACACGGGCCCACCCCCAGCTGCGGTACCGGCACCAGGCTGACCCGTGCCGCCACTGCCGCTCGACAGCGAGCCACCGCTGGCGCTGGAGCCCGCCGCCCCGCCCCCCGGCTCATCCTCCGAGCTCGAGCAGCCGCAAGCGAGCGCAGTGGCGAGTGCGAAGAGGCCGACATTTGCTGTGCGCATGCACGACAGTGTCGGAGCGCGCGCGACGATGATCAAGCACTCCGTTAGCGTCGTTCGAGCTTTGCACGATGGTGCAAGGTGCTACCTTCGTGCACGCGCGGCTGAAAATTCCAGTCCATTTCACAAAGGGCGAATGGAGAGCACATGAAACGAGTCACTGGCATTGGCGGAGTCTTCTTCAAGGCCAAAGATGCTCCCGCACTGCACGCTTGGTACAAGCGTCACTTGGGCATCGACGTTCAAGTTTGGGGTGGAGCTGCTTTCGATTGGACCGACGACGACGGCCAGCCCGTCGCCGGCACCACGGCTTGGGCCATCAACGCGCAAGACAGCGATCAGTTCGCGCCCAGCTCCGCTCCGTTCATGATCAACTACCGAGTGCACGACCTGCACGCGTTGGTTCGAGCGTTGAAGGAAGAGGGCTGCAACGTGCTCGACAAGATCGACGACTCCGAGTACGGCAAATTTGCCTGGGTCATCGACCCCGAAGGCAACAAAGTCGAGCTGTGGCAGCCTCCCGAAGGCCAATGATGGTGCCCGTCCCTGAATTGCTGGTCTCGCCGTAAACGTGCCCGCGCGAGCCCTCCCGATTTTCGTGACAGCCCCTAGGCCGACGTGCGCAGGCGAGGCACCGCGCTCTGCAGCGCGCCGCGCAGGCGCTCGGCAGTGGCGTGCGCTTCGCGGCGGTAGGCAATGCGCCAGGGCCGCCGCAACGGCCCCCGGGCTAGCCGTTTGACGACCAGCTCACCCCCGCCAAGGTAGGCGCTGGCCATCCACTCGGAGAGTACGGCGATGCCCATGCCCGCGCGCGCGGCGTCGATGATGGCCTCCGTGAGCGGAAAATGCAGGTATTGGAGCTTGGGCAGGCGTCGACCGAACACGCTTCCGGTAAACCAGCGCGCCTCGGCGGGCGGGGTGTTGCCGGTGATGAGCGGCCCACTTTGCAGATCCTCGAGGGTCAGGTGTCGCGCCTGGGCCAGGGCGTGGCGCGCGCCGAGCACGAACACCACTTCGTCCGAAAACAGCGTCGCTTCGGCCAGGCCTTTGGCCTTCGGCACCTCGGCCGTGGTGAGCAGCGCAATGTCTATTTTATTGCGCAAGAGCGCGGCCACCGGGTCCCGGGTGTGATCGGTCGCGACCTCGACGTTCAAATCCGGCATGCGCTGCCGGAGCTCCGCCATCGCCGACGGCAACCAGCGGTACGCGGTGTAGCACTCGCACACCAGCCGCACGCGGACCGCCTCGGCCCGCGGCGCCGCGACGCTGCGCTCGAGCTCGTAGAGCTGCTGCAGGACGGCGGGGGCTCCGTCGATCAGCCGCTGCCCTTCCGGGCTGGGGGTCAGGCCCCGTGCGCTGCGTTCGAACAGCCGCACGCCCAGGCGCGCTTCGGCTTGGGTGAGCGCGCGGCTGATGGCTGATTGAGTGATGTGGAGCGATGCGGCGGCGGCCGACGTGGTGCGCGCCGACGCGAGCGCCAACACCAGCTCCAAATCACGCAGCTCGAGCTGGGGCCTGATGCGCTCGGGGGCCGGCACCGAATCAGCGATGCGTTTCACGCATAAGCTCTATCACAAACATGCGTTGGACGCATCACCGGCCTGGCCCCAGATTCGCCTTAGCCAAGGAGGCAACCACATGAAGCTGTATTTCTCCCCTCTCGCCTGCACGCTCGCCAGCCGCATCGCCCTGTACGAAGCCGGAGCAGAAGCCACGTTCGTCGAGGTCGACGGCAAGACCAAGCGCACGTCCACCGGCGAAGACTTCCTCGCCATCCACCCGCTCGGCTTGGTTCCGGCGCTGGAGCTACCGGACGGCGACGTGCTCGGCGAAAACGCGGCGGTCTTGCAGCACATCGCTCGCTCCTTTCCGGAGGCGCGGCTGGCACCGACCGAGCCGAAGGCGCTCGCCAAGCTGCAGCAATACTTGTGCTTCATCGGCACCGAGCTGCACAAGGCTCTGTACCTGCCGCTACTGGATCAACGCGCGCCCGAAGGCGCCAAGCAGTATGCGCTCGCCAAAATGGCCTCGCGCCTGGCCTGGCTCGACCAATCGTTGTCCGGCCGAGAGTTCTTGCTCGACGAGTTCTCGATTGCCGACGGCTATCTGTTTGCGGTCCTCAATTGGTCGCTGGTCGCGCCCGTCGATTGGACACCCTACCCCGCCATATCGGCGTTCATGGCGCGGATGCGCCAGCGTCCGAGCATCGCCCGCGCGTTCGCCGAAGAGCTGGAGCTCTACCGGCACGAGCAGCAGCGCGAAGCCCAGCTGATGGCCGCTTCCTAGGTCAGCGGGTCCACGTTGGGCGGGCTGGCATCGGCTGACCACTCGTCTCATCTGTCAGCTGCCCGCCCGCTCAGCCTGGTTTCTGGCGAGGCTTTCGCGAGGACCGGAGCGGAGCGTACGGGGGTACGTGAGCACCGGACCGGAGCGAAAACGAAGCCAGAAGCCAGGATCAGCGGGCGTGGCCTCCAGCTCAAATGAGACCAATGATGAGCTGGCATCGGGGATGCAGGGGGGGGCGCGCTGCTCATGAAGAAAGCATCCAAGAAAGCCAGCCTGGTCTGGCACACCTGCTCCCGGGGTCACAAATACCGCGGCGCCACGTGCTCCCTGTGTTGGCCAGGCAAAAAAGCGTCACCGCGCCTGGCCACGGCTCGCCCCGGCCGCGCGGTGACGCGATGACGCGGCACGTGCGCGGCGTCATCTTGGATATCGATGGAACGCTGGTCAACAGCAACGACGCGCACGCGCGCGCTTGGGTGCAGGCACTGGCCCACTTCGACATTTACGTACCCTACGCGGTGGTCCGACGCTCGATTGGCATGGGGGGCGACAACCTGCTGCCGGCGATCGCGAACGTGGCCGCCGATTCCCCGCTCGGCAAGAAAGTCAGCGAATATCGCAGCGCCATCTTCCAGCAGCAGTTTCTGCCGCAGCTGACGGCCTTTCCCAAGACCCGCGAGCTGCTCGGTCGCATGCGCGACTCGGGCCTTGCGCTGTGCGTGGCCAGCTCGGCGTCCCACTCGGAAATCGAGCCCCTGCTGCGGCTAGCCAAGGTCCAAGATCTGCTCGAAGGGGCCAGCTCCTCGAGCGACGCCCAACACTCCAAGCCGGATCCGGACATCGTTCAAGCCGCGCTACGCCGACTGGACCTCGACCCCGAGCGCGTGCTGATGCTGGGCGACACGCCGTACGACATCGAAGCCGCCCGCCGCGCCGGGCTCGGCACCATCGCGCTACGCTGCGGCGGGCGTAGCGACCAGGATTTGGCTCAAGCGATCGCCATCTACGACGACCCCGCCGATCTTTTGGAGCATTTTACGTCTTCGCCGTTGGCCTAGACGAGGACCGGCTCAGCGCTGAAGCTCGTATACGCCCGCGCAGGTGGCCCCCAGCGCAACGCCGGCGAAGTAACCGCCCAAAACGTCACTGGTCCAGTGACGATCCAGCAGCAGCCGACCCGCGCCGGCCGCCAGCGACGCCAAACCGAGCGGCGCGACGGACCAACGTGGTCCCAAACCTTCGCGCAACAGCACGTAGCCGGTGCTCACGGCCATGGCGGATGTTTGCAGAGCATGGCCGCTCGGGTAGCTCTGCCTACTCGGTTCTTGCCGCTCCGGGGGCGGCAGGCGACGTTTCATCAGTCGGTCTAGCGCGACCGGCAACAAAGCTGCCGAAATGGCGGTGCCGACCACGGTGAGGGCGGCGACAGTTCGGCCTTGGCGTTGCAGTCGGCTCGCGGTCAACAGTGACGGCGGGACATAACCCCACCATTTGCCAAGCGGAGTCGTGCTCAGCGCCACCGTCCTCAGCGCCTTGGGGTGCTTCGAGTCCACTCTGATCCCATGGACGCGGCGCTTCGCGCGCTTGTCGAAGCGGGAAGTTTTGCCTCGCGCGACCGCCAAGCTGACGATGCCGAAGCCCAAAGCGGAGAGCGCGGCGGCGCCGAATAGCCATTTGCACGAGATTTTTGAATCCAACATGGTTGAGCGGGACTCGCCGTTTTGCTCGGTTTGCCTCATCGGCTTCAAGTGGGCGATGTCCGTTGGTGAACCAGCACTTCGCGTGCCAGGACGCTGTCGGTGGTTTCACCCACGAGACGGCTTTCCCCCAATGCGACGGCTTGCCACAGGCACGACCTGCCGAAAACGGCTCGAGCTCCGGCGATATTGCCGCCTGCGTCGGCGGCTCGCTAGGAACGGAACCTGCAGAGGCTAGTCCCGCTCACCATGGCCTCCCCTATCGACCACCACCTCGTCGACCCTGCAACCTGCGACTTGATCACCTACCTGGCGGCATCGGTGGGCGTATCCGAGCTCGAAGCGCTCGATCGCCTCGGTGACTGCCTGCTCGAGCACAGCGACGAGCTCCGCACCTGGGCCGGCTCGGGCATGCAAGTCTTCACGACCTCTCCGCAAGAATATTGCGCTAGCGCCCGCTAGGACGCGGACTTGATGACCGGTGTCGTCCAGCGCACCGTGCGGGCGAACATGGCTGAGGCGGCGCTTCACGTTGCTATCGTCTGCCCGCACTGCCAGCGGGTCTCGATCGTGAACGAAGCGAGATCCAGGCTCGTGCGTGTGCGCCAATTGCAAGCAACGCCCCGCGTGATCGGCCCGACCGGCATGCGGATTGCTGGAGCGCTGCGACATGGCAACACGCAAGAAGCAAAGCTCGCGACGCTACGGCAAGAAGGCAGGCAAGAAGGTGCAGCGCAGCATGGAGGAGATGAAGAGCGGTAAGCTGCGCTCTGGTCGCTCGGGCAAGAAGGTCACCAGCCGCAAACAGGCCATCGCGATCGGGCTATCCGAGGCGCGCCGCGACGGGGCCAAGGTTCCCTCGCGCAAGAAAGCGTCAAAAAAGGGCTCGAAGAAGCGCACCTCGAAAGCGCGTCGCGCGTCCAGCTAGGAGCGTAGCGCCCCAGCCGGCACCGGGACGCAAGGCTCCCGGTGCCGGCCGGCGCACGCTCACGCTTCTTCGTCTTCGTCTTCGTCTTCGTCTTCGTCTTCGTCTTCGTCTTCGTCTTCGTCTCCGCCGTTCGTGGCCTCGTCCATGCGCTCGACGAGTAGTTGCTTGGCGCGCAAAGCGCGTTCGTTCTGAGCCTGACGACATTCTTCGAAGAACTTCATCAGCTCGTCGTCACCGGCGCGCTCGGCGTCGCTGGCGTATTGCTCGCTGGCCTGCGCGCCCTGCAGCGAGTGATAAAGCACGCTGACCAGGCCGAACACTTGGTCCTCGGTTTCGGCAAAATCCGGGCTCGGCGCCGGCTCGGGCATGGGTTTCGGGCGCGACATGGACTGACGGCTGCGTTGCGAATTGGTCTGGGGCATGACGAATGACTCCTTCAGAAAAGGGGCATCGCTGCTGGGTGCAACAAGCGATCCGCAGCCCGAAGAGTTGCACTCCGCGGGGTGGGGCTCCTGGACGGAAAGTAGCTCGGACCATTTGCCGCGCGCGGGGCGCAATGCTCCGTGCCTGATTGCGGAGCTCACGCGGCGCGGCGGCTCAACCAAAACCGTTGGCTGCGCACAGCGGCGGCCGCGAATCGTAGCGGGCGGGCAGTTGGAGCAAGACTCCGTCCCGCTCGACGAGCAGCAGACCAACGCCGGCCGCGCGCAGCTTGCGCTCTAGCACCAACGAGTCCCAACGCGCCGGTTGGGCCGAATGGGCATGTTGGTGCAGGTAGCCGAGCGCCGTGGCGGGACAGCAAGCGACGTAGTGCTCGTGAGCAAAGCTTGCCTCGTTCGTCAGGCGGTCCAGCTCGGCTCCGAGAGCTTCAGGCTCGGCAAAAGGCGCCAACGCGACCACGAATTGTTCGGGAGAGCGGAGGTCCGGGGAGGTGCAACCCACCAGCGGCCAGCGCGCCCGGCCCAGGCGGCTTCCTGGCTCGATGACTCGAGCGCGCTGCATGAGCCACGTCCGGCAAGAGTCAGTCAGCTCTTGCTGACTCAGCCGACGAAGCAGCTCTCTTTTCCACGCGGTGTGGTTGAATAGGCTGGAAGCGTAGGCCGTGACGACGACTATCTCTTCGACCGAAAGCCCGCGCACTGCGGAGTGGGTAACGGCCAGATGAATCGCGCGGCGCCGAATGGCCTCGAGCAGCTCGACGAGCGACAGGGCAGCAGGTGAAGCGGCAACTTGTAGCGCTTCCGCCAGTAGCTCGAGCGCGCCGGGCGTCTCCAATAGTTGGTCGAGCGCGCTTGCCCCGACGTAGCAATGACGGCGCCCTGGATTCGAAGCCGAAGGCGAAAAACCGAGTCCCAATCGATGAAAAAGCATGCTGACTCCCCGAAGCCGGCAACACGAGACACCATCACACAAGATGGTGCGCGATGCAACCTACTTACGGGCAGCCGGCCACAGCACGCGCTCGAGCTCGGCGATGACGCGCAGCTCGCTTGCGTCTTCGGCCTGGACCAGCAAGGGCGGAAAGTCGGGGTTGTCCGAGCGCAGTTGAAGCTGCAGGCCGCCGCGCGAGCGCGATTCGACGGAGCCCACGCGCTTCAACACATAGGCGCCGCCGGTCTCGGGATCAGAGTAGTCGCGCCATTCTGCCACAACCACGCGACCGTCCAGAGGACCCACCACCGGGCTTCGAAACAGCACTAGCGCCCCGCTCGGCACGGTGGGGCTCATGGACCGCCCCGCGACCTGCGCGACGAACCGACCGACCAACTGAGACTGACGCGCGCCCTTGAGCCGCAACCAGGCGCTCACCTCGACGTTGCGGCCGCCGCCGAAACGGCTGGCCGCCGCTTGAAGGCTCATCACCGGCACGCCACCGCGCGCGGGAGGCGCGTCGGCGGCAAACAGCTCGTGTCCCAGCCGAGTCAGTCCCCGCAGCGCCCGCTTGAGCGAGACCTCGGCGTCGGGGGAAGAGACCGCCCCGCTCTTCAACAGCTCATGGGGCTCCACGTCGAGCACGTCGGCGACGTGCGCCAAAGTCTTGAGCGTCAGGTTCTGCCCCCCGGCCTCGAGCCGCTGCACGTTCTTCACCGCAATGCCCAGCGCCTCGGCCACGGCATCCTGGGTCAAGCCACGAGCCTGCCGAAGCGCCTTGATGCGCCGGCCAACGGCTTCGAGCAGCTCTAGGGGTGCCTCACGCACCCCCGCACGATGTGCCGACGTCCTTCGCCTGTAACACCATCCTATGAGATGGTGAAGAATCGCCCGCTTCCACCCGTCTCGCTCCGAGACCTGGTGGGTCACGCTTGACGAGTCGACGCCCGACTGAAAGGTTCGCGCGGTGGCGGCGTCACCAATCGAGGAATTGCCCCAGCAAGCACTCGACTGGGGGCTGGCCGCCGTCGGCGCCGTCGGGCAACCGTGTCGGGTCACGCGCCTGCGCGGAGGGCTCGCCGCCAGCACTCACCTCTTGGAGGTCGGCGCCGACACGGCCCCGGAGCGCGCCGTCGTGCTCCGCCGGTTCGTCGGCGAGCGCTCGCCCATCTGGCCGCCCATCGCACAGGAAGTGGCGGCGCTGGCGTCGATTGGCGAATGCGCTCTGCCCTACCAGACGCCGCGCGTGCTGGCATTCGACCCGGACGGACGCGGTTGCGGGCACCCAGCCATCTTGCTGACCCGCGTGCCCGGCTCGCTCGATCTTGCTCCGCGCAACGCTCTGGCGCGTGCCGCCAGCCTCGGACGTGCGCTGGCCGAGCTTCATCGCGCGGCGCCTCGCGTACCGAGCGAGCTACGAGCCTTCGAGCTCAAGCTGACGCAGACGGCAGCCGATGGCCATGCCATTGCGTGGCCGAGCGTGCGGCGGGCGCTCGGCAGCTTTTCCGTGGCCGGAAGCGAGCTCATCCATGGCGACTTTCACCTGGGCAATGCGCTGTTCGAGGACGGTGTTCTGAGCGCCGTCCTCGACTTCACCTGCGTCCGACGCGGTCCTTGGCAGTTCGACGTCGGCTACTGTCGCTGTGACCTCTCGCTGCTGTTCGGCCTGGCGGAAGCGGACGAGTTTTTGCGCTCGTACGAAGCGGCGCGCGGCCTGTACGTCGAGGATCTCGCCTCGTGGGATCTGGTCGGAGCGCTGCGAGCTCATCCGGACGCAAGCAGCTGGCTTCCCGGCTGGCTCGACGCCGGGCGCAGCGATTTGGATCCGGCCCTGGTCGGCGAACGGCTGGGGCGTTTCGTCGCGCGAGCGCTGAGCAAGCTCTGAGACCGCCGGGTCATCCGATGGGCAACCGTCGACGCCTCGTGAGTGGGTGACCGAAGCGCGAATTATCAACTCGTACGCGTTGATTCTCACGCCCTCGCGACTAGCGGGTGTAGGCAAACCTGCGCCGTCGAAAAGCTGTTTTTATCGCTGGCTTACCCGCGCCAATTTTGCGACGTTCAAGACTCGAAGTGTCGAACTGCCATGAGTAAACCGCCGACGAGCCTGCCCACGGCACCCACGAATTCACCGCACGTGAAGCGCCGAGTCAGAGCGCGCGCCGCGCGCCCGAGTCCATGCCGCAATCATCGACGGCCCAAGCTCAGCGCGGCACCATCGATTCTCTCGTGCAGGCTTCGCTCGTCGAGTTGTTTCAAGCCTACGGCATCGCGCTCGCGCCCATGCCGCGGAGCTTGCGTGAACGGCCGCCGACGCTGCCCGACGTGTCGGCGATGATCGGCTTTACCACCGAGTCGCGACGCTCGGGGCGCTTGACGCTTTCGCTGCCGAGCGCGGTGATTGGGTTGATGAAGAGTGAAGCGCCGAACGGCTTTCGTCAGGGCGACTGGGCGCGTGAGCTGACCAATCAGTTGATGGGGCGCATCAAGAATCGCATGCTGCAGTTCAGCGTGAGGTTGCAAGCGGGCCTGCCCGCGAATCTCGAGCCCAAGCTATTGGAAAGCCAGCTGCAGAGCGCGCCGGCGACCATGCGCGCCTATACCGGCCGCACGCTACGCGGCGAGGTGGTCGTCACCGTCGAAGGTATGCTCGACGACACCGAGCTCAAGTACGTGGGTCCCAATCGCGTGGCGTCCGAAGGCGACACGATCTTGTTTTGAGCGCACAGGAGAGCAAGAGCCGTGAGAGAAGTTCTAGTCGTCGACGATTCACAAACCATACGGCGCGAGATCGCCAAGGCGCTGCAACCGGCGGGCTTCGCGGTGGTGGAAGCCGGCGACGGCGTCAGCGGCCTGGAACGCGCGGGCGAGCGTGAGTTCGCCTTGATCATCCTGGACGTGAACATGCCGCGCATGAACGGAATGGAGATGCTCGATCATTTGAAGGCCGATCCCAAGACGGCCGACATTCCGGTGATCATGCTGACCACCGAGGCCGAGCAGACCACCATCGAGCGAGCGCGCAAGGCGGGCGCCAAGGGCTGGCTGATCAAGCCGGTGCCGATGGCGCACATCGTCAGCACCGTGCAAGCCCTCGCGCGCCGCGCTCAAGCCTGAGCCCACGCCGGCGGGAACGGGATCCTAGTACGCGAGAAACGCCGGGTCGGTACCGGCCTGGAACGCCGACTTTATCTGGGCCGCGCTGAGCGCGGCGCCGTACATGCGAAACTCGTGATACACGGCGCTCAGCTCGGGGTCCGCGGAGTACTGGCTGCGGCCTAGCCACGCGTTCACGTCGTTGATCTTCGACAGCTGGCTGGTCCAGGCGTGCTCGCCGAGCTTCACGCCGTCTAGGTACAGCTGCAGTAGGTCAGCGTCGTCGTCCAGCACCACCACGACTTGCTTCAACGTCTGCGCCAGCACCGCGGGGCCGGCGACACCGACCTCTTGCGCCTGACTCGACAACGAGAAAGCGGTGGCCAAGATGCCGCTCGCGGAATTGGGCGTCAAAAATAGGTAAGTTTTGCCGCCGGCGGGGTTGTTCTCCGGCACCGACGCGCTCGAGTCTCCGAAGTCGAAAATGCGCTGCCAGGCATTGCCGCCGCCCCAAGTGATCCAAGCTTCCAGCGTCGCGTTCTTGAGCGACGACAAAGTGCCGTTCGGCAGGTCGACGTACGAGCCGGTGGAGCCGCCCGCGAGCTGTACCACGCCTTTGCCGTTCAGCTTCGAGAGCGTCGCACCGCCCGCGATCACGCCGTGAGCCGTGCCGATCCGATCTTTGACGGCGGTGCCGGAGCCTTCGAAATCGTAGCGGTGCACGAGCAAAGACTCGAGCGTGTGGCAGTCGGCTAGGGTGGCGGAAGGCGCTTCGGGCACGCCGCAGCCGCATTCACCGGGTGAAAGCTTGTTCGGATCTTGCGGGCAAGTGTCGGGCACGCTGGGAGCGCCGGCTTCACCGCCGTTCGGAGGCTCCACGCTCGGCTCGCCGCCAGCGCTGGTGGCGCCGCCGAGCGCGCCGCCGCCGGTGCCGGCCGTCTCGGCCACGGTGCCGCTCGTGCCCGTGCTCGTGCCGGCGCTAGTGGCCACGCCTCCGCTGCTCGCGCCGGCGTGGTTGCTCTGCCCTGCGCTGCCCGCAGTGGCCTCTTCTCCGGCGCTGGCGGCTTGACTTGCTTCGCCCGCGTCGTCGGTCGGAGCTTCGTACACCGAACAAGCAAAACCGAGCAATCCTGCGCCTACGAGCCAAGCGCCGCCAAAACGACGGCGCGCGCTCCGGCGCCGAGCTGGTGCAAAAGACAAACGACCCACAACCTTAAATCTAACACGCTACGGCGGACAGTAAGGCTCGGGCGTCGGATTTTCAGATCGACTATCACCCACGAGGGTAGCGACCGGACGCCGCGCGTTGCACGACGAACACAAGGTGCGCAACTCGCGCAGGCTGTATTACGGCCGCGGCGAGCAGGTGCGACTTGGTGGGTCGTTCTTGGCCTTTGCCGCGTCGTGGGCTACGGGACGATGAACACGCGCCCGTCACCGGGAAGGCGCGTAGGCCGCGCGGTGACCTCGCGGCGCTTCAGCGCCTCGTTGGCCGACGACGGCAACGCCACGAGCGGCGACGGTTGCAGTGCCAACTGCACCATCGAGAAAGTCAAATAGCGCCGCGCTTCAACACGGCGCCCGGGCGTGTTAAGCACCACCCCGCCGCACATGGACCCGTTGGCGCAAGCCGTGCTGATTTGGGACCAAGAGCGTTTGGCGCCCGCCTGCGACCGGAGCGAAGCCGTGAAAGCCGGCGTCGAGGCCTATTTGGGCCGCCCGGTCTTCGGTGGCGAGCCGTCGCTGACGATTCGGGTGCGCGTTTCGCGCGAAAACGGGGGGGCGGCGGTCGCGACCGTGAGCCAAGAGGACGGCAGCGGGCGGGCCTGGGGGGAGCGCAGCGTGACGGGCAAAGACTGCGAGAGCCTCGACGAGCCGCTGACGTTGGTGGTCGCGCTGATGATCGACGCCGGCTCCACCGCGGCCGAGCCCGGCGCCAGTGAGCCGAAAAACGCGGAACCGACGAGGCCGACCAGCCCATCCCGCCCCCCTGCCCCCGTGGTGGCCCCCACGAACGAAGGGCCGATCGAAACGGTGCCCAGTCTGCAACGGGCCAGCTACGAGCCGGGACATTGGGCCGTGTATGCGTCCGCCATCACCACGATGGGGCTGCTACCCGATCCGGGGTTTGGCGTGGCGCTCGATGCTCGGCTCAAGCCCGGGCGGTTTTGGGGACTGAGCCTCGACGCCGCGCTACTGGCGCCCGATCGCGAGCCCGTCGACAGCGGTCGGCTCGAGTTCCGTTTGGCGGAGGCTGGCCTTGGCTTGTGCCCACTTCAGGGCATCAGCGAAGCTGTCTGGTGGAGCGCCTGCGGCAAAGTGGCTCTGGCTCGGCTGCAGGTGCGCAGCGTGGGGCTCGACGGCGCTCGTTCCAAGACCGAGTGGCTCGCCATGCCTGGGTTGAGCGTCGCTGGCGCGTGGCTGCCCCGGGGCTGGCTGTTCGTTGGAGCGGGGCTGGAAGGCTCTTTTCCAGTCTCGGCCGATCGCTACCTGTATCGGGACGTGCTCGGAACGTCGCATTTGGCCTTCCAAATGAGCTCGTTCGCGTTGACGGCCCGACTGGGCGTAGGTCTCATCGTTCGTTGAGCACTTCCCAAGCATGCGCACGGCTCAGAAAAGCGACGGGCTAGGGCCATTTCGTCCTGTGGACGAATCGCCAACTTTGGCCGCGCCGGCGACAGCGCCGTTCGTTCCTTCGTTTCCGGAGATTTTTCAGCAGCACGCCCAATTTCTTTGGCGAACCCTGATGAACCTCGGGGTGCCCGCGCACGAAGCCCAAGACCTGTGCCAGGAAGTCATGCTCACCGTTCACCGCAAGCTGCCCGAGTTCGACGGCCAATCTCTGCGTGGTTGGCTGTACGGCATCTGCGTCCGCATGGCGTCGGACTACCGACGCAGCGCGCGCGTGCGGCGCGAAATCGTCAGTGACGCCCCGCCCGACCAGAGCGTCGAGGCTTCGCAGGGCGACGAGCTGGACCAAAAGCGCCGCCTCACCCGGCTGCTGGCCGCCCTCGACCAGCTCGACGAGGGCAAACGTGCGGCTTTCGTGCTGCATGAAATCGAAGAGCTGACCTTGGCAGAGGTTGCCGAGGCTTTGCAGACCCCGCTTCAGACCGTTTATTCGCGCATCCGGTCGGCGCACACGCTCATTCAACGCGCGTTCGACGAGCCTGCGCCGTCGCTGTCCAGCAAGGGAGGCATCCTTGAAGCCGGTTGATTCGACGCCGGAGTTGTTGCGCCTGCGCGACGCTGCGAGCCCCGCGCTCACTTCGGCGTTGCATGACCTTTCGACGCGCGGCCCCGACGCTTCGGAGCTGGCATCGCTGGCAACGCGGCTGTCTCTGCAGGGCATTTCGATGACGCTGCCGCACCACGCCGCCTCGCCCCCCGCCGGGGCCGCCCATCGCCTGAGCTGGCCGTTGGCTGCAACCGGAACGGCAGCGGCAGTGGGGTTGGCCGCTTGGTTGCTTTGGCCAAGCCCGCCGACCTCGCACGCGCCCGTCGCGCCTCCGGCCCCCGCTGCGGCGTCGCCCGTCGGCCAAGCCCGAAGCGCATCCAAGCGAGCGGAAATCCGAAGCGGTGCCCACCTATCTGGGCTGCCCGAAACCCCGCCGGTCGATGCGGTCCCGCCGAGCAACCCTGGCGCGCCCGTGCCGCCGGCTCCGGAGTTGGAGCCTCGACCTGCTTCGGCTCGCTCCGGAACGGACGAAAGTGGAACGGCGCGAGCGGCGCTCGGCCAAGCCGAGCCAGAAGCCGACACCGTTCCGCGGCGCGAGCCGGCGCTGTCCCGGAAGTCGGGTCAATTGGTGCAGCCGTCTCCGAACGAAAGCGAAACCCGCCCGGGAGCGGCCTCGGTTCCCAGCGAGCTCGAGTTGTTGCGCGCGGCGCGCCTGGCGCTGAAGAGCTCGCCGACCGAAGCGCTGCGGTTGGCCGAGGAGCACCGCAGCGACTACCCGTCGGGGAAGTTGACGCAGGAGCGCGAGCTCATCGCGATCTCGGCGTTGGTGGCGCTCGGGCGCCGCACCTCCGCGCTGTCACGCGCCGCGGGCTTCGAGCGAGCGTTCCCGACGTCGCCGTACCGCAAGCAGATAGGTGAGCTGCTGCAGTGAGCGCCGGGACCTCTCATGGCGACCGACGGCTCTTCGGCGCTTGCTTGTTGGGCGTGTCCTGCGTGTCCGCGGCGTTCTTTGGCTGCGGCGGCAAAGACGTGGACATGGGGCAGGCCACCGCCAGCGGTGCAAGCCACGCGGGCGGTGGGCCCTCGGGAGGTGGCAGCCTGGCGCTCGGCGGCAACGGCAACGGCCAGACTGGTCCCTGTGGCGCGTCGCCCTGTGCCGATCACACCGGCGAGCAGACCTTCGTGGAAAGCGACGCCCCCGCCGACGCCGCCACCACCTTCGCCGGCGCTACACCTCATGAAGCAGGCAGCGACGCGGAGCGCGATCCGGCCATCGTCTATCCGTCGCACGAAACGATGTTCCCGCTCAACGTGTCGCACATTCGCCACGATTGGTCGGCCGGCGCCAACAATCTGTTCGAGCTTCGGTTCGTCGGTCCCAACACCACCGTGACCGTGTACACCGCGTCGCTGTCGTGGACACCGAGCGACGAAGAGTGGGACTGGATCGCCGAATCGAACCGCGGCGCTTCCGTCGAGCTGAGCGTTTCGGGGCTGAACAGCGCAGACCCTGTCGATGCCTGGACTTCAGCGCCCATCACGCTCCTGTTCAGCGACGCCGCCGTCGAAGGCGCCATCTTTTACTGGTCGACGGGCACGAAGGGCATCATGCGCGCCACCGTGGCCCAGCCGCTGCCCGAGAAATTCTACACGGATCCAACCGCCGCCGACGCCGAGCAATGCGTCGCCTGCCACACCTTGTCGCGCGACGGGAAGCGGTTGGCCGTGGGCTACAACGGCGAGACGCTGCGCGAAGTGTCGGTGCCGGCGCGCGAGGTCATCGTACCTGCCGGCGCCACTACCGACCCTGCGCCGATGCCGATGCCGGAGATGATGCCCAAGCCGGGCATGATGCCCAAGCCGCCCAAAGACGGAGCGATGGGCGGTGGCATGGCGTCGGCTTGGACCACGTTTTCGCCGGACGCGAAGCTGCTGCTCGTCGCCGCCAACGGCACGCTCACGCTCATCGATTCCGACAGCGGAGCGCCGGTCGGCGACAATGCGGGCGTCGTCGCCACCCCTGCCGGCAGCGTCGCGACTCACCCCGATTGGGCGGCCGTGGGCGATCGCGTGGCCATCACGCTGGGCACCAAGGGCGGCAACAAAGAGGTCGAAGGCGGGTCGATTGCGCTGTTGCGCTACGACGCCGGCGTCTGGGGCACCGCGGAGATCTTGGTAGAGAGCACCGACGCCACCGACAACAACTTCTTCCCCGTCTGGAGCCCGGACAGCAAATACATCGCCTACGTCCACGCGACGGGCAGCTCGCGCGACGCCAAATCGGCCGAGCTGCGGCTAATCCGGGTCGATGACGGCCAGATCACCCCGCTTTTGCGCGTCAACCAGCGCGTGAACAACGTGGATGGGGTGTTGGATTTGGGCAACTCCATGCCCACCTGGGCGCCGTCCACCAAGCCCGGCATCTTCTGGATCGCGTTCTCCAGCTTGCGTGAGTACGCCACCGTACGGCCACGCGACGACAAGCAGGACCAGATTTGGATCGCAGCCATCGATCCGACCCAGGCCGATCCGAGCTATGCCGGCTTTTGGGCCCCTTTTCAGAACATTGCCGACGGCAACCACCGCGCTTTCTGGACCCACACCTCGGAAGACACCCAGTGCCGCTGCGTCGACATCTGCGGTGACTCGCTGGACAACGACTGCAACGGCACCGCCGACGAAGCGGGCTGCAGCCAATGCCAGGCCGAAGAGATCTGTGGCGACGGCATCGACAACGATTGCGACTGCGTCGTCGACGACTGCAACTTGGAGATTTGCGACGACGGCATCGACAACGATGGCGACGGCAACATCGACCAAAACGACGCCTACTGTCAGAAGCCCAAATAGCGGCTAGTCCAGCGCGTCGAGCACGGCTTCGAGCTCGGCCCGCGTGCAGGCGCCCTTCGCTACCCAGCGCACCACCCCCGCGCGGTCGAGCACGAAGGTGGCTGGCAACGCCGCCACGCGGTAGCGGCCCGAAAGCACGTGACCGCGGTCGTACACGACCGGAAAGCTCAGCCGGAGTTGTTGGACCACACGCAGGCTGGTCTCCGGCTCCGCATCCTCCGCAATCCCGACCACGGCAACCTCGGGCCGACTCTGTCGCAGCTCTTCCAGCTCGGGCAGCTCGCGCAGGCAGGGCTGGCAAAACTCGGCAAAGAAGTCGACGACCACGAGCCGTCCGCGGAAGTCGGCCAACGAAATCGACGCCGCTCGTTGGCTCGCCGTGCCCGGCACCAGTGCCTCGCGGTGAAGCTCGGGGGCCCCGGTAGCCAAGAGCGGGCTCGGCGCGCTCGACGGCGCCGACGCCGCGTGCCCGGCGCAGCTTGCGAGGGCCGCGCTGCCCAAAACCAGCGCCACGAACGCACTCGAAACAGCCCTTCGCATGGATCCAAGACCAAGTTAGCATGCAAGGTCATGCCTTCACTCGGTTCGAGGCGAACGGGCGTGCGCGCAGCCGCCGCGACGGCGCTGCTAGTCCTGCCCGGTGCGCTCGGCTGCGCTCGCGGGGTAATCCCCAGTAGCGAAACCTCCCTCATCCCCAGCGCCCCCAACGAGGGCGCACGTTGTCAGCTGGCCGCCAATCAGGACAGCCCGCTCGTCACCGAGTGGCCCGCCTCCGAAAAAGCCAATTTGGAAGCTCGGCTGAGCGAAGGCGCAGTCGTCGTGGCCTATTCGGGCTGTTCGCTGCGAATGCTGCCCGCGTGTCGCGCCGCCGGACGCTACAGCTGGCGTCGCACCACCGCCGCCACCGACGTGATCGAAATCCACGACGCCGACGAGTTGTATGCGAAGTTGCCGCTCGGCGCGGTCTCGCTCGAAGGCGAGCTGCAGCAGCGCGGCCGCCTGGCGGTGCAGACCACGGTTTCGGGGCAGATGCAGCTGAGTGGCTTCGAACCGAGCACGCTGGCGAAGGACGAGGGCTGTCAGGGTGCGACTCACGTGCTCCGCGCGCTATCGGTTGGAGCCTTCAAGCTGCGCGCCGGCGGAGCCCGCAGCGGTCAGGGCAAAGTCGAAGTGCAAGCCATCGGCACCGCCAGCGGGCAAAGCTCGCACGACGAATCGGTGCTGCGCGAGGCAGGGCTGCCGGAGCGCTGCGACGCCGCTTCCGCCGAAGCGCCCGATCAGGCTTGCGCCTCGCCGATCCAGCTGTTTCTGCAGCCGCTGCCGAACGACATCGTCGACCGCGGCCCGCTCGGCACGGTCAAGGTGCGCTTTTGGCCCGTGGATCCCGCCCAAGATTGGAAAGTGGTGGTCGGAGATCGCGAGGTTTGCAAGACACCGTGCGAGCGCTGGGTCGATCCAGCCATGCCCTACGCGCTCAAGTACGACCCGGGATTTTGGCACCGCAACGAGCTCGTCGAGCTGCCCGATCTGCGAAAGTACGCGCAGCTCGAGCGCATGGATGTCAGGGTCGTTCCTCGCGCCACCGGCGAGTTCGTGGTCGGCGTCGTCGCGACGTCGCTGGGGGGCATGGCCGCCGCCACCGGTGTCGTGCTGACGGCGGTGGGCTGCGGCAAGGGCGGCGCGTTGTGCACGGCGGGGCTGATCAACCTACCCATTGGCGCCGCCGTCACCGCGGGCGGCGTCTGGATGATCGTCGACAGCGCAGGCCAAATCAACGTGACCCCGGCGGGCCAGGCTCCGAGCTTGCCCGCTTCTCCGTGAAGGGGCTCGCCGGCCCGAGCGGCGCAACCCCAGGCGACGCCCGCTAAATCAACGGCGCAATTGGGCGGGGTGAAGCGCGACCCGTACAAGGACCGGGGCGTGTACCCCGTGTCCCGAGGCGAGAAGCCACATGGCGGGCCTTCTTAGAGGGCGGCCGAGGTGCGGAGTTTCGAGCCTTGTGTCCGGACATAAATCCGATGCAAGCTTGGCAACTAAACACCCAACGGCGCTCGCCGTTGAGGCAGGGGACGCGCTTTGGCCATCATGCACAAGCCACTGACCGACTGGAGCGGAGTCATCCGCGTTCTGGTCGTCGACGATGATCAGGTGCTGGTGCGCTCGCTGCAACGGGTGCTCTCTCTCCAGGGCTTCGAGGTCGAAGCCGCGTTCGACGGCCGGAGCGCGCTCGAGCGCCTGCAAATAGACGAATACGACGTGATGCTGCTCGATTTGCGCATGGGCAGCATGGATGGAATGGAGCTCTACGGCCTCGTGCCCCCAGGGCGGCTACCCGCCACCATCTTACACTCGGCGCACGTAGACTTACGCACCGCCGTCGCCGCGACCCGCGCCGGCGTGCACGATGTAATGCAAAAGCCGGTGCCCGAAGAGCACCTCGCCGCGCGCATTCGCGAGCTGGCCGCCGAGCGCCGCACCAGCCGCCACCTGTCGATGCAAGCGCCCGCCGCGGGCCTGGATCCAGCCGCGCTGGATCGGCTCGTTGGCAATAGCCCGAACGCGGCCGAGCTGCGCGAGCAGATCCGACGCGTGGCCGAGTTTCGCGACGTGCCGGTGTTGATTCAAGGCGCGACCGGCACCGGTAAAGAGTTGGTGGCGCAGGCCGTCCACGCCCTGACCTGTCCCAGCGAGCCGTTCGTGAGCGTCAACTGCGCGGCGGTACCGGAGCAGCTGTTCGAGAGCGAGCTGTTCGGGCACGAGGCAGGCGCGTTCACCAGCGCTCGCTCGCCGCGCGTGGGCCTGTTCGAAGAGGCCGGCCGGGGCACGCTTTTCCTGGATGAAATAGGGGAAATGCCGCTGAGCTTGCAGGCCAAGCTGCTGCGCGTGTTGGAGATTCGGCAGTTTCGGCGCGTTGGCGGCACGCGCACGCGCGTGTTCTCGGCTCGCGTCGTCAGCGCCACCAACCGCACGCTCAATTCGTCGCTCGGTGGCACCTTGCGCCCGGATCTCTTCTTTCGCCTGGCCGGCTATGCGATCCGTACTCCCCCGCTCGTCGATCGCTTGGTCGACCTTCCCGCTCTCGCCCAACATTTCATTCACGACTTTGCCCACCGTCACGGTGTCATGGGCGTCTCGTTCAGTGAAGATGCCCTGCAGGCCTTGCTGGCGCATTCTTGGCCCGGCAACATCCGTGAGCTCAGGGCCGTGGTCGAGAACGCCGCCATGTACACGCGCAGCGGCCTCATCGGACGCAGCCACGTGGAAAAGGCGCTGCAAGCGCGCTGCGGGGAGCCCGAGTCCTGGCAAGGCGCGGCCGCCGCGCCCGTCGAGAGCTCCGACCCGGCCGCCCCTGCCGCGCTCGACGACGAGGCGCCCACCCAAGTATCGGGCGTGATGAGGGCCGTGCTGCCGCGGCCCGTCGCCGACGAAGCCGGCGGCCCGCGCCGCGCGCCCTCACTGCCCGATCTGCAGCGCGACATGATCTTGCGGGCGTTCGAAGAGTCGCAGCAAAATCTATCGAAAGCCGCGTTGGATCTGGGAATTCCCCGGTCCACGCTGCGCGCCCGGCTGAGACGCTACGGCGTGCGTTGAGCGGGCACCGGCCGGTGGGCGGCGACGAAATGCTCCAGCTCGATGCGAGCCATGACCAAGTTCGTCTCCTCCGGCGCGAAGACCAAGAGCGCGAAAGCGCTCGCCCCCAACGGGCGGATCACGTCGCAGCGTGAGCTGGTGGAGAGCACCAGCTCTTCAACCCCTTCCGCCTCGCTGCACAGCTTCAGCATCGCGGCCTGTTGCAGCAGCACCTGCGACGCCATCTGCGCCAGCTCTCCGAGTGGAAAATCGGGACACGCCGCCGAGTGCAGCAGGCGTCCGGTCGCGGTATCCACGAGCGCCAGCGCCCTCGCGCCGCTGGGCAGCGCCAGCTCGGCGTCGAGCGGGCGAGCCGTCTCGGAACGCAGCGGCCACTGGCTGACCGAGCCGCCGGGCCGCCAGGTCCGTCGAGGTGGCAGCACCGAGTCCGGAGCGTCGTTGGATGCCCCGCGCGCTTGCTCGTCCTGGACGCGCATGGCCTCCATCAAGATGAAGCCGAGCGGCGCCTGGATGGTGGACGGACCCAGCTCGGTGCGCCGAGAGATGGCGATGCTCGGGCACGGCCAGGCGATGATGGCGATGGCCGCGTCTTGACCGTGCATGTCCCCGGTACGCGCCGCCACCAACACCCCCTTTTGCACCACCAATACGCCGCTTTTGTCGTCGCAGGTGATGGTCAGGCTGCAGGTCTTCCGCTCCATTTCCAACAGCTGCAGAAACGAAGCCAAGCTGACGTTCTGCACGTGGCCCCGCACCGACTGATTGATGGCTTCGCCCAGCCGCCCGAGCACCGCGCGCGCGTCGAGCGGCTTGGCAAAGCATTCGATGCCGCCGAGGCTCCGCAGCTTGGCCGCGGCGTCCAGGGTGTCGAAGCCGGACATGGTGAACACCGGCACGTCCGGCGCGGTGTTGTTCATCCACGCTATCAGCGCGAAGCCATCCATCTCCGGCATCTGCAGATCGGTGAGCACGAGATCGACCGGGCGCTCGCCCATCAACGAGGTCGCCTCGACGCCGTTGTGGGCGGTCAAGATGGTGAGGTCGGGGCGCAGCTTGGAGAAGACTCGCGCCATGCCGCGCGCTTGTTCGACGTCGTCTTCGACGATCAACAGGCGGGTCATGTCGAGCTCGTCTCTTGGCGGACGCCCAGCGCCATCACGCCGCTGGTGCGCGGCGCACGCTGGGCCATGCGGCTCATCAGCCGCGCCGCTGCCGGGCGCGACGCGCACAGGCCCACGTACTCGACCTCGTTGCTACGCCAGGTGACGAGCGTCGCGCGAGCGCCCAGCGCCGCGCGCGCGGCGAACACGTCCGGATCGAACGTCCGCGCCATGTCGAACAACCCCGAAACCCAGGCGCAGGCCTGCAATAGATCGGTTACCGCGAGCCCACACGCCGAGTCGACGGCGATGACCAGGGGGCCGGAGCTTCGGCTGCTGCGCACGAAGGCGGCCCCGACGCTATCTTGAACCAACGTGCCATCCAGCTCGCTCTGCGCCGCGGCGGCCCGCGCCGGGTCGTCGCGAGCACCGAGCATGGCCAACACCTCGCAAGACGAGAACGCATACTTCGGGTCGTAGCCGGTCTTGCTGTGGCTGACGAAGCGCTCGACCGACGCGCCGTTTTGCGCCAATGACACGATGGCTTCGCCGTTGTGCTTGAACAACGCCGCCCGCAAGCCGGCCTCCGAGACCACGCCGTTTGCCACCAGCGCTTCGCCGATGGGCGTGCCGGTCTGCTTACAGGCGCGATACAGCTCCTCGACCGCCTCCCGCGTGAGCGGAGGAGTGGTTTGGCGCCGCAAGATTTCCGTCAGGCGCAGGCGCATCCCGCGCGAGACGGCCCAGCAAATCTTCTTCGACTCGACCAGGATCATCCCCTCGTCCCCGAAGTGGAGCGCGCCGGTGGCCCCGCGCGGCAAATCGTCGATCAATTCCAGCAGCCGAAGCACACCCGAGATCAAGCCCGGATTGGCCGGGATGCTGGACAGCATGCGACTCGAAGGCGCGCCCTCGGCAGCGTTCATTCTTCCTTCTCCAACGCCGCGACTTGCGCATGCACCTGCGACAGGACCAGCCCGATGGCATTGGCCGCCGCGCTCACCGCCAAAAGTGCCACTCCGCGGTGATTACGCAAAGGCTGGATGACGTGAACGTGCTGCTCGGAGAGCAGCAGCAGCTCACCGAAAGGATGCTCGTCGGGCTCGGTCTCCAACTGGACGGCGATGCGTTCCAGCCAGCCGGCATCGACGGTGCCGAAGACCTCCGGCAGCGTGGCGGCCAGGTTCTCGATTTGCGGGCTGGGACCAGCAGAGCTGGGCGGCCCGAGCAGCACTCCGGTGCGCATGCAGCCCACCGCCCAAGTGATAGCGGATGCACCCGCATCGTCGGCCGTACTGACCACCGCGCCCTGAGCTACCAATTTCATGCGATTTCCTCGATGCCGGGCAGAGAGAGAGAGAAACACGTTCCGGTGTCGTCGTCCGCGAGCTCGAGCGCGCCCTCCAGGCTCTCGGCGGCTTGGCGCGCGATGGCCAAACCCAAGCCGAGGCTGCCCTGCTTGGTGGTGAAGAACGGCTCGAACACGAAGCGTCGATGGAGCGCCGAAATTCCTGGCCCGTCGTCCCACACCCGAATACAGACGCGCGGCCCCGTAGCCGACGACATCGCGGGCGGTGGCAACGCCGGAAACGCGGTCACGATCACGCAGCGCGGTGTAGGCGAAGCTTCGACGGCGTTGCGCAGCAGCGCTACGAAGATCTGTTCGATAACGATGGGATTGCCCCGCACTTGCTCCGCGCGCGGCGCAAGATCCACGCGCAGGCGGTGGGCGCGCTCGCCGTACTGACCGCGCAGCGACGCCATGGCTCGATTCAGCACGTCACGCAGCAGCACGGGGGTGCACACGCTGGGCCCCAAGCGCGCGTAGTCCAGCAGCGAATCCAGGGTTTGCTGCAAGCTTGCGCTGGCGCGCGCGATATCGCCCATGGTTTCGGCCAACACCGCCGGCTCGGCGCGGTTGACGCTGACGTTCAGAAACTCGGCGCTGTACACCATGCTCGCCACCGAGCTGCGGATATCCCGCGCGATACTGGCGACCAGGTGCTCGGTCATGTCCACCCGCTGCCGGTGCAAGAGCTCGGACAGCGCCACCCGTTTCGACGACACCTCGCGCATCAAGAGCACGTACGCTCCCGGGCCGCCCGCGTAGCGCGTGCAGCCCAACAGCTCGTGCGGCGCTACCGGCGAGCGCCATTCCACCGCTTCACCGGTGGCGGTGCGCTCCAACAGTCCCCAGAGCTCGGCCGGCAACGCGGCCGGCAGCTGCTCGGTGTGGGACACGCGCTGCAGCAGGCCGCGGGCGGAGCGCGACGCCGCGTGCACCAAGCCCGTGAGTGAGCACAAGGCGATTGGCGCCTCCAGCGTCGCAATGTCCAGGTAGGACACGACGGAGACGTCGGCCTCGGCCGTGCTCGGTTGACCCATCGGGTTCGGTTTAGCAAGACGCGCACCACGCCGCGGCGGCGGCCGACGCCGACAATTCGCGGGTGCGGCTCGGGGTGGCCGATTCGACCATGGCCAATCTCGACGGCGCGACGGCCTGGAAGCGACCGCGGCTGGCCAAATTGGACATGCGACATCGGAGCCTCCGCCAACAAGTCGGACATCTCGAGTTGGCCCGTGCGTTGCAAAGACCGCGGTCGCTCTCGCTCAGGGAAACACGCAGGCCACTCGGGTCGTCGTCGAGCAAGAGCGCCAATCTCGCAAGGAGGAAACCCGTGTCAAATATCAAAGAGTCGCTCGCCAAGATCATGAACCTCGATGGCGCGCTCGGTACGTGCATCGTCGACAGCAACAGCGGGATGATGCTCGGCTCCGATGGTGGCGCCGGCCCGATCAATCTAGAGGTCGCGGCGGCCGGCAACACGGAGGTCGTGCGCGCGAAGCGCAAGACGATGAAGGCGCTGAACCTCAAGGACACCATCGAGGACATCCTGATCACGCTGCACGGGCAATATCATTTGATTCGGCCGCTGAGCAGCAACGACGCCTTGTTCATCTATCTGGTGCTGGACAAGACCCGCGGCAATTTGGCGATGGCCAGACATCAGCTGGCCGCGGTCGAAAAAGAGATGACGATCTGAACCCCAAGGAAGAAGCACAAAAATGGCCACCGAAAAGCAACTAACCGAAGTCCTCGAAAAGATCTCCGTCGACGCCAACGGCTTCATCGCCGCGTCGCTCGTCGACCTCGACTCGGGCATGACCCTCGCCATCAAAGCGTCGCGAACCGATTTCGATCTGACCGCGGCCAGCGCGTACAACAGCGAGCTCGTGAAGCAGAAGCTCAAGATCATGAAGACGCTGGGCCTGACCGGTACCATCGAGGACATGCTGATTACCCTCAGCGATCAAATTCACTTGGTGAAGCTGGTTGGACCGAACACGTTCTTGTACCTGGCCGTGGACAAGAAGCTGTCGAACATCGCGCTCGTCCGCTCGGCGGTGAACAAGCACGCCAACGCTTTGATGTGAGCTCGACTCGAGTTTGACGCGGCCACTGAGTACTTTCGCCCGCGCGCCTTCGACGTGACGACCAAGCCGTCGGACGCGCGCGGTTCCCTTTCTCGGCAGAGGTGCCTCGATGGCAGTGATCGACGAAACGAGGGGGGTGCTCGTCGTACGAATCGTGTACGACGGCCCCGCCTTGTCGGGCAAAACCACCAGCCTAAAAGCGCTCGCGCGCGGCGTGTCGAGCCAAGTCACGACGCCCGCGGAAACGGCGGGGCGCACGTTGTTCTTCGATTGGGTCGACTACGTGGGCGGCCTGTTCGACGGCCGGCAGATCCGCTGCCAGATCGTGGGAGTGCCGGGGCAGCGAGAGCTGGCGGAACGTCGACGTCTGCTGGTCGAAACCGCCGACGCCGTGGTGCTGGTGCTCGACACGCGCGAGGACGAGTGGGAATTCTCGCTGGATTGGGTGAAACAGACGGTGCCCTACTGTCGCGGCAAGGAGCCGCCGGTGGGGCTGGTGCTGCAGGCCAACAAGCGGGACGCCGCCGACGCGGTTCCCCAGCCGCGCATGCGCGAAGACTTGAACCGCATCGCGCCGGTGGCGCTGGTGCCCTCGACGGCCACCAGCGGTGACGGCATCCGCGAAGCGTTCGTGCTGGCGGTGCGGCTGGCCTTGGACCGCGTGCGCGCTCTGGCCGGCAGCGGCCAGCTGGCTCGCGGCAAACCGGACGACGACACCCCGGAAGAGCTGCTGACGCGGCTGAAAACCGCAGAAAACCAGGGTAACCGGCCCCTCGGCGAGAGCTTCGCCCAATCGGTCGTCCAAGCCCTCACGCTCGAGCAAGAGACCGAAACGTGGCCGACCAACGGCGCGTCGGCCCAGGTCATCGAGCAGCACGAGGAAGCCGAGTTCGTGCCGGACCCGATGATGCCCGGCGGTATGATCTGGCCGCCGGTCGATGGCCGAGCGTTGATCCACGAGGTCGCCGCCCTCGACATCCGACCGACGCGCAGCGGGCGGGCGGACTGGTGCGGCTCGGGCTCGGGCTTCCGCTTTCACTCGAGCGGCGCCGCCGTGTACTCGGACCTACAAAGCGCCCGCAACGAGCTGATCGAATGGGCTCGCCTGCACGCGGCCAACACCGCCCACTTGTCGGCAGGCCGCGCCGTCATTTTAGCCGAGGCGGGCGGCGGACGCCGTCGGCTGTGGCAGATCGTGCGCGCGGAGGCCACCCTGCGGGAAAGGCTGGCGACGGCGCTCCCCCTCCTGGAGCCCGCACAGCTGGCGGCAGAGCTGCTCAGCGTGGCGTCGCAGCTGGCCAGCGCACGCGAATTCTTTGCCAGCACGACCGTAACGCTGCCCTGCACGCTGTGGACGATCGGCGCCAACCTGTCGAATCGTCCGACATTCGTGGGGCTGATGCCGAACCGCGACCACCAAGCACCGGCCGAGCCCAGCGGTCGCGAGCTGCTACGGCGCGAGCTTTCGCCGCAGCTACGCGAGCTGCGCCGCGCGCGGGTGGACTACGAGGAGGTGGTGGCCCGGGTCACTACGCTGGCGGAGCGGGCTGGTCCCGAAACGCCCGCGAGCTGGCTGTCGGAGATCATCGGCAGCACATGAGCCATCCCCGACTAGCTGGGGAGCGGTTTCGCGGGCGGAGCGCCCGAGTCGGGCGTGACGTAGCGGCCGTCGGCGATCTGCGCGGCGAGCGCTGCCATCGGCTCCGTCGGGGAGCGGAACGGCACGAAGAAGCTGAGCTCGGCGCCATCGCGAAAGATGCGGAGCTCGAAGCCGTCGCTGCGCAGCTTGCGCCCCTCGAGGTATTCGACGATCGACGGCGTCGGGATGCCGTTCACGGCCAGCACGATATCGCCGTAGCGCACGCCAGCTTCGGCGGCCGTGCTGCCGGGCAGACACCCCCAAACCGGAACACCCTGCACCGCCGCCGCGATCTCCTCGAGCTGCTTTCTTGGCATCATGACGTCTGTTTTCTCCTGACCTACGAACGGGATTGTTTCAAGCCCCGTGCCAGGCGTTCTTCCCCGATTTCTTCAATCATTTCCCGCGCCACTCGCAAATTCTGCGTCCGGTTCGTCTTGGTTCGAGACCACGGGTCGAGACTGCTGCCCAGGAGCGAGACAACGCATGGCGTCTAACGCAGCGTCCCTCGATGAGGCGGGCCCGAGGCTCGAACCGCATGAGCTACCCGAGCTGTTCGCTGCGCGCGGCTTCGCGTTGAACGGCACGCTGGAGGAAATGCTGGGCGAGCATTTCTCGCATCGCACGCCGCGGCGGGGTTGCGGGTTCACTCAGGCTTCGCGGCACCTAGCGGTGCTGGTGAATCAACCGCGCAGCCAAAGCCACGAGACGCTGAGCACGCTGTTTCCGGAGTGGGCCAGGACCCATCCCGAAGGCGAGCCTGCGCTGTTGCTGCAGCGTGCGTTGCGCGCTCTGCCGGCGCAGCTGGAACGCGAAGAAAGCCGCCTCCTGGCCACGCTGATCGCCGATCTGGCGTTGCCTGCGGCCGCAGCCCCCGAGACCGAAGAGCTACCACCCCATTTCGAGCCGTTGAAAGTCGGCACGTGTCCCCTGGCAGAGAAGTACTTTCTCGAAGTCAGCGACGGCTTCGTCAGGCGCAAGGGCCGCGTCAATGTGCTGGTCTCGGAAGCGGGGCGGCCGCTTCTGCTCGAAAAGCTCAACCTGGGCGACGACCACTCGTGCGTGAACGTCGCCGAGCTGCTCCTCAATGGGGTGCGGCTGCCCCCCGGCTGCCTGTTCGCGGCTCACTACGAAGACCCGGTCCCGTTGCGACCCAACCGCGTTTTGCCGGGCAGCGTCATCCCCGTCCGCCGTTGCCGGGGGTTTCGGTTCTTACGGCTCACGACCTTGGCGGTATCGCCCGCGAATCGTGCGCGCGCGTTCACGACTCATTTTCAGTCGCAGGTCGACGCCGGCTTGTTCGCGCCGGGCGACGCCACCATCCAACAACTGCAGCGAGTCGCCGAGGAACAACTGTGACCGCCATCGCCCCACCGCGTCCGCAACCGGCCACGCTGAAGGTGCTGTACTCGGCGGAGATGGTCTCCGATTCGGGCGTGCCCGCGTCGCCCAGCGATCGCAAGCCGCGGGCCGTCGCCGAGGCGCTACGCGAGGCGGGCTGGCCGATCCAGCTGGTTGCCCCGAAGCCCACCCCGGTAAAGGACGTCTGCAGGGCTCACGACCCGCGCTTCGTCGACGACGTGCTGCACCTCCGCCAGCGCAACGGCTTCGGTTCGTTCTCGGAATCCGTCGCCAGATCGGTGCTGTACACCTGCGGCGCGTGTCACGACTCGGCTCGAGTGGCGCTGCAGGACGGCATCAGCGCGTCGTTGACCTCGGGCTTCCATCACGCCGGGCCCAGCGCCGGCCGCGGGTTTTGCACTTTCAACGGCCTGATGGTGTCCGCCTTGCAACTGCTCGACGAGGCCTTGGCTCGAAAAATCGCCATCGTCGACTGCGACTACCACTACGGCGACGGCACCCAGGCCATCATCGACGCTGGACGGCTCACCGAAAAGATCCTGCACCTGAGCTTCGGCGAGCTGTACCGCCGACCCGACCAGGCCGAGGCCTACTTGGAAGGCGTGCTCGGACTGCGCGCGCGCTTCGAAGCTTTCGCGCCCGACATCATCTTTTACCAAGCCGGCGCGGACGTGCACGTGGACGACCCCTTCGGCGGCCTACTCACCACCGAGCAGATGCGTGCGCGCGATCGAGCCATCTTCTCGTTAGCGCGCGAGCTTTCGATCCCGCTCACTTGGAACCTGGCCGGTGGCTACCAGATTGAGAGTGACGGCTCGATTCCCCGCGTGATTCAGCTGCACCTGAACACCTTCGAAGAAGCGCTGCGCGCCTGGCAGCTGCTGTGAGCCGAGCGTCGAGTCAAAGGGAGCGGCAAGACCCGCCACCACACCCAACCGTACCGGCATCTCTCAACCTGCCATGCGACGACGCCTAAGGATTCCACACACCTTGGGCTGCCAAGCCGCAGCTTGAATCGCAGAAGCTTCCGTAGCGGATCCAGGCCGCCTCGAACGATCGAGATTTTTTCACAGGGAGGACGGGAGGACGGGAGGGCGAGCAGAGGCGAGAATTTTGGGGGTAAGCGCTGCCGCCAGCGAGTCTGCAGCAGCGTCGCGGGTTCAACCCCTCCGGCTTTCTTTCGAGGGAAGTATTTTTGGTTTTGGTCCTCCAAAAACAAAAATGGGTTCTCGTCTCTCCCCTTCCTGCGCTTCCGATCTTCCTGTGAAAATCTCGAAGGCTCTCGACAAGACCCCCCAGCAGGGTCGCAGCCCGAAGCGGTCGCTCGGCTTGGCCTTTCGACGCCATGGTAGTTTCTGCAAGGGAGCTGCGGCGCGGCAGCCCAAGATGTGATGAATCCTTAGTGACGACGCTAGTGCCCGAAACTCGCTCGCGCGCACGACTCCGACCGCCCGCTACTTCTCAGCCCGACGGATCCGTCCCAAATCTTGCTCCACCCAATACACCGACGTGGCGTCGATCGCGGTCACGAGCGGGTTCTGCTCACCCGTAACCATCACGCTGGGTGACCCGCCCAGCTTCGGCACTCGGAGAA
>JBEQSW010000014.1:0-5774 GCA_040348565.1 Myxococcales bacterium | reverse complement strand
CCGGCAACACCTTCAAGGCAACGGCCAAACCCGTGCTGATCGGCACGGCAGTCGTGGGTGCCACCACGATGATCTTCTCGATCGTCGTCTTGCTCACCCACGGCCTGACCGACAACCTGGAGAGCCTTTCGATCCTCCACCCGCCCTTCTTGCTCGGCATGATCATGGGCGGCGCGGTGATCTTCTGGTTCACCGGCGCGTCGATTCAAGCGGTGGTCGCTGGCGCCTACCGCGCGGTCGAGTTCATCAAGCGCAACATGAAGCTCGACGGCGGCGCCGCCTCCATCGAAGACAGCAAGAAGGTCGTGCAAATCTGCACGCAGTACGCGCAGAAGGGCATGATCAACATCTTCTTGGTCATCTTCTTCGGCACGCTGTCCTTCGCTTGCCTCGATCCGTTCATGTTCATCGGCTACCTGATCGGACTTGCGCTGTTCGGCTTGTTCCAGGCTTTGTTCCTGGCCAACGCTGGCGGCGCCTGGGACAACGCCAAGAAGGTGGTCGAGGTCGAGCTGAAGGAGAAGGGCACCGAGCTGCATGACGCGGCCATCGTCGGCGACACCGTCGGCGACCCCTTCAAGGACACCTCGTCGGTGGCCATGAATCCGATCATCAAGTTTGCGACCCTGTTCGGCTTGCTCGCGGTCGAGCTGGCGGTGAACTTGAAGGAAACGGGCCACGAAGGCCTGCTCATGGGCTTGGCCATCGGCTTCGGGCTGGCCATGTTGTTCTTCGTGTGGCGCTCGTTCTACGGCATGCGCATCAGCGGGCTGGAAGCGGAGAGCACGTCCAGGGCTGCCGCGTCCTCGCCGGCAGAGTGAGGCACGCCTAGAGTCGCGGTAACGGACCCAGATTTTTTCACCGGAAGATCGGAAGATCGGAAGGTGAGAGTTTCTGGGTTCGCCGCGCCAAGGGCGCCCTAGCAGGTTCAGCTTTTGCTGGGTTTGGGCGCCTTCGCCATTTTGGTCGCCGTTTTCTTGGCGGCCTTTTTGGCTTCGACCGCGACCTTCTTGGCGGCCTTGCGTTGTTTGGGGGGAGCGGCCTGGGCGGGGGTGGCGACGGGCAGGACCGGCGTCTCACCGCGGAAGAGCTGCTGCAGCCCCTGCGCATAGGCGGGCCCGAGCACCTCGTGCTTCAGATACACGTAAGCCTCCTGCCAGCGCTGCGCGGCAATGCGCGCATGCCATGCCTCGAGCCCGGCGAGGTCGTAGCTTGCAGCGCGCAGGCGCAAGTACCCGAACCTGGTCGTAGCGATCAGCGGTAACGGCTCGCCTTCGTCCGGATCGCCAGCCACCAAGGCTGCGCCTTTGTCGGCCAACAGCGTCGTGATTTCGTCGTCGAACCAGGACGGGTGACGAAACTCGAACGCGGCCTGCGTCTCCGGCGGCAGCAGCTCCAAGAACTCGCGCAGCACGCCCGCGTCCTTGCGAAAGAACGGCGGCAGCTGAAACAGAATCGGTCCGAGCCGCGGCCCAAGGGTGGCAGCAATCTTCAGAAAGTGCGCGGTTCCGTCGGCAGCATCCTTCAAGCGGGCAATGTGGGTGATGCTCTTCGGCGCTTTCAGCGCGAACCGAAAGCGCTCGATCGCCGTCACCTTGTTGCTCCAGCCTTCCAACAGCGCCGGCTGTGGCATGCGATAAAAGGTGTTGTTGATCTCGACGGTGGCCAGCCGCTCCGCGTAGCTCTTCAACATCTCGGCGTCGGGTAGGCCTGCTGGATAGAAGCTGCCCTTCCATTCCGCGTACGAAAAGCCACTGGTCCCGACAAAGAGCTCCATTCGCCCGAGCCTAATAGCTCAGGCGCACGAAGGCGCCGGCCTCGCACCAAAGGCGGACCTGGCTCGAGGCGCACTTGAACCGACCCCAAAACGCCCACGAGACCGCCAGCCGGCCGAGTATAGAAGAGCCTTTGCGAGCGTTCTTTTGCGACTGGAAACGAGCCAAATGGCTAGCGCGGATCAACCGAGTAGTAAGCCGTGCTAAAGATTTTCAATTAGAGGTGCGGGCTCGTTAATCTGTCGAGCTCGGAGTTCATTGGCCACCAGCGTTGCCCCCGGTGAGGTCGTAGAGTCCAAGTATCGCGTCGATGCGGCCATCGATGGCGCCGTAGACGCGTTCGCCGCCAGCACGGTCGACGGCAACACGTCGGTAATGCTGTTCAAGGTGACGCCGACGGCGGCCAGCGCCATCGAGCGCGCCAAGGGCGTCGAGCACATGCACCTGGCCAAGCTGCTGGAGGTGCTGGACGTCAGCGGTGAGAAATACGCGGTCGCCGAGCGCTTGCCGGGTCTGACGTTGGCTGAGCGCCTCGACGACATCGGCAAAAAAGAGCCGGTTGACGCCGTCCGCTATTCGCTGCGCATTGCCGACGCCCTGTCTTCGCTGCACGAGGCCGGCGCCTGTCACGGTTCCGTCCACCCTCGCGGGATTCTGATCCAGGTCGAAGGCCACGCCCCGCCGGTGCTGGGTTACTTCCCTTCCAACGACACCAGCTACCGCTCCGCCGAGCGCGGCAACGAAGATCCGCCGACCGAGTCGGACGACTCTTGGGCGGCGGCCGCGTTGCTACACAAAATGCTGCTCGGTACGACGCCACCGAGAGAAGGCTACGCGTCCGAGGCCGAGCTTCGGCTGGCCGGCGTCACCGATGCAGCGCTGTGCGCGGCCATGGCGCACGCCCTGAACAAGGACACCGAGCAGCGCAGCCGCGACGTGCGCCCGCTCAAGCGCGAGCTGGCGCGCTGGTTCGTCGAGCACGCGGGTGAAGAGCCGATCGCGCCGGGCCCGCACTCCTCGTCGCCGCCACCTTTGCCAGCCAACCAACGCACGCTGGGCGGCACCACCACATCCTCCATGCCCGCGGCGCCCAGCCGCCCCCCCAGCACGACGCCCAAGGCCGGCATGCGGCGAATCATCCCGCTGGCGGTAGGCGGCATCGTCGTCGGTTTGTTGGGCGGTTGGGTGTTCAACGCTCTCCGGCCCAAGCCCCCCGTCGAAGCCGCGCCCAAAGTCGCCAGCGCGCCGGCCGCGCCCGCCAGCGACAAGCCCATCGATTTGGGCGAGGTGCCGGTCACCGGCGAAAGCGAGAAGACGGTCGCGCCGACCGACAAGCTCAGCTCGTGCGTGATGGGCTACCTGCCCCAAAACACCTTCGGCTCCGCTCCCGACTTTTCAGGCTTCTGCGATCAGACCGATCCGCGCGCGGGTGCGGACAAGCTGCGCGTCGCCATCGTTGCCAGCGCGCCCAAGACGGGCGGCGCCACCACGGCGATGAAGATCTTCGCGCGCATCGGCTGGTACGACATGGCCGCCTTCGCCGTCGTGCGCGCCGGCTGCTGTCCCGACGCCAAACCGCTCGAGCTACCCGAAGCGTCCAAGACGTGCAGCAGCATGTCCGAGGCGTTGCAAGAAGTCGGCAAGGAAGTGGTCGCCAACCACCCCGCGGAAGAGTCGCTGAAGAAGTACACGGCGGCGATTCACTGCGAGGTCAACGTGGGCCGCGGCCAACTGTTCCGCAAAGCCGAGCGCCCCGCCGGCGGCGAAGACAGCGCCTTCCTCGAGCTAGTGAAGAGCTTCCAAACTCCGTAACGGCGCTCGTCGGACCCAGATTTGTTTACAGGGAGATCGGGAGATCGGGAGGTCAGATGGGCGCCGCTCTGTGTCCGAGCTCGCGTCGCAGCCGGACGCGCCGTTACGAAGTCGCCCAGCGCAACGCAAGAGCCGGATCGGCTCTGCGCCCCCATTGCTCGCCCTCCCGATCTCCCGATCTCCCTGTAAAAAAATCTGGGTCCCCGAATTGTCGTTACGGCTTCGAGCGCGTTCGTAGGGTTTGACCCGCCCAGCTGGGCGGGGGACTAGGCCTACCCCTACCTTCGATTTTTCGTATGCTCGGGCGGCCTTGGGTGAAGTGCTGCTTTTCACGTTGGATGCGGTGTTGGGCATCGCCGTGTCGTGGGGGATTTTGCGACGCGATTTGAGGCGGCTTTCAGAGGTGGAGCTCGGGCGCGCTTGGCCGGACTCGACCTTGTGGCTGGCGGTGGTGGTGTTGGGCCCGCTGAGCGTGCCGTTTCACTTTCTTCGGACGCGGCGCAGCTGGGCGGGGGTCGATATGGCGCTTTTGGGATTCGGCCTGGCGGTTGGGCTCAGCAGCCTGCCAGGCGAGGGTTTGCGCTGGGTTTTCGGGATAGCGGAGTAAGCCGCGGAATAAGCGCGGCTAGTTCATTGTCTCGGGCCCGAAATGCGCGTAACTACGCGCGGGAAAAGCCATGGACGTACGCGCACTGAACGATGTCGTTGCCAAGGAAAGCGCCTTCATCGACGACCTGACGGCTGAAATCGGCAAGGTCATCGTCGGGCAAAGCTACATGATTGAGCGGGTGCTGGTCGGCCTTTTGGCCGGCGGGCACGTGCTGCTCGAAGGCGTGCCGGGCCTGGCCAAGACGCTCACCGTCCGCACGCTGTGCGACGTCATCTCGGCCAAGTTCTCGCGCATCCAGTTCACACCCGACCTCTTGCCGGCCGATCTCATCGGCACCGTGATCTACGATCAACGGACGGGGCAGTTCTCCAGCAAGCTCGGTCCGGTGTTCGCCAACCTGGTGTTGGCCGACGAGATCAACCGCGCGCCGGCCAAGGTGCAGAGCGCGCTGCTCGAGGCCATGCAAGAGCACCAGGTTACGCTCGGCGACACCACGTATCCGTTGCCCGATCCGTTCGTGGTCATGGCCACGCAAAATCCGATCGAGCAAGAAGGCACCTACCCGCTGCCCGAAGCGCAGATCGATCGCTTCATGTTGATGATCAAGGTCGGCTACCCCTCGCGCGAGGAAGAGCGCGCGGTGATGGATCGCATGACCGGCGTTTTGCCCAGCCGGGCCACCGCGCGTTGCACGCCCGAGCAGCTGCTGACCGCCCGCAAGGTCGTGCGCGACGTGTACGTCGACGACCGCGTGAAGGATTACATCGTGGACGTGGTGTTCGCCACGCGCGAGCCGCAGAAAAAGGGCATGAAAGAGCTGGCACCGCTGATCGAGTACGGCGCCAGCCCGCGCGCCAGCATCGCCCTGAACCTGGCCGCGCGCGCTCATGCTTTCTTGCGCCACCGCGGCTACGTCACCCCCGAAGACGTCAAGGCCATCGGCCCCGACGTGCTGCGTCACCGCGTCGTGTTGTCGTACGAAGCCGAGGCCGAAGAAGTGACGGCCGAGGACATCGTGCGGCGCGTGTTCGAGGTGGTCGAAGTTCCGTGAACGCGCGTTTTCGCAGGGCGCATTCTCGAGAGGCTTAGAGCTTGGTCAGGAAAGAGCTGCTCAAAGCGCTCCGGCGCATCCAGATCACGACCAACCGGCTCGCGACTCAGCAGCTGTCGGGCAACTACGCGTCCGTGTTCAAGGGCCAAGGCTTGTCGTTCCGCGAGGTGCGCGAGTACCAGCCGGGCGACGACGTGCGCGCCATCGACTGGAACGTCAGCGCGCGCATGGAGCAGACCTTCGTCAAGGTCTTCGTCGAAGAGCGCGAGATGACGGTGATGCTGCTGGTCGATCTGTCGGCCAGCCAGCGCTTTGGCACTCAAGGCGGCAGCAAGGTGCGGCTGGCCACCGAGGTGGCGGCGCTGTGCGCGTTCAGCGCCATCAAGCACAACGACCGCGTCGGCCTGATCATGACCACCGATCAAGTCGAGAAAATCGTGCCGCCCAAGAAGGGGCACAAGCACGTGATGCGCGTGCTGCGCGAAATCATGGGCGCGAGCCCCGAGCGCGCCGGTACGGACCTGAT